>NC_018748.1:1279508-1599386 GCF_000263195.1 Emticicia oligotrophica DSM 17448
TTGCAGGATGCTAACTATACCCATTAAACGTGCTAAAGGAGCTCTCACCAAATGTGATTGTTGCCATACAATTTCGTTCAACAATTTAGTTTGTTTTGTGAGTTTATTTACACACTCCTTCATAAACATATCATCTTTATTGATATTCGATAATAGACTCTTTTTTGGTACCTCAGATATAGCTTCTATAGTATTTTGATTTTCCACAATATATTTTAAAGCTCGCATTTTATCTGTCTGAACACCAATTCCAGCGAAACTTGATCTTCTACCTAAATTACTATAGACCCCTATATCCTGCAAGCCACTTGAGGATAACTCATAAAATTTATCAACCATTATTTTGTATACTTGATTATTAGGAATTTGTATATTCGATTATTAGGAAATTGCGTTTTTTAGCGATTTAAGCATGTCGATATTAATGGGCTTAGTCAAAAAAGAAATTACTTGTGGATAAGATTCTGCTTTCTTGAAGTCGGCCGCACTGATTGAGGAGCTAACAATTACAATCAGTAAATTATCTTTTAATCTACTTTTGTTAATACTATCTAAAAACTCCCATCCATTCATAATCGGCATGTTAATATCTAGAAAAACAAGGTATCGTGAAGGGTTTTGCTCCGAAATAAAGTCTAGGGCATCTTTTCCATTATCAAATAACATTGGTTTAGAAGATAGCCCAGCACTATTCAGCAAAAAAGTATGCATCCTTTGAATGATTTTGTCATCATCAACAATCAATGTGGCAATATCTGAGGGGATGTCTAATGTTTCAATATTTTTTTGATACATGACTATATAAAAGTTGTATTAAAAGGGATACTAAACAGGTTGAAATACTTACTTATTATTCAAAAAAAACTCTAAAAATTGTTTTCTTTGAGCTCTACTTAATGGTAGTTCTTTAAGATTATTACCACTAAGAATAATTTTACTTTCTTCTACCGAGATTATTTTGCTTTTATTGGCCAAAAACCTTCTGTGCACTTGAATAAAACAACTTTCTGATAAGGTCTCTTTCATTGATTTCAAGGAAGCTAAATGCACGTAACATTCATTCCCCACAAAAATTTTTACATAATCAGAATATGACTCCACGTAATCTATATCGTTAATCGGAACTTTTATAGATCTTCCTTTATCTTTCAAAACAATAAACCCAGAACAATCTGCTACATTATCTAACTTCATCATCTTTTTTACTTTCTCCATGGCTTGCATGAATCTTCGAAAAGTGAAGGGTTTTCTCAGATAATCTACTACATTGAACTCAAATGCTTGCACTGCGTATATATCATAAGCCGTTGTTATAATAACATAGGGCATTATTGGCAATTCAGGTAGGAAATCTAGGCCGTTTTTATCTGGTAAGATTATATCTAAAAATATTACATCAATCTTAACAGAATTTTTTTCTATAAAAGTACGAGCTGCTTCTATAGTTTCAAAAACCCCTAAAATGTTTAGTTCTCCATCGAAAGCCTTACAATTTCTGATGAGCGTCTGCTGTGACAAAAAATCATCTTCTATTATAATACAATTCATAAGACTTTTCCCCCTGATACATGTAAAAAACGACTAGCCGTTATAATTCTGTAATAAAACATTTACTTAAAGCACAAAATGCAAGAGTAATAACTAATAACAACCAGACTAACTCAAATTATTTTTGTACTTAATTCGCAAGAACTGATACAATATTAGCTAATCTGATAGACAAAATTACTATACAATTCGACGAATTGCCATTTATACTCTATAAATGGCAAGTGATTCGAACTAAAAGAATCTTTCGGACAATTTACTTCATTAACGAACCTTTTTACCTATTTGTTTATATATATGCTACTGCGAATAGCAATATTTACCAAATAATAATTAAATGTATACTTCTTTTTTGAAACTTTATACTTTTTGGGCATTATTTGTATAGAACTTTTTAACCGTAAAATATGCTCTTTATTCAATCCATAGATTTTTGACAACCAATCATAGATTTTTTTTGCTTACAACCATTTAGCTTACGTACTTTCGAGAAAAATAAAGAGATTTGATTAACAGTTTTTATTTGGAGTCTTGAGTGTAATGTATTTAAAGAAAAAGTAAATAGTCTTATATAAGTAACATAATAAGTGTTTTAAAAGTTTACCTAACCCCTATTTAAGTATAAATACTCAATAACAAGTTTAAATTGTTTTATTTAAGTAAAGTCACAGCAAGAAGTTTTTTGGTAAAAAGGAAGGTTTTACCTTCCTTTTTCTTTCCAATTAAATTTTTGTTTGAAACCCATGAGCAACTTCATAACATAATTTATTCTACCTAAAACTCAAAGTCAATAAATGTTCGCTTATCGAATGTTTGTTCACTCGTCGATAAAAAAAAACCACTCGTAGAATTTCTTCAAATAAGAATACATACATTTTAAAATTAGTATTCCTTTTGCAGAATAATTAATACGACAAAACTCTTTATCTCTATTTTAAAAATTAATATTTACTATTTTTAAAATTCAATAGTTTCCTAAATACTTATAATTATAATTTTCAAGCCATAAAAACTAAGTATTTTTACTTATAACAGTAGCACTATTTTGAGATAAAAAACAACTTTGGGAGATTAAATCCATTTTTATAATCTGTGAACCAATTCTTATAAAATCATGATTACGCTAAGAAAAAGCCAATTAACTTACCCAAAATTTCTTAACCGAACTTTTGCTTATTATCCTTCATTTTCAAGTATTATTACACCTCAGTTTTTCAACAAGTACCAATACTTAGTATCAAACATCGACAATTTATTATTTGCAGTTAGTGCAAATGGCCTTGTAAAATTTAATTCCCAAAACATCAGATGTGATTATCCCTTAAAAATTGATTCCTCTACTAAAAGACTCTTCTTCGATTTTTATTACGATTATGTTTGCAGTGTTTTTAGTTTGGTGGACGAAAAAGTACAAACGACTTATCCGTATATCGAGCTGCCAATAAAAAACAGTGTTGGCAAGCACGCTTGGGTAAAAGTTAACTTATTTTTAACAAACCTACAAAATGAGCCATTACTTTATGGTACCGTACAAGATTTTTCGCATGAGAAATCATCTAATGAGCACAAAGTTGATATTACCAATGAGGCAGCTTCAACACTGATAAGCAGCCTTGAAACAGGTGTATTGATGGAAGACGAAAATAGAAGAGTGATTATTACGAATAAATCTCTCCTAAATATTTTTGACTTAAATCTAAATCCTAATGATTTAATTGGGCAAAATTGTCAGTTAATGGCTCACGAGATGAAAAGCTATTTCAAATATCCTGAGCAGTTCATCGATTTTATAGAGATGAATGTTCAAGGACATACCGTAAAAAATGGAGAGATTTTAGAGTTAAAAAACGGGAAAATACTGGAAAGAGACTATTTACCGATTCAAAATAAAAATGGTAAATACCGCCATATATGGAAATATCGTGATATTACTCTAAAATATAATATTGATAAGCAAATCAAACAAAGCGAGGAGAAACATCGTGGGATTATTGAAAACATGCAATTGGGAATCATTGAGGTTGATACCAACGATATTATCATAAACGCCTACAATAAGTTGTGTGAAATGACTGGTTACGAGCCAGACGAGTTGATAGGAAAGAAAGCTTATCAAGTTTTGATAAAAAATAGTAATATTGAAACCTATAAAGAGGCTAAAAATAGAATTATTAAGGGCGATGGAAAACCTTATGAAATTCCAGTTATAAGAAAAGATGGTACCACTATTTGGGTGATTATCAGTAGTAGTCCGATTTACAACGAGCAAAATCAATTAACAGGCTTACTGAGTATTTTCTATGATATAACCGAAAGAAAGAAGCTCGAACAGGAGCTCGAATTGGCCAATAAAGTTGCGGCGGCAGCACAAGAGAGCGAACGCTTGTTTTTAACAAGTATGACTCACGAACTTAAAACGCCAATTAATGCCATTATTGGCATGACAGATTTACTTAAATTAACACAACTCAACCGAGAGCAGTTAGACTATTTGGGCATTTTAGAAACCTCTACTAAATTTCTCCAAAAGTTAATTACTGATATCCTCGATATTTCTAAGATTGAATCTGGTAATATTCAAATCAATGCTATTTCATTTGATTTGAATAAGATGCTGACGGATACCGTAAAAACCTTTGAGCATACCTTAGGTAAAAAGAATATTGACCTTGTGCTTGATTTAGATTTTAGTCTTGATTCATACATCATTGGAGACCCACTTTTACTACAACAAATTTTAATCAATTTATTATCTAATGCTGAAAAATTCACCTCTGAAGGTCAAATAACTGTCAAGATATCCATAGTGAATCAAACGAATCAAAACGTTAAGATAGGATTTTCGGTTAAGGATACTGGAATAGGATTTGAACTTGACAACAAAGACTTGATATTCAACAAGTTCTTTCAGTTGCCTTCTGTAAGCCAGCATAAATCAGAAGGAGTAGGTTTAGGCTTAACGATTGTAAAAAAACTCATTGAGCTTCACGAAAGTGAAATTAAAGTAAAAAGTAAAAAAGGTAAAGGTTCGGAGTTTTCATTTGAACTCACCTTCGACAAAGGCCTTAAATTGGAAGCACCTAAGGTTTTAAATTCAAGAACTGAAGATAATATTCCAACTAACTTCCAAAACTTAAGGATTTTGGTTGTGGAAGACAACTTACTAAATCAACAATACTTAGAGCGAGTAATGAACAAATGGTCTGTCAATTATGATGTTGCCAAATCGGGTGAGGAAGCAATACAGATTTTTGACAAGAAAAGGTTTGATTTAGTTTTCATGGACCTACAATTACCAGGCATTGATGGATTCGAAACTGCTGTTAAACTCCGTACAAATTTCCCAGAACGTACTTTTATTATTATTGCCATGACGGCGGTGGTTTTTCCTAAAATTGAACGAGAAGTACTCAAGTTTGGAATGGATGATATTATCAAGAAACCATTTACGCTAACTGAGCTTTCAAATAAAATTAATTCATATTTCCCGAAGTCAAGTTTTGATGAAACAACAGAACCTCAAAATATCTTTATCAGTGAATTAGATAAAGACTTTTTGAATGAATTCTATATAGATGATTACCGCTATGCTCTAGAAGTTTTCAAAGTATTTGAAAGCGAATATCTTAAAGAGCTTGAAAGTATTTTAGCATCTACTAAAAAAGATGATTTATCAACTATAAAAAAGAGACTTCACAGAATCAAAGCTTCTTTTAAAATGGTTGGTCTTTCTGAACTTGAAAACATAATCTCGTTTTTTATTCTGAAGAACAACAATACTATTGCAGATTTGAAAAAAATGGTCAATCCAAATGATATTACCTACATAAAAAATATCATAAAGAAACAAATTAGTATTCTTGAGAATGTAACATAAATATTATTATAAAATGAGTCATCCAAAATTCTGAAAGAAATAATACTTCTTCCATCAGTTTAAACTGATGGCAATATACGGGATGACTCATTTTACACCACTCATTCAAATTCAATAAAATATTACTCATTGATAATGAGAATTTAGAAGAATTTATTGAAACTATCAGTAACAAGCAGCAGTTTGTGGGTATTATTCTACTGTATTTACTTTATTATTTCTTGTTGTCTTTCAACTCTCCTTAGGCTTACTTCGCTTTATTTTGAATTTTGAAATATTTTTTTCTAATTTTACATGGAAAATAGTTGTTATGCTAACTATTTTCTTTTTTAAGAATACAGACCCATATTTTTGGTTCTATAGCCAGTAGTGAGCCATTCACTCTATTTTTCATTTTATGACAAACCTACTTGCCTCAGTTGCCTCTACCGATGTTCTTTTAACGAAAGAAGAAGTACTCAATGATTATAGAATAGCTTGTGAAAGCCGTGAAGTAAGTTACATTGGCCGACAGGACGTTTTCAGGGGTAGAGCCAAATTTGGTGTCTTTGGAGATGGAAAAGAATTGGCTCAAATTGCTATGTCGAAAGTTTTTCGTATGGGTGATTTCCGCTCGGGATATTACCGTGACCAAACATTTTTGGCCGCTGTTGGTGGGCTTACTTGGCAACAGTTTTTTGCTCAATTATACGCACACACTGATACTGCCCACGACCCATTTACAGGTGGCCGCTCAATGAACGCCCACTACGGCAATAAATTATTGGATGAAAAAGGCGAATGGCTAGACCAAACCCAGATGTATAATACCATTTGCGATGTTTCGTCAACGGCGGGCCAAATGCCACGTGCGATTGGATTGGCCTATGCTTCAAAATTGTTTAGAGAGAATCCTGCTTTACACCAATTTACAAAATTTTCGAAAAAAGGAAATGAAGTATGTTTTACCACCATTGGTGATGCCTCTACTTCACAAGGTATGTTTTTCGAATCTATCAATGCGGCTGGTGTCTTGCAAATTCCCATCATATTTTCGGTTTGGGACGATGGCTATGGTATCTCTGTTCCGATAAAATATCAAACCACCAAATCGAGTATTTCGGAAGCTTTGGCGGGTTTCCAACGCAAAGAAAATTCTAATGGCATTGAAATAATTGTTGCTCGTGCATGGAATTATGTAGAGCTAATTGATGCCTACCAAAAAGCAGCCCTTTATGCCCGCGACCAACACGTGCCTGTACTCGTACACGTAGTTGAAGTAACTCAACCACAAGGACACTCTACATCTGGTTCGCATGAGCGTTACAAATCAAAAGAACGTTTAAAATTTGAACAAGAATTTGATTGTAATACACTTTTCAAAAAATGGATTTTGGAAAATGGATACGCCACAACAGAAGAAATCAGCGAAATAGAAGCCAATGCCAAAGATGTAGCAAAAAAATCACGCAATGCTGCTTGGAGTGCCTACCGTGACTCACTAAAGCCAGAGTATGACTCAGCCTTAGCGATACTCAAAAAAGCAACCACCGAAAGCAAAAATGCCAAGGCTATTTCGAACATAAGAGAGGGGCTCGAAAAAACTGAAAATGCAGCCAGACGCGATGTAATCGCTGCTGTAAAAAAAGCCATCAGAACCATGCGTTTTGAAGAGAATACGGCAAAAAAAGAACTAAGCAAATGGCTCAATGATGTAGCTCCCGAAAACTACAAACGTTTTAATTCTCATTTGCTGAGTGAGTTCCCATCTTCACCAATGTTTGTCAAATCAGTAGCACCTCAATATACTGAAGAAAGTCAATTTGTTGATGGTCGTGAAATTATCAATACCTATTTCGATAAATTATTAGAGCGAGACCCACGAGTATTTGCCATTGGAGAAGATGTTGGAAAAATCGGCGATGTAAATCAAGGTTTTGCGGGGCTTCAAGAAAAATACGGAGAAATTAGAGTTACCGATGCCGGGATTCGTGAAACAACCATTATTGGGCAAGGCATTGGAGCCGCGATGCGTGGCTTACGTCCGATTGTAGAGATTCAATACTTCGATTATATTTATTACGCCTTAGCAACCTTAACCGACGATTTAGCCTCGCTACGCTACCGTACGGTTGGACAACAGAAGGCACCACTCATAGTTCGTACACGTGGCCACCGTCTTGAAGGAATTTGGCACTCAGGTTCACCAATGTCAGCCATGTTAGGTTCTTTGCGTGGTATGCATGTGTTAGTGCCAAGAAATTTCGTACAAGCCGCAGGTTTTTATAATACAATTCTTAAAGGCGATGACCCCGCTCTTATTATTGAATGTTTGAATGGCTATCGAATAAAAGAAAAGTTACCGACTAACCTCGATGAAATTTGTCTGCCTTTAGGCGTTCCCGAAGTTTTAAAACAAGGTACTGACCTCACAATCGTTACATATGGTTCGATGTGCAGAATTGTCATGGAAGCAGCCCAGCAGTTAGAAGAGGTTGGAATTAATGTAGAAGTGATAGATGTACAATCGCTATTACCTTTTGATGTGCATCATTCAATTACTGAGTCTATCAAAAAAACCAATCGTGTCATCTTTGCCGACGAAGATGTTCCGGGGGGAGCATCAGCATTTATGATGCAAGAAGTGGTTGATAAACAGGGAGCCTATCGCTGGTTAGACTCTGCTCCTAAAGCAGTTTCGGCACAAGCCCATAGACCAGCGTATGCATCTGATGGTGATTATTTTTCAAAGCCAAATGCTGAAACCATCTTCGATGCTGCCTACGAAATCATGCACGAAGCCAAGCCAACATTATTCCCGAAACTATATTAAAAACCTTCCTTAGGTAGCTTAAAGAGCTAATGCGTTTGAAATTATAATTTTGAGCGTATTGGCTCTTTATCTTATTTTGCTTTTCTTTCAATTTATGATATAGTACCCAATAACCATGCTGAATCTAGAGCACCCAATGTTACTAGGCTTACAACAATATGCCCAATTTACACAAGAAAATCTCCAAACGGTTGCCCAATATTTTAAGCTTGAATCTTACGAAAAAGATACTATTATCTTAGATATAGGTCATGTAAACAATAAACTCTATTTTGTAGAAGAAGGGGTTTGTTTTACAAGAGTTTTCTTACCAAGAAGATGGTCTGCTTACTAATACACGCTGGCTTATACCAGAGGGTAGCTTTGCTTACTCAACTATAAGCTTTATCAATGAAGTTCCTACTCAAATGGGAATTAAAGCGATTGAGCGAGTAAAACTTTGGGCTATAACTAAGGAAAACATTCAAAATATCTACATGACAGTACCTCAAATGGAGCGAGTGAGTAGGCTCGTAATCGAACAGCACCTAATTACTTACGAAAAATTTCTATTATTGATTAGGTATTGTAGTTCTGAAGAAAAACTAACTTGGTTTGAGGAAACTTTTCCTACACTAACCAACCGCATACCTCAGAAATACATTGCCTCATACTTAAATATTCGCCCTGAAACTCTTAGTAGAGTGCGTTCTAAAAGAGCTGAGCGTTAAGCACTTAACAAGGCAACCTTTCATTTCTTGACTTATGTCAATTTTAATTTATCAAAACAATCCTCAAATTTGTAAGGACTATAAATCCATATCCTAATTACTAGCCATCGAGCCCTACTTGCTTGGTGGCTTTTTATTTTATTAACTATTTCTATTTCTCCTGTAAAACAAAAGACGCACACCTTACAGGAATGCGTCTCTCATCGTATATATATAGATAAATTGTTAAAAAGGCAAAGGGGGCATAAAATGTCCCCCGATGAACCCAAAACAACTTTTGCTGTGACTAAAAAAGTGAATTTCTTAGTTTAGTGTGCGATTTCTCTAAAATTTGTCGTTAAGACAATAGTCAGAATGACTAAACAACTATACGAAACTAACAAAATACTTATAATCAGTTGTTTACATAAAATATTATTCAAAAAAAAACTTAACTAATTCTCTTTTATTTAGTTTTAGAATAAAGCCTAATAACAATTTCCTAACTTATTGATATTCAAAAATTATAGAACACCAACCATTCTACATATTTGTATCAATGCAGTTGTATCTCTCGTACCCGTACGGGCAAGCATATTTCTACGATGATTATCTACTGTATTTGGGCTAATTTTCATTTCGGTTGCAATGTGTTTAGTATCTAAACCTTGTGCAATGTATTGAAGCACTTCTCGCTCTCGCTCCGAAACAATATCATGTTCTAATGTTCTTTTTTCTCCTGAATAGTAAACAAAAACTTTTTTTTCTTGCATACCAAATGAACCTCTAATACAATATTCATCTCCTTTTACCAAATGTGTTACATCTTGAATAGAAAGAATAACCACCGTTGGATATTTCTCTACATTAAATTCAACTGGAATTATATTGATATACCAACGCATGAGACGGTTCTCTTTATCACGCAGTTTCATTCCCCATGCACTGATGAATTGCCGAGTTTTATATACAAAATCTAAGTTTTTTTCAATATTCAATACCCAATTTATAATTGTGCTCATGAATAAATGATGCTCTTTCTCAAACATTGTCAGAAACTTCATAAGAATACCCTCTGAGAATTCTTCTTCACTGTAACCTGTGTACTTCAATATGTTTCCGCTTGCTTGAACTACCCTTAAGTGTCTGACATCTATTAAAAAAGAGAGATTCCCTTGTTGGTTATTCAACAAGTTGATAAGCCCTGACTTTTCAAGATACTTTTTATCATCTATCTTTACATCATCAGGATAAAATCGCTCTATGGTTTCGTAGAGTTTTCTTAAAATATTTTCTATTTCCCTATGCACTTTTTGAGAAATTTTTCTTCTTATAAAACTATTTTTTAATACAAATTACGATATTTTTTTTATTTTATCAAAATTTATGTTTTGCTTAAAAACCGATGAAAAATGGGCATTTAAAGACTTTTTTTTGATAAATTGGCCAGTCGTTTTAAAAATTTTTAAATTAACTAAGAAATATAATGCTTAAACAAACAACGAAACTACCGTACATCATCTTATTAGGATTAATATTTTATTTTCCATTTCTAGGGGGTGTCCATCTTTTCGATTGGGATGAAATAAACTTTGCCGAGTCGGCCCGAGAAATGATTCTTACCGGTAATTATAGTCGTGTACAAATTGATTTTAAGCCTTTCTGGGAAAAACCTCCACTTTTCTTTTGGATGCAGACCATTGCTATGCATATTTTCGGAGTGAATGAGTTTGCAGCACGCTTCCCAAATGCCTGTATTGGAGTTATCACTCTAATTACATTGTTTATAATTGGGAAAAAACTTAAAGATAGCACCTTTGGTTTTATTTGGTCGCTGATGTATTTGGGTGCATTCACACCTCATTTGTACTTCAAATCTGGTATTATTGACCCAACATTTAACTTGTGTATCTTTTTAGGCATCTATTTCTTTTTTACAGCAAAAATTGAGCCAATTCAATATTTAAAAAGCATCATATTTTCTGGATTTTTCATTGGGCTTGCAATCTTGACTAAAGGACCCGTTGCTGGCCTCATTTGGGGTTTAACTATATTTTTCTATGGTCTCAATATAAGATTTAAAAATTATATCAAATGGAAAGAAATGGTAATTTTTGGAATAAGCTGCCTACTAATAACCTCTATTTGGTTCGCAAATGAGCTTTTCAACAATGGCCCTTGGTTTTTCAAAGAATTCATCACTTATCAGATAAGACTTTTCAGTACGCCTGATGCTGGTCATGGTCAGCCATTTTATTATCATTTCGTTGTAGTGCTGATTGGTTGTTTTCCAATTTCGATTTTTGCCATTCGTGCTTTTACATATAATCATGCAAAGATTGATAGTACTTTTAATGAACTAACAGCTTTTGTACCGTGGATGAAAACTACTTTTTGGGTAGTAATGATTCTTTTTAGTATCGTCACGACTAAGATTGTGCATTATTCTTCGATGGCTTATTTCCCGGTTTCGTTTTTAGCCGCCAAATTTATCTACGATTGGCTCAATGAGCGTGCCACTTGGAATAAATGGGTTAGTTTTGGCTTAATTAGCATTGGAGGTATTTTATCATTAATCTTGGCCGCAGTTCCACTAGTGGGCATGAATACCAGGGCCATTATTCCGTATATCAAAGACCCTTTTGCTGTAAAAAACCTCGAAGCGGTAGTAGAATGGCATACTTACGAAATATTTATTGGAATACTTTATTTTGCCGTAATTCTTTATGCAGTTTTGGTATTAAGACACAAACGAAAAGAAGTGTTTATTTATACACTCTCCTTATCTACGGCCATTTGTTTGTTTTTATTTGGAGCAATGGTGGTTCCAAAAATCGAGCGTTATACACAAGGAGCAGCCATTGATTTTTATGAGTCGAAACGTGGGCAAGAAGTTTACGTTCACGTATTAGGTTTTAAGAGTTACGCTCATTTATTTTATTTCCAGAAACCAGTTTCTGATGTTTCGGCAAAACTTGGAGAAAAATACGAAGATTGGCTATTGAATGGAAAAGTTGATAAACCTGTTTTCTTCGTAACGAAATTCGACCGATACGATGAATACCGAAATCACCCAAACCTTGAGCTTATCAAAGAGCAAAATGGATTTGTGTTTTTGAAGCGTAAAAACCTTTAATGTAAGCAATTTTCTGAAAAAGATTTGAAAGATTAAGAAGATTTAGCAAACTTTGGCATCAAAAAAACTCAACATTGACTCAAAACCCAGCACCCATTACGCAAAACCCATCCTTATTACTAGTCATTGACGTTGGTAATACAGATGCCACATTTGGCCTTTTCGATGGCGAAAAACTTTTGCATAATTTTAGAATTAAATCATTAAAAGACGAAAACTACGTGTATTTTGAATACCGTTTTCGTCAGTATTTTCTTGAAAACAACCTTCGTTTTTCTGATATTACGAAAGTGGTATTAAGTAGTGTAGTTCCACCGCTTACACCTGTTTTCAAGTCGTTGATTATTAATCTTTTTGGCATTGAGCCAATTGTTGTCAATGCTCATATCTTCCCTGCTTTATCGGTTTCTATTGATAACCCTGACGAAATCGGTAGTGATTTAGTGGCGAATGCAGTAGCGGCCTTTACCAAATACCAACGCAACTGCGTAGTAGTAGATTTCGGTACTGCTCTTACATTTACGATTGTATCGGCAGAAGGAAAAGTTTTGGGTGTATCAATTGCTCCGGGTTTACGCACAGCCGTAAAGGCCTTGTTTTCGAATACAGCCCAATTACCCGAAGTACCTTTGGAATTACCGAATTCGGTGCTTGGGAAGAACTCTGTTCACGCCATTCAAGCTGGAATTTTGTGGGGTTATGAGGGTTTGGTAAAAAATATGATTCATAAAATAAGAGCCGAACTCGGAGGCGACTGCATTGCCATCGCCACAGGTGGACTTTCTTCGATTATTTCGACTTTAAAAGAAGAGTTCGTAGAAGTTAACAGAGAATTAACTTTGGAAGGGTTAAGAATTATTGGGGAAGAATCACATTGAAAGAATAAAACACTTTTCAAAACATAAACGGTCGGCACCTTGGTACCGACCTTAGAAATATGAAATTAGATAAAAGAGCAATCAATAAATTTATTAAAGCCGCTCTTGCCGAAGACGTTGGCGATGGCGACCACACTTCTCTTTCAACGGTACCAACCGATGCCATTGGTAAAGCAAAACTATTGGTAAAAGATGAGGGTATTTTGGCAGGTGTTGAGTTAGCCAAGATGATTTTTAAGATTGTTGATAAAGACCTCAAAGTACAGGTTCTAATTAAAGATGGAAAACCTGTAAAATACGGTGATATTGCCTTTTATGTAGAGGGTCGTGACCGCTCGATTCTTACCGCCGAAAGATTGGTTTTAAACTGTATGCAACGCATGAGCGGAATAGCTACTACAACCAGCCAAGTGGTTAAACTACTCAAAGGAACAAAAACCAAGGTTTTGGATACCCGTAAAACCACGCCTTGTTTCAGAATGATTGAAAAATGGGGCGTGCAGATTGGCGGCGGAGTAAACCACCGCTTTGGCTTGTTTGACATGATTTTGATTAAAGATAACCACGTAGATTATGCCGGAGGCATAAAGAATGCCTTAAATGCGGCCCATCAATACTTAAAATCTACTGGAAAAGATTTACCAATCGAAATTGAAGTGCGAAACCTTACCGAACTCCAAGAGGCACTCGAAATAGGCGGCGTAGTACGAATTATGCTCGATAACTTTAGTTTTGAGAATATCAGAGAAGCTATCAAAATCGTAGATGGACGATTCCCATTGGAAGCTTCTGGCAATATTTCGCCAAAAAATGTAAAAGAATATGCCGATTGTGGCGTTGACTATGTTTCAATGGGCTATCTAACTCACTCAGCTAAAAGCCTTGATTTAAGCTTGAAAGCCGTAAAATAGTATTACGTTTTTCGGGAAGAGTTGTAATAATATTGTATGTTTGATATAGGATTCGTGCCACGACTTGATTTTGATAAATTAAGAGCGTGGCACGAAGTACTTAACTACAAAACTATTCAACCTTTCTCTAAAAAATGAAAACTTCTCGCCGTGATTTCATCAAAACCACAGGGCTTGGCTCTATTGGTTTGAGTATCTTACCTAATTTTTATTCTTTTGCCGAAACGCCCCAAAGTTTAGCCCGAAAGAGTCCTGAATCACAGGGTATATCTTCCGAAGGCATTCGAAACTTCTTAAAAGCTATCAAAGATTCTGGTCTTGAGTGGCACAGCTTTATGCTACTTCGACACGGAAACGTAGTAGCTGAAGGTTGGTGGAAACCATTTTCAGCTGCCAATAAACATACACTCTATTCGCTCTCAAAGAGTTTTACGAGTACAGCCATCGGTTTCCTTGTTACAGAAGGCAAGATTTCTGTAAATGACCAAGTCATTAAATTCTTTCCAGAAGAAACACCCGCATCGCCATCTGAAAACTTGAAAGCGATGAAAATCAAGCACTTACTTACGATGAATACCGGCCATCACACAGATTCGATGCCCGATATTCGGGCAAAGCCCGACCAAAGTTGGGTGAAGTCTTTTCTTGAAAAACCTGTGGAACACGAACCAAGCACTTTCTTTATGTACAATACAGGGGCAACCTACATGCTCGGTGCAATATTACATAAAGTAACTGGGCAAATCCTTGAAGAGTATCTTCAACCACGTTTGTTTGCTCCACTGAATATCAAAGGCTACGACTGGGAAAAATCGCCACAGGGCTTAAATACCGCAGGATATGGCTTACGAGTTAGTACGGAAGATATTGCTAAATTCGGACAGCTTTATTTGCAAAAAGGCAAATGGCAGGGCAAGCAATTATTACCCGAAAGTTGGATAAATGAAGCTACAAGCAAGCAAACTACTTCACAGGCGGGTGATAATGATTGGTCGCAGGGATATGGTTATCAATTTTGGCGTTGCAAGCCAGGTTTTTATCGTGGCGATGGTGCGTATGGACAATTTTGTATGGTAATGCCTGAGCAAGATGCAGTTTTGGTAATGACTTCTGAAAGTTGGAACCTACAAAAATCAATGGATACTGCTTATCAAACCATTTTGCCAGCAATTAAAAATACAACTTTACCAGAAAATCCTTCGGAGCTATCGGCTTTGAAAACAGAACTTGCGGAGTTATCACTTTCAGTACCAAAGGGTTCAACTAAATCTTCGTTGATGAGTAAATACAGCGATAAAATTTTTAATGTAGAAAAAAATGCGTTTGGTATCACCCAAATGGGTTTTGGCTTATTTGATGATGCAGGCGTTTTACGCTTGAATTTTGGTAAAGGAATGGAAAAAATTGGTTTCGGTTGGGAAAAGTGGAAAGTAAATCCTGCTAAACAGAAAAATCCATTTTCAGCCAATCCTATTGTGATTCCTTCACGAATTGCCAGCACCGCTACTTGGCTTAACGATAATACCTTACAAATAAACTTTAAGTTTGTTGACCAAATTCATGGCGATAAACTAACTGTAGTTTTTGATGAAAATAAAGTTTCAATAGCACTTTTGGGAAGTGTTGCCGAAAACACGAAGAACAATCCAGAGAAGAGAGAAAAGCTAATCGGAACTTTGGCTTGATATTATTTAGTAGAGACGTTGCGTGCAACGTCTCTACTGAAATTCTTATTTCATTTCCATAGCCATTTTCACGGCATTATAGGCATTTACAACTCCACCCGTGGCCGATAAGTCGTCAAACATCACTAATTCTTCGCTACCTGGCTTTTTCACTCTCATATCCGATAATTTTATTGAAGAATCTAAAATAATTTTCTTGATTTGAGCAGCCGTAAGATTAGGAAAATATGATTTCAATAAAGCTGCTACCCCAGTTGTAGCTGGAGCTGCCATACTTGTACCACTTTTCTCTTCGTATTTAGAACCCGGTACTGTTGAATAAATATCTACCCCCGGAGCAAAAACATCTACGCTTTTCTTACCAAAGTTACTGAAAGTTGCCACCGCATCGGCATCTGCTTTCCACGATAAAGCACCTACCGAAATCCAGTTTTCAGCAACACTCCCATTTTCGTAAGTATCGGTTGGATAATGTACATCAACATCGGTATCTAAATTATCATTTCCAGCGGCTGCTACTAATAAAACTCCCTTCGATTGAGCATATTTTACGGCATCATCAACCCATTTTTTTTCTGGAGAGTATTTCTTACCAAAACTCATATTGATAATTTCAGCACCATTATCAGCAGCATAGCGAATGGCATTGGCTACGTCTTTATCACGCTCATCGCCATCTGGCACTGTGCGAACAATCATCAATTGTACATCGTTGCACACGCCCATAATACCCAAATTGTTATTGCGATTTGCTCCAACAATACCCGCTACGTGCGTACCGTGCATGGCATCTGGCCCAGTAACTTCATTATTGCCATATTCGCCGTATTCGAGCTTTTTAGGATTATCGCCTATTACTTTGCGAGCATTAAAATCAAGGTTGTAGTTGTATTTCAACTCGCTCTCAAAATGTTCAACTGCTTCTTTAATATCAGCACCTGTTGCCCCTAATTCAATAAACTTTTCGAGTGTTTTTTTTGCCGCTCTTACCTTACGGTCGGCTTGGCTTTCATCAATACCTTTGATGGCCGCTTGAGTAAGGTTATCTACTTTCAAATATTCTTTTATTACTTTTTCCGATTCTACGTAGTTGTTGTATAGTTGTTTGTAGAAAGGAGCATATTGTTCGCTTTCAGCCTTTTTCTCATCAAATTCTTTCTGTAATGCTTGATACAACTCGTACTCCTCTTTGTTTTTACGGATAAGCTTTTTTGAAGGTTTATCACCGAATTTATCTTTCATTGCTTTCAACATACGAGTCATTTCGACTTGCTCATGGTGCACATCTGTACCATCTTTTCCTCCGATAAAATCCCAACCGTTTATATCATCCACAAATCCGTTTTTGTCATCATCTTTACCATTTCCAGCAATCTCTTTGCTGTTTACCCAAAGTTTATCTTTCAAATCTTCGTGGTTTACATCAGTACCGCCATCAATAATGGCTACTACAACTGGTTTAGATTTTTTATCTTTCAAAAGCTCATTGTAAGCACGCTCAACGCTCATTCCACGAATACCGTCTTTCTCAAAATCAAGGTTAAACCAGTTTAGTTTTGTTTTTAGTTCTTGGGCGTTTGTTTGAAGAAGAAACGAGGATATTAAAATCGAAAAAAGGATTTTTTTCATTAGTATTAGTTTTGTTTTGAGAAAAGTACTCTTTTAAAATTATTTGCGAATTAAACGAATAAGTTTGAGTTTTATGCGAGAGCCTGTTTGAAATCCGCAATCAAATCATCTATATTCTCAATGCCTACCGAAATACGCAAAAGGTTTTCGGGGCTAGTTGAATGAATACCTTCCACCGAAAAACGATGTTCGATTAAACTTTCAACTCCACCCAAACTCGTTGCGTGCTTAAATATCTTTAGTTTCGATGCCAATGCCATTGATTCTTTTTGTCCACCTTTCACTAAAATCGACATCATTCCGCCAAATCCACCAAGCATTTGCTTTTTAGCAACCTTATGATATTCATTTGATTTCAGTCCAGGGTAATTTACTTTTTCGATTTGCGGTTGAGCCTCCAAAAAAGCAGCCAATTTCAGGGCATTTTGGGCATGAATAGGCATTCTTATAGCATAAGTTGATAAACTTCTATTCAATAACCAACAATCAAAAGGTGAAGGTACTCCGCCCCCAACACTTTGGAAAGTACGAATTTTTGTGGCTAGTTCGCTTGAGGACGCATTAGGTGGTAGAATCACACAGCCCCCTAAAATATCAGAGTGACCACCAAAATATTTGGTGGTTGAGTGCATTACTACATCAACACCAAAATCGAATGGACGAGTAAAAAATGGGGTAGCCCAAGTATTATCGCATCCTACCATGATATTTTTCGACTTAGCGATTTTCACCACTGCTTGAATATCTGTGATTTTTAAACTCGGATTCGAGGGGGTTTCAATCCAAATCAATTTTGTATTTTTCTTGATTGCCTTTTTGATTGCTCCTAAATCTGTCATATCAACGGCCGTGCAAGTAAGTCCGAAATTGGCGTAAAGCCCCTCAATAATTACTCTGGTATTGTAGTAAATATCATCGGGTAAAATTACGTGACTCCCTGCTCCCAAAGTATGAAAAATACTCATTGTTGCTGCTTGTCCAGAAGCAAAAGCAATGGCCTCACTTCCACCCTCTAAGGCTGCTAATTTTTCTTCTAAAGCTCGTCGATTAGGGTTCGACGCTCGTGTATAAATATCACGCCCTTCTACGATGCTCCCATCTTCGGCACGCTCAAATGTAGTAGATAAAACCAACGGAGGCACAACTGCACCAGTAGTTGGGTCGCCATGATTTCCTGCATGAATCGCAAGAGTTTCGATTTTCATTTTGTAATTTTGTATTATTAAAGTTTACAAATATAGGTAAAAGCCTATATTTTTCAAGGAAGTCTTCGCTTGAAGCGAAGACTTCCTTAATAAAGAAATAAAATGAAACTTAACATTATCAAAATCGGAGGCAATGTCATAGATAATCCTCGCTCATGTAAGCAATTTTTAGAAGATTTTGCCGCACTCGAAGGCTCAAAAATCTTGATTCATGGTGGTGGAAAAGTAGCCACGAAAATTGCCGTCAAACTCGATGTAGAAACCAAAATGGTTGATGGTCGCAGAATTACAGACTTACCCATGCTTGAAGTAGTTACGATGGTTTATGGCGGCTTGGTCAACAAACAAATTGTTGCACAATTACAAGCTCTTGGTTGTAATGCTCTTGGCCTAACGGGTGCTGATGGTGGTGTAATTTTGGCAAAAAAACGCCCAGTTAAAGAGATTGATTACGGCTATGTGGGCGATATAGAAAAAGTGAATGCCCCTTTGATTGATAATTTCTTGCAGCATAATCTTACTCCGATTTTTGCTCCACTTACTTTCGATAAAGAAGGAAATATGCTCAATACCAATGCCGATACACAGGCATCTTCGGTGGCGGTTGCCATGGCCGAGCAGTATGAAGTAAATTTAATTTATTGTTTTGAGAAAAAAGGCGTACTTTCAGACCCTAACAATGATGACTCGGTGATTCCGCAGCTAACACCAAGTGTTTATGCCGATTACAAGGCATCAGGGGCTATCAATGCAGGCATGATTCCGAAACTTGACAATGCTTTTGCGGCCCTCAACCGTGGCGTTGCGAAGGTTACGATTTGTCATGCTGATGAACTAAAACAAGCGGTTGCTGAAGGAACTAGAGGAACACAGATAATTTTGTAAGTACACTGTTCACAGTCAACAATATAAATCATATTATTTGAGCAAATCAGAAGATTTTTCTATCATTCGCTCAGTCAAAACGGGCGGCGTTCCGCTTTAATCATTGAACTTTATGCTTCAAAATTCAGAATTAGTTGAAACACTTACCAAAGATGCCATTGAGCTTCTGAAAGATTTGATTCAAACCGAATCTTTCAGCAAACAAGAAGACGAAACGGCGGCAATTATCGAAGAGTTTTTCCGTGAAAGAAATATTCCGTATCGCCGTAAAAAAAATAATATTTGGGCTAAAAACAAGCATTTCGATGCTTCAAAACCAACCGTTTTATTAAACTCCCATCACGACACTGTAAAGCCAAATCCATCTTGGACTCTCAACCCATTAAACCCATTGGTAAAAGATGGCAAACTTTATGGTCTTGGAAGCAATGATGCTGGCGGTTGTTTGGTTTCGTTGATTGCTACTTTTTGCTATTTCTACTATCAGACAGACCTCAAATATAACGTTGTGATGGCTGCCACGGCCGAAGAAGAAATTTCTGGACGTGAGGGGCTTGAAATGGTTGTACCTGAATTACCCGAAATCGAGTTTGCCATTGTGGGCGAACCTACGCAAATGCACTTAGCCGTTGCCGAAAAAGGTCTTTTAGTTTTAGATTGTATTGCTCACGGAAAATCAGGACACGCTGCCCGTGATGAAGGCGAAAATGCTCTCTATAAAGCAGTAAAAGATATTGCGTGGTTTCAGAATTATAAATTCCCAAAAGTTTCCGAAAACTTAGGACCAATCAAAATGAGCGTGACGATGATTAGTGCGGGTTCTCAGCACAATGTTGTGCCTGATACCTGCAAATTCACCGTTGATATTCGTGTAACAGAGCAATATACTTTGGAAGAAATTACGGAAGTAGTGAAGAAAAACATCGAAAGTGAAGTTGTGCCTCGCTCAATTCGTTTGCGTCCGTCGAGTATTCCGAAGGAACATCCGATTGTGCAAGCAGGAATCAGCATGGGTCGTAATACTTATGGTTCGCCTACCACCTCTGACCAAGCCTTGCTCGATTGTCCTTCATTAAAAATGGGTCCAGGCGATTCAGCTCGCTCACATACAGCCGATGAATTTATCTATCTTGATGAAATTGAAGAAGGTATAAAACTGTATATTACCATGCTTGGCAAGGTAATTCTCTAAAAAATTGTATCGCACTAATGGTGCCACACCTGTTTTCTGCGATAATAAGGTATGGCACCATCAATAGTCCAAAGTCATGAGCATCATCTACTATATTCTTGCCTTTTTGTGTGGTGTAACCAACAGCACGCAATCGGGCGTAAATGCGGAATTACGGAGGTCAATCAATAACCCTATTTACGCTGCTATCATTTCATTTGCCTCGGGTTTATTGGGCTTAATTTTGATAACTCCTTTTTTCAAAGAATCAGTGCCAACGCTGACAACCTTGAAATCATTAGAATGGTGGAAGCTAACCGGTGGTGTACTAGGTGCTTTTTTTGTAACAACGGTTATTTTGAGTGTACAAAAAATCGGCTCGGCCAATATGATTTGTTTAATCGTAGCAGGGCAGCTCATAACAGCCATGCTACTTGACCATTATGGGCTTTTAGGCTTCAAACTACACCAAATTAATGGTTGGAGAATTGCAGGTGGGCTGCTAATTGTAGCTGGTGTTTATTTAATCGTTAAGAATTGATTGAGTTATTGCCATTACTTTTTCGGTAGCACCAATATTCTGCAAAACGTAATTCTGCGAAATTTTATCAGATTCTTTCTTTTTTACTTCGTTTGAGCGTAAATCTTTTAATATTTCGGCCAATTCTTCGGTTGAAGAGATGGCGAATGCACCTCCGAGTCTGACCAAATCAACCGCTTCTTTGAATTTATGATAAGCCCTATTACCAAAGAAAATAGGCATTCCGAATGTTGCCGCTTCTAAAGTATTGTGTAAGCCTTTTCCAAACGAACCACCAATAAAAGCAAAGTCGGCGTATTGATAAAGCGATGACAACATTCCGATATTATCAACAATAAGTACCTGATAATTATTGAGTTGTGTTTCATCTTTTACTTCTGAAAAACAAATACTTTTCAACTCAATTTGCTTTTGCCAAGTATTTATTTCCTCTCGATGAATTTCGTGTGGAGCAATAACGAAGGTTAAGTTTGAATCATTTTGAAGTGAATTCATCAACGGAATCAAGACTTCCATATCAGTTTGCCATGCCGAACCTACCATAAATACTTGTCGGTTTGCTTTGAATCGCTCGGCAATCGGAATATCTTTTTTAGCATCAACAATTTGTTTTACACGGTCGAAACGTGTATCGCCTGCCAATGTAATTTGCTCAATATCAATACTTTTCAGCAAATCAAAAGACTCTTGATTCTGCACCAAAATATGTTTAAACTTCTTCAAAATTTCTCTATAAAATCTTCCATAAGGTTTAAAAAAAAATTGATTTGGGCGAAAAATTGTAGAAAATGAAATTGCAGGAATTTGCTTTCTTTCTAGTTCTGTTAAGTAATTTCGCCAAAACTCATACTTCACAAAATAAACTATCGAGGGCTGTACTATTTCTATGAATTTTCGGGCATTTGAAGGTGTATCTGCTGGAAGATAAAATATAAAATCTGCACCAGCATAATTCTTCCTAATTTCATAGCCCGAAGGTGAAAAGAACGTCACTAAAATCTTATAAGCAGGATATTTTGCTCGAAAAGCCTCGATTACTGGCCTTCCCTGCTCAAATTCCCCTAAAGAAGCACAATGAAACCAAGCAAGACTACCTCGACTTCGTTCGGTAAACGAGTTGCTGACCGAAGCCGAACTACGGTTGGAGAGCGAAGCCGAACTACGGTTGGAGAGCGAAGCCGAATCAAGCCTTTCAAAAATATTTTTCCTACCATCAACCCAAAGTTTTGCTTTTGAATTAAATGGAGCTAAAACATTAATGATAAATGTATATGCGTATATCGAAAAATTATAGAGTATCTGAAGCATTGGCAACCAAACAAGTTCTTCACTTGTCTTGAATTATGTTTTTATAAAGGCAAAACTAAGGAAAAAGCCTTGAAATCACATAAAAAATGGTGTTTTGAGTACGATTTTCAGGGCTTATTTTCATAAATACTTCACATTATTAGCTATATCAGTCAATACTCCAATAAATAAAAATGAGCCAATTCTTTTTTGCAACAAAAAAACTTCTCTTAAATTCAATCAAAATAAACAACCATTTACCGAACCTTTTAATATGGAAAATCCAATGCTTGATTACTCTAATACCGAAAGAATTGGTCTAGAGAAACAAACAACGCTACGAATTTTAGTAGGAGTTTTGGGGATGCTTTTACCACTTCTCCTTTGGCTACTTTTATTAATCCAAAATGGTGTTCAAAGCCCCATGGACTCAATAAGCCACTATTTTTACACACGAGCAGGTACTATATTTACCATTATTGTGAGTTTATTAGCTATTTTTCTATTAGTTTATAAAGGGTATGAGCCCATTGATTTTATCCTTTCCTCAATAGCTGGCGTGTGTGCATTATTACTACTTTACTTTCCTACAAGCAATATTACGTGTGATACTAATCTTATTAATTGTGACTACATCATTACTCATTTGAATGATAATGAAATTAGAATTAAGTTTCATTTCATTATGGCAGGAATGTTTTTGGGCAGCTTGGCATTAATGTCGATATTTCTTTTTACCAAGAAAAAAGGTGACCCAGAAGGGCTAGTTTTACCTGAATTGAAAGGCGAAAAAATAATCTTTGTTATATGTGGCTTATTAATGCTTCTCTCAATGCTGATAATTGCCACCAATTGCTTTGGAATATTTTCTAAAACAGAATTCGATCATTATAACCTTACTTTCTGGTTTGAAGTAATTGCCTTAGAAGCCTTCGGGTTTTCGTGGTTTGTGAAAGGTAATGTGTTTGATAAAAGGCAATAGCTAATAAATTTTGAGGTCTCTTTCAGAAGGCTTTCTCTTTTATAGAGAGGCCTTTTTTTATTTCTTTCATTAAACTAAAATAAATTCAACAGAAGTATTAAACTTTCTCTTATTTTTACCTAATCAACTTCCTAAATTATCAACAAAATGAAGAAAGTTTTACCTATTCTCCTTACACTATTTTGCTTTTTTAGTATATCATTTGCTCAAAAGGCAACCACAGCACCTACACCGCCTCTATTCAATCCTGAGCTTTACAAAGGTTTAAAGTGGCGAAATATTGGCCCGTTTCGCGGCGGTAGAAGCGTAACCGCTACGGGCGTCAAACAAAACCCTATGACCTATTATTTCGGCTCGACTGGTGGCGGAATCTGGAAAACTGAAGATGCTGGTATCTCGTGGAAAAATATTTCCGACGGGCAATTAAAAACTGGCTCAGTTGGAGCAATTACGGTTGCCGAGTCTGACCCTAATGTACTTTATGTAGGAATGGGCGAACACCCCGTTCGTGGCATGATGACCTCGCATGGTGATGGGATCTATAAATCGACCGATGCTGGAAAAACTTGGAAAAATATTGGCCTCGAAAAAACAAAGCACATAGCGGCAGTCAGAATTCACCCGACCAATCCAGACGTCGTTTATGTAGCAGCTCAAGGTGCTTTACACGGCCCCAGCGAAGACCGAGGCATTTATCGTACTACTGACGGAGGTAAAACTTGGCAAAAAATATTCTATGTTGATGCCAACACCGGCTGTGCCGATTTGAGCATGGATATGACCAATCCAAGAATTTTGTATGCTGCCATGTGGCAACATCGCCGCTATCCTTGGAAAGTTGAAAGTGGTGGAGCAGGTTGTGCTTTATACAAATCGGTTGACGGTGGCGATACTTGGACCAAAATGACCGAAGGTTTACCAAAAAATATAGGCAAAGCGGCGGTTTCGGTTTCAAGGGCAAATCCTAACCGAGTTTATGCCAATATCGAAGCCGAAGGCGATAAAGCAGGTGTTTATAGAAGTGATGACGCAGGAAAAACTTGGACTCAATCATCGAAACAAAGAATCACGATTACACGTGCTTGGTATTACATCGAAATCTTTGCCGACCCACTCAATGCCGATTTGGTGTATATCATGAATGCTCCATTCTTAAAATCGAGCGATGGTGGCCGTAGCTTTGCTCCTATGCGTGTGCCTCACGGCGATAACCACGACCTTTGGATAAACCCGACCAATAACCAAGTAATGATAAACGCCAACGATGGTGGAGCAAATATTTCGTTTAATGGTGGTGCAAGTTGGAGCAGCCAAAACAACCAACCAACGGCACAGTTTTATCGAGTAATTACCGATAATCGTTTCCCTTATTATGTCTATGGTGGTCAGCAAGATAATTCTTCACTCGGTACGGCTTCTCGCACCAACGGAGCAGGCATCGAACGCCAAGATTGGTTCACTGGCCCAGGTTGCGAGTCGGCCTACATTGCTTTCGATAACCCCAACGACCCACAAGTAATTTATGGGGGTTGTTATCAAGGGAATATTGAAGTTTATGATACCAAAACAGGCATTGTGAAAGATGTAATGGCATATCCGCACATTGGTTTGGCCGTAACGCCTAAACTTCAAAAATACCGCTTCAACTGGAATGCTCCAATCATGGCTTCGCCTTTCAAAAATGGCACTATTTATCACGGAGGAAATGTAGTTTTAAAGAGTAGCGATAATGGACAAACATGGCAAGTAATTAGCGACGATTTAACCAGAAACGAGAAAGCCAAACAAGAAGATGGCGGCGGCCCATACACCAACGAAGGTGCAGGGGGCGAAGTCTATAATACTTTAGCCTATATTGCGGTTTCGCCACATAAAGAAGGTGTTTTATACACAGGTAGCGATTGTGGATTGGTGCATCTGACACAAGATGATGGTAAAACTTGGCAAAACATTACCCCAAAAGATTTAGATGAGTGCTTGATTCACAGCATCGAAGTTTCGCCACATGACCCTGCAACGGCCTATATTGTGGCTACCAAATATCGTTTTAATGATTTTACGCCTCTGATTTACGTAACAAAAGATTATGGTAAAACTTGGAAGAAAATCACGCAAGGCATTGAAGCCGAAAGTTTTGCCAAAGTGGTGAGAGAAGACCCAAAACGCAAAGGTTTATTGTATTGTGGCACCGAGTTGGGCTTTTATATTTCGTATAATCAAGGAGAAAATTGGCAGAAATTACAGCTTAATTTACCAGTTGTACCAATTACTGATTTGGTTATTCATGATAATGATTTGGTGGCTTCTACGGCTGGACGTGCCTTTTGGATTTTAGATGATTTGGCAGTTTTACAACAATCTGAAAACCTACAAACAGCAAATAAAGCTAAAGTTTTCATGCCGAAAGCTACCGTAAAATTTGATTCGCAAACACCCTCGGAGCCAGTTCCTGGCATTGGCCAAAACCCGATGAATGGCGTAATTTTAGATTATTTCTTGCCCAATGACATGGACAGTTCCAATGTTGTTTTACAGATACTTGATAATCAAGGAAACATCATCAGAACTTACGATAACAAGAAAGACTTGAATTATCAACGCTACGAAGGCGGCCCAGCCGAAAAAGCCGTTATGCCGAGTAAAAAAGGTATCAATCGTTTTGCGTGGGATATGCGTCGAGAAGGCATTGCAGGAATCAGCAAAGTTTTTGTCAATGGCGACTACCGTGGTTCGTTGGTAGCCCCAAACACATATAAAGTAAGACTCATTGCCGAGAAAGATACTTCTATGACCGAGGCCACCATTATAGCCGACCCACGCCTAAAGGCAACCAAAGCCGATTTCGACGCTCAGCAAGCTATGTTAGCCAAAATTGAGGCTCAAACTAAAGACATTCACAACTCGGTTAATCGAATGAGAAAAGTGAAAACCCAGATAGAAAACATCACGGCATTGCTGAAAGATAATAAAGATATGGTGGCTTTGGTAGATACAGGAAAGGCTGTTTTGAAGAAAATAACGGCATGGGAAGAAAACCTAATTACGCCAAAACAAGAGACTTTCCAAGATGTGATTAACTTTTATAATCGCCTCAATGCTGAATTGCTCGACCTGAAAAACCGTGTCGATGTACATGACCCACGACCAACTTCAGGTGCAGCCACTCGCTTAAACGACCTAACAAAAGAATGGGAAAAACACAAGGCAACTTTAGACAAACTAATTAATGTAGAAGTAGCGAAATTCAACGAAATGTATAAGCAAAAAGCCATTCCAGCTTTGATTGTGCCTGAGAGGTAGAATGCGATAAATACAGGGATAGTCACAAGCCTATCCCTGTATTTTAGAACTAACCTATCACCGCATTAGAAGAAACATCTTTCAATAACAAGTTATTAATTGTTGGCTTCAACGAATTAAAAAGAAATATTTCTTCATCAGAAATTGAGAAAAATAATCAATACAAGCAAATAGAGTCAACACGTTCTCACCTCCTCTTCCACCATTTCACCACCTCAAACCAAATCACCGAAATAAAGCCAATTCCGAGGCAAATACCCAGTTGGTCGATAGTTAGCGGTGTAAACTCAAAGAAATTGGCTAAGGGTTTAACCAAAATCAGCAATCCAATTAGTGCTAGAGTAATAGAAATAATCAATAGAACTAAGTTATTCTTATACATTAATGTTGTAAAAATAGAATAGTAAAAAGAGCGATTGACTAAGGTTAGAAATATATTAGCATTAATAAGTGTAACAAAAACCATCGTTCGAGTTAGAGATTCGTCAAAGCCTGCACTTACTGCATATTGATAAGCAGCAAGTGTACCAATAGTTATCGTAATACCCTGCAAAACACTGGTTGCTAATTCTTTCCAACTAAAAAACGTAGTCGTAAATGGGCGTGGCATTTGTTGCATCGTATTTTTCTCCATTGGTTCATTTTCGTAGATAATTGAGCAAGTTGGCCCCATGATTAGTTCTAAGAAAATGACGTGTACCGGAGAAAATATATTAGGATATATCCACCCCAAAGCCAAAGGAAGAAAAACCGTTAGAATAATAGGAATATGAATTGAAATGATATATTGAATAGCTTTTTTAAGATTTGTATAAATCTTCCGCCCCATAGCCACTGCATCAACCATCTTCGATAAATCATCTTCTACCAAAATCAATGAAGCTGCTTGTTTGGCAATCTCCGTACCTTTTTTACCCATTGCAATGCCAATATGTGCTGCTTTGAGGGCGGGGCCATCATTTACTCCATCGCCTGTCATGGCTACAATCTCATTTTGGGCTTTTAGTGCATTGATAATGCGAAGTTTAGCTTCAGGAAACATTCGTGTAAAAAGATTGGTATCTTTCACTCGTTGCTGTAATTCTGTTTCCGATAACTGCATCAATTCATCACCCGTAAGACTACGTTCAAAACCTTTAAAATCAATTTGTTTTGCAATAGCAGTAGTTGTAGCAGCATTATCACCCGTGATGATTTTCACATCAATTCCTGCTTTATAAAAACTCTTCAAAACCGCTTGAATATTCTTTTTAGGCGGGTCATAGAAAGCCACCAAACCTTTGAAACCAAACTTAAATTCTTGTTGAGTTGCTGGGTAAATATCGCCCTCAAGTTGAGCCTCGCCAACTGCCAAAACCCTATAACCATCTTTGGCCATTGTTTCAATCACTTCATTGATTTGTTGTTTTTCGGTTTCGGTCAAAATACTGATATTCATAATGGCTTCGGCTGCTCCTTTGGCTGCGATGAAGCGTTTTCCTGCTTTATTTGCAAAAATATGCGTCATCATAGGTGGTTTACCTTCCAAAGGATATTCATGAATTAATTCAAAATTAGGCCGTTCATCTTTCAACACCATTTTTTCATAGGCCGTGTGTAAGGCTATTTCCATAGGGTCAAAAGGAATGGGTTCACTTGCCCACATGGCTATTTCTATCAGGTTTTTCTCAGTATCAGTCAATGCACTATTCGGCTCGGTTATTTTATCAGAACCTAATACAAAAATCTTTGCCAACGACATTCTATTTTCGGTAATTGTTCCCGTTTTATCCGTACAAATAACAGTTGCACTACCGAGTGTTTCAACGGTTTTCATCTGTTTAACCACAATTCCCATTTTCATTAATCGCCAAGCACCCAATGCCATAAAAGTAGTGAAAGCCACAGGAATTTCTTCGGGTAGAATACTCATGGCCAAGGTGAGGGCTTTGAGCAAACTGTCAAGAATATCTTTCGATTTAAAGAAATTGATTGCCCAGACAATCAGGAAAACAATAGCCCCTGCAATAACCATTTTTTTGACAAAATTGCTTATCTGAAGTTCCAGAGGAGTTTCTTCCTCTTCAATACTCTCAAGGCTTTTCCCTATTTTGCCCAGTTTAGTTTCATTACCAATGGCCGTGATAGTTGCAATTGCCAAACCACTAACCACGGTTGTTCCTCTAAAAACATTGTTATCTTCTTTATTGGCATCTTTCTCAACTGAAAGTGATTCTCCTGTAAGAATTGATTCATTCACTGAAAAATCATTTGAGCGAACAATAATACCATCGGCTGCTATTAGTGTACCTTCTTCAATCACAAGGCTATCGCCCTGTACCAATTCATCACTCGGAATCTCAACAATTTCGCCATCACGAATAACCTTGCAGGTAGGCTGTGTAAAATTTTTAAGTTTTTCAAGAGCATCTCGACTTCGAGAGTCTTGGTAAAGTGAAATGGTGGCCACTAATACAATGGCAGATGCTAAAAAAATACCATCGCCATATTCACCACTGATAAAATAAATAACCGAAGCTACCAATAACAAAATCACCATAGGTTCTTTTATCAAGTCATTGACAGCTTCCAGAAAACCATTTTCTTTTTTATACTGAAGGCTATTACTACCAAATTTTTCTCGGGCATCTAAAACCTGTTGCTGGGAAAGTCCACTAATATCAAAATTGTTTGTAGGCATGATTTATGTGTAGGAGGTTTACTTTGACCAAAAGTAAATAGTTTTATGGTAGAAAGTAAAAAAAGAAATAAACAAAATCAGAAGAAAGAGACAAAACATTATTTTACAAAGCTCTATGGAAGCTCTGTTGAGAGAATAAGCATTAGGTTTTAAACTTTACGCACGTTCTTTCGTACCCAAGAATGGCAGCCAGTTCTCTTCTATTGAGCCAGCAAAATCTCGGAGAAACATGATGAAAGATGGTTTGTAAGGTTTGCGAGGGAGAGAGAGTCCCGCTTCTTCGGGGGTAAGGTCGCCTTTACGAGAGTTACAGCGACGGCAGGCGGCTACAAGGTTATCCCAGTTGGTTTTTCCGCCTCTTGATTTAGGCACTACGTGGTCGAGGGTGAGGTCTTCGTGGCTTCCGCAATAAACACATTTGTTGCCATCACGCCTAAAAACATTTTGCCTACTGAGCATTACGCCCTTAAATGGTAAACTTACGTAGTGATTGAGTCTAATTACCGAGGGGAGTGGATAACTTTTATCAACGGTGCGGAGCATACCTTTAGGAGAATCGGAAACTAACTCGGCTTTATCGAGATACACCAATAAAAAAGCTTTTGGTACTGTACAAATACTTAATGCACTATAATCAGCATTTAAAACTAACACTTTCCTGCTCATAAAAACATTTAAAGATTAGCGGTTTTATATTTGTAAGGCAAGATAATTAAAAGTTTTTAGTTTTTCTGTCAATATAGGTGTAAAATATTTATTAAGTTATTGAAAGTGAGGGGAGTATGGGTGGGGTTTGATTAATAGTTTTTATAGGAACGTCCAGATTGGACGTTCCTATAAATTTTTATTTTACTTCACCCAAGCCTCAACTTCTTCTTTGCTCGGCATTTTTTCGTCGATTTTGAGTTTCTTTCTCATCCCTCCTAAATCATTAAAGATTTTGTTGGCATTAGCACCTTTGAGTTGTTCAACCATCACGAAGCCCATTTTTTGAAGTGCAGGAACCCATACTTTTGGAACTCCAATTGCCTCGTAATCAGCTTCTTGCGAAAGCTCTTGTTTTTTCTCTGGTCGCATTTGAGGAAAGAAAAGCACCTCTTGAATACTCGAATTATCGGTAAGCATCATCGTTAGGCGGTCGATACCAATACCGATACCTGCGGTTGGAGGCATACCGTATTCAAGCGAGCGAATGAAATCTTCATCCATTGCCATGGCTTCTTCGTCGCCACGCTCAGCCAATTTGAGTTGTTCTTCAAAACGCTCACGTTGGTCGATTGGGTCGTTTAGCTCCGAATAGGCATTGGCTACTTCTTTTCCATTCACAAATAATTCAAAACGCTCAACCAAACCTGGTTTTGAGCGGTGTTTCTTCGTTAGTGGCGACATCTCAACTGGGTAATCAATGATAAACGTCGGCTGAATAAGATTTGCTTCTACCTTTTCGCCAAAAATTTCATCAATCAATTTTGCTTTACCCATCGTATCATCAATCTCCATTCCCCATTGGCGGCAGTATGCACGGGTTTCTTCTTCGCTCAAATAGGCTAAGTTTACACCTGTATATTTTTCAATGGCTTCTAGAATACTCAAACGAGCAAACGGACCAGCAAAATTCAATTCATTTTCACCCAATTTGAAAGTCGTTGAACCATGTACGGCCATTGCAACTTTTTCGAAGATTTCTTCAGTAATACCCATCATCCACTCGTAATCTTTATAAGCTACGTAGAATTCGAGCGAAGTAAATTCTGGGTTATGCGTACGGTCCATTCCTTCATTACGGAACATTTTTCCGAACTCATAAACACCATCAAAACCACCCACAATGAGTCGTTTTAGGTATAATTCGTTGGCAATACGCATATATAAAGGCATATCGAGCGTATTGTGGTGCGTAGCAAATGGGCGTGCCGCCGCTCCACCATGAATCGGCTGCAAGATTGGGGTTTCTACTTCTAACCAACCTTTTTCATCAAACATTCTACGCATGGTGCTGATGATTTTTGCTCTTTTCACAAAAACATCTTTCACATGCGGGTTGACGATTAGGTCAACGTAGCGTTGGCGGTAGCGTTGCTCTGGGTCAGAGAAAGCATCGAATATTTTTCCATCTACTTCTTTCACTACTGGCAGTGGGCGAAGCGATTTATTCAGAATCTTAAATTCAGTTACGTGTATCGAAGTTTCACCAGTTTGTGTAGTGAAAACATAGCCTTTTACACCAATAATATCGCCAATATCTAGCAATTTCTTGAAAACTGTGTTGTAAAGAGTTTTATCTTCGTCTGGGCAAAGGTCATCACGACGGAAATATAATTGGATACGGCCAGTTGAATCTTGTAATTCAGCAAAAGAGGCACTACCCATAATACGAAACGACATCAAGCGGCCCGCAATGGATACATTCTTATAGTCTAGTTTGTTATTTTCGTAGTTCTTTTCAATATCAGCGGCCGTTACATTTACCTCAAATAATTCGGCAGGATATGGGTCAATGCCCATGGCCATTAGGTCTTGTCTTTTCTGACGGCGTAGTATCTCTTGTTCGCTCAGTGCCATTTGGTTTATGCTAAATGATTAATACTGAATGATTAACAATTTTGACTGCTAATCATCAAAATTTGGAATTTTCTGCAAAATTAAGCAAAAAAGGTCAACGCATAATTAAGATTTGAGAATTATGCGTGTAGAATTATCAACAAGTGATAATTCTTGTTTGTTTCAAAAGCCAAGAAGATTAATTATAAGGAAATCTGATTTCGATTACAGTTCCGACTTCATCATTCGAGTTTGCAGGACTTTCGATTTTATCATTTATTGAAAATACGATATTAGCGTTATTAATTTTGTTATAAGTAATGAGTCGTTCGGTTGTAATTTTCATACCTTGTGATTTATACCCTTTACTTGATTTTGCCTGAATTTTTGCCGCATTTTTTCGTCCAACGCCATTATCTTCAACTTTACAGATGAGGTATCCTTTATCTTTATAAAATTTCACAGATAATAAACCTTTAGTGGCTTTATAATTAAGGCCGTGATTGATAGCATTTTCAATGAAAGGTTGCAATATCATCGTAGGAATCTCTATATAACGGCTCACATCTGGCTCAACATTTATTTCAAAATCAAATTTATTTTCAAATCTAATTTTTTCAAGTTCAATGTAGAGTGTGAGTAGCCTAATTTCTTCTGCCAAAGGAATAAACTTACTTCTTGAAGAATCAAGGAATAGACGAATAAGAGTTGAAAACTTCGATAAATACAAATTGGCGGTGAGTGTATCTTGGCTCATGACATAGCTTTGAATCGAATTGAGTGCATTGAATATGAAATGAGGATTCATTTGCATTTGTAAAGCACGTAGTTCGAGTTCTGCCCTAGCACGATTTGCTTCCTCGGCCGACTCCTGAGCTTTTCGGAGAGCCTCTTCAGCTAATTTTTTTTCAGTAATATCGGTAGTAATACCCATAATCATCAGGGGTTCGTCAGCCTCATTTTTAATCATCTTTGTGGCATTTTCTAACCATTTCAGTCCCCCGAATGCATCTCTGATTCTATAAATACCATAACCAACACCTGTAGATAACACATCGATTTCTATTTTTTCTCCTATTTCCCTATCTTCTTCAAAGATAGCTTCTTTCCAAAGATTAAAGTTGAGCCTCCACTCTCTGGCAGAATAACCATAAACTTTTTCAAAAGAATTACTAACCAATAAAAGTTTATAATCTGGTACACTGATAGCCCAAACAACTTCATCGAGTGCATTTAGTACGCTACTCAACTTTCTTTCACTTTCCCGAAGGCGTTCTTCCGCTTTTTTACGTTCTGTAATATCTCGTACAACACTAATAAATCTATAAACATTATCACCTTGATAAATTGCGGTCATTGTATCTTCTCGCCACACATAGTGCCCATCTTTGTGCAGGGTACGATATTCCATATTGAAAGTTTCAACTTTATTTCTGATAGCATGCTGCATCGAATTTGTCAGAACTTTAATATCATCAGGGTGAACAAAATTCATCAAATCTCCCTTACTATACTCAGCACTTTCCTCGAATGTATAACCAAACATTTTCTGGAATGAAGGGGAAGTATAAATAATTTCTCCGTTTTCAATTACAAAAATTCCATCGGAAGTATTTTCGGCTATAAATCTAAACTTCTCTTCACTTTCCTTTAATAAATTCTCAGCTTCTTTACGCTGTGAAATATCAATTACAACTCCAATTTCTTGAACGATCTTTCCTTCATCGTCTTTGATAACCGTATTGATAATTTCTACCCACTTTTTATTATTTTTGAAAGTTTCTACTTCAGATTCTATATTGAAATTAGTCCCAAGCAGTTCTTTACCATCAATACTATCAGCTACTTTTGGTTTAAATAATTCTATTGGATTTCGACCGAATAATTCATCAGCTTTGATTTCCATCATTTCTAAGAAACTCTGGTTAGCCCAAATGGTATCTCCTTTATTATCTACAATTATCACCCCATTCGTAATTTTTTCTGCTACTAGTGAAAGCTCTTTTAGCTGGCCTTGAATGAGTTTTTGTTCGGTAATATCCGTACAAATACCAGATATACGTATGAGCTCACCTCGTTCATTTCTGATACCAAATGATTTCTGATAAATCCACTTTACTCCACCATCAGCAGCTTTAATACGATATTCTACCTCTGAGGCGTTAGAATTCGTGATTTGTTCTCCAATGATGGCATTTATATTTTTATCTTCTTCCATTAAATAGTCATCCACAAACCTCCCTCCCTCATAGAAATACGATTGAGGTGGCCCGAGTACCTCTTTACAGGATGGACTTACGTAAATATACCTTTGTTTTACTACATCAAACAATAAAAAAACATCTTCTAGCGTTTCGTTGAGCTGACGGAAATTGCCCTCACTTTCTCTGATAATAGCCTCATTATTGATACGTTCAATGGCATTGGCTATATTAGTTGAAAGCGAAATTAAAATATTGATTTTATCTTCTGACCAAATTCGTTCCTGTGTACAATCATCAAAACCAATAAACCCATGAAACTTATCTTTAATGAAAACTGGAAGTAAGAGAATCGACTTAATATTTTGTACATGCCATCTTCTAATAATTTCTGGGTTATCAAGCTGACTTAAACGCTTATGAAATGCTTTATTCTGAAGCAAAACATCGGCATAGGTTTTTAAATCAGAGAAGGGTAAATCGTGTGTTTCTGGGTTATTTAATTGTGAAGAAATACCTGCTCGAACCCACTCGACCTTTTGCGTAATCCGATTATGGGCTAGATCATTTTCAAAGAAAAATACGCGGTCAACGTTTGTAGATTCTCCAATTAAATAAAAGGTTTCATTGAGCGTTTCTTCTATATTCTGACTTACCAATAACTTTTCTGTCATTTTCGCAATAGCTGCCAAAATCTGACTTCGACTTTCGAGTTGTCGCTGATTTTCTCGGAGCTTAGCCTCTGCCTCTTTTCGTTCTGTGATATCAATCTGAATACTAGCAAAAGCGATAGCTTTTTTCATAATAGGGTCACGAACCAAAAATGTAGTGGCATCAGTATATCTTACTTCTTTAGTTTTGGCATTTATCAAATCGTGTTCGCCATGCCACACCCCATTTTTTACTACTTCTGGCAAAATGACTTCTTTGAGCCAGTGTCCACCTGCCTCAGTATGTAATCTTTGCACGTTGACATTCTCAAAGTTTTCACCTAGCCCGGATATTTGCTTAGCTTTTTCATTTAGAAATATCAGATTACCTTTCAAATCAGACATCCCGATGAATGCTCCTGAGTATTTCACTAAGTTCACAAACTTTTCTTGTTCTACCTGAATTGCCAAAAGTTGGGTCTGAGTTTGTTGCAGCTCTTCATAACTTTTTACAAGTGCAATTTCAGCATGTTTACGCTCGGTTATGTTAGAAATAATGCCATCTAATAAGATTCTCTTTTCTATTTCATCATAATAACTTCTACCCTTCTCATTAACCCAAACAACTTCATTATTTTTATTCAAAATCCTGTATTCAATAGTATATTCTCTATTGGTTTCGTTAGAATGAACATTGACAAAATCTCTATCATCTGGATGAACTAGGTCTGCATAACAACGCTTATTATTCAAAATAAAATCATCTGCTGGGTACCCTGTGAGTTGTTCGATGGCATCACTGATGAAAATCATCGTCCATGAATCATCATTTAGGCATCTAAAAGTAACACTTGAGATATTGGAAATAAGGGTACGATATTGAAGTTCTTTATTTGTAATTATTTGAACTAATTTTACTTGCTCATCTATATCTTGGAAAGTTCCGTAGAGTCTTCGGCATCGACCATTTTGATATTCAGCTTGGCCCATTGCTCTCACCCAACGTTCATTACCTTTTAGCGTAATGATTTGAACCTCTATATCAAACGAAATTCCTTTTTTAAAGCATAAATTAATAGCTTCACTTATCTTACTGCGGCTTTCTCCTTCTTTAAAGAATTTCAGAGATTCAGCAATATCTATGTTAAAAGATGTAGGTGCTTCAAGGGTTACTTTATTAATATCAGAGAAGAATATACTTTGCGTTTCAACATCTATTTCCCAACCTCCTACTTTAGCTATTATACTTGTTTGCTCTAAAAGTTCCTTTGTGCGTTTAAGTTCTTTTTCTGCTTTAAAACGTTTATCAGCTTCAACACTTAAAGAAATAACATCAACTATTGCACGAGCAAAGGTGATATCTTCGTCTGACCATTGTCTTGATTGGTACATTTGCTCCCAACAAATCACACCAATTAATTCACCGCCAGCATAAATCGGCAAATCAAGTAGTGATTGTATGTTATGCGGCTTTAAATAAGCTTCGGTAAGCTCATTTGTATATTTGTTTGTATGTGCATCTTCAGCTACAATTGCTACTTGGTTTTTAATAGCTTCGAAATACTTAGGAAAATCTTTTTCATACAATACATTTGTATTCGTTGATATGTGCCTTGATTGAATGTATAAGTCAATACATGAAAGTTGATTTTCATCAAAACGCCACATACTAACTCTTTCGACATCTGTTCCTTCAACTGCGGCTTCAACAATTTTCTGCAATCCATCATTCCAAAAATCGCCTTCTTCAACTAATGGTGTTTTTGAAAGCCTAACTAAGATTTGGTTTTGAAGTAAAACCCTTTCTTGGCGTAATTGATTTCTAATTTCAGCATTTCGACGTTCACTTACATCTTTAGCCGTGATAAGACGCATGCTCAAATTGCCTTTAGCATCATAAATGAGTGTTACAGACTCTTCTCTCCATATATAGGTACCATTGCGATGCAAGAAACGTATGACATAATTTAGATTAGAAACTTGATTTTGAATGGCATCTTGGTACAGATTTTTCAGAAAGTCATGGTCATCTGGGTGCACAAAATCGTAGATATTTCTCTCGGCAATACTTATGGCCTCTTCAATAGTATAGCCAAATTGTTTTTCATGGGAAGGAGATATATAGGACACTTTATTATTCTCGAATACAATAACCACATCCGAGATATTCTCGCTGATATAACGAAACTTTTCCTCACTTTGAATCAGTGCATTTTTAGCCTTTACTTGCTTTGTAATGTCTTGTATAGCACCGTAAATACGCTTACAAACACCATGTTCGAATTCAGCATGGCCGATAGTTTTTACCCAAATCTCATTACCGTTTGCGGTTATTATCGGTAATTCAACATCATAAGACCCACCCTCATTAATTACTCGTTCAACACATTCTTTAATTATACCACGGCTACCATCATCTTCACGGTAGAACATGATAGCTTTTTCTACAGAGGGAGTGTAATCAAGGGGGACTTCGTGTATGGCTTTGGTGCTATCAGACCAGTAAAGTTCGGATGTTTGAAGGTTTAACTCCCATCCTCCTACTTGAGCAATATAGCTGGTTTGTTCAAGGCCCTCTTTGGTTCTTTTAAGTTCAATTTCAGCCCTCTTCCTTTCAGTAATATTTCTTGCGATACAGATTATCTCCGATAGCTTCCCTTCTTCATCGGCTAAGGGTGAAATGACTACATTAAACCATTGTTTGCCACCGATTGTGTTTAAGCTATATTCTACACTTGATTTTTTATTTGTATGAACAGTTTGATAAATAGCATTTTTAATGGCTTCAAATGCATCAGCTGGAAAGCCTATTTCATCAAATTTTTTACCAAGAAAATTAGCCGGTTTTAAAAATAGATCTTCGTTGCTCTCATTCTGATAATATTCCGTAAAAACATAGTCAAGATTTAAGACGAATACTAAATCACCAATGTTTGATAATAAGTTATTTAAACGCCCGTTACTAATAGTAAGCTGGGTTTCTGTATTCTTAATTTCGGTAATATCCCGCCCGATTTTCAGGTTTAAATCATTATTAAATACCTCTTCATGCCAGTCTAAAAATTTATATGCACCATTTTTTACTTTAATTCGCTTAATTTTACTATCATCCTTTTCCTCAACACCAATTAAATTGACGACCTCAGTCGCCCAAGTTTTTCCAATCAATTCATTGGTATTATAGCCTAATTTTTCTTCAATATTCTTACTCACGAAAGTAACTACGCCTTCACGGTTGACCCCGATGATTAGTAAATTACCTTTATTAACAAAATTATAGGCAAAGAACAAGTTTTCTTTGATACTCAAATCTATGTAGTGAATCACATAGTTAATGATAAAGGCAATAAATGAGCTATTGAAATAGATGATGAAATCGCGGGTAGAGATAATACCTCTAATATCTAGCATTAATAAAGCTGCAACAATCGAAAACAGATATACATAGAAGTATTTGAAATTATAGAAAACATAATAAGAAATCATATTAACAAATGTGAACTCTGCTAATGTTAGATATTCCATTTGCTCAGTTGTCGCGATTTTATATACAATCAGCGAATTATAAACAACAAAAAAACCTGCAAAAAAACGGTGTAAATTATCGCGAATAAATGAGGAGTAACGGCTAAGAAAGGCTAACCCGAAACAAAATAATCCTACAAGAATATTATAAAAAAGCTCACTTTCCTTTCTTACACTGAATAGCTCAATATAGAGTTCACTAAAAGGTGCAAAAATCCCTACACCCAAAAAATACAGTACATATCGGTAATAATGCGTAGTCAAATCTTCTACATTATTGATGTAGATATGCCGATACTTAATATAGGAATTTTCCATCAGAGAAAAAACCGATATTAAGGCTATGGCTACAAGAATGGCAAAAGATAAATATTGTAGAGCCTCGCTCATGAATCAATTAATATCTTAAAATGGAGAGAATTGTAAGCAATAATAAATTTAGCAAAAATCATACTATTTTTCAACTTCTTCTGTTTTTCAATGAAATAAACTTCAAACCTAGTAAAATCGAAAAGAAGTCTAAAATTGGGTATAATTATCGAATTTAGGACGTTTTTTTTAGAAATGTTTCAAACCTATACCTAATTTCAATATTTTTCTTTTTCCATCAGAAAACTTGTGCTTTTTAAGAAAAAAAATAGTTTTTCTTTGCATTACTTAGTATTTATTCATAATTTCGCACCCTATTTAGGGATACCTAATATAATTTCGCTTTTCATTAGTAGAATTTTTATCCGATACACGGCTATTTTCGTAGGATAACCGCACAGGGATAATCATTCGCTTCACTACGGCATAAAAATGTCTTTAGCAGCTAATTATCAATATTTTATGACGCTCGCAAGAACGTTTTGGAATATTTTGTGCTATAGACAAAAAGTTTAAAAATTTTATATCACTTAAAACTTTTCAAACCTTGAATCTGACAGAAACCGGTAGAAAAAGTTTCGCAACGGTAAAGCCTCTTATCGAGTATCCAGATTTCTTGGATATTCAGGTAAAATCATTTCAGGATTTTTTCCAGATTGATACACCTGCTGAAAATCGTAAGAAAGAAGGTCTTTACAATGTTTTCGCAGAAAACTTCCCAATCGCCGACTCACGCGAGAACTACGTGTTAGAGTTCGTTGATTACACCATTGACCCACCGAAATATTCGGTAGATGAGTGTATCGACCGTGGTCTTACTTACGCGGTGCCTTTGAAGGCAAAATTACGTTTAGTGTGTAATGATGCCGACAATGAAGACTTCGAGACAATCGAGCAAGAAGTATTCTTGGGCAATATTCCTTACATGAATGGTCGTGGCTCGTTCATCATCAATGGTGCCGAACGTGTAATTGTATCACAACTTCACCGTTCACCGGGTGTGTTCTTCTCAATGAGCAAGCACACTAACGGAACAAAACTTTACTCAGCTCGTGTAATCCCGATGAAAGGTTCGTGGATTGAGTTCTCGACTGACGTAAACAACGTGATGTATGCTTACATCGACCGTAAGAAAAAATTCCCAGTAACAACTTTGCTTCGTGCCATTGGTTTTGGTTCTGATAAAGATATCCTTAACCTATTTGGTCTTTCGGAAGAAATTCCGGGAACACGCGACGCTTTGAAAAAAGCAATCGGTCGTCGTTTAGCTGCTCGTGTTTTACGTACATGGACAGAAGACTTCGTAGATGAAGATACTGGTGAGGTAGTTTCTATCGACCGTAATGAGGTAATCTTAGAGCGTGACTCTATCATCTCGGATGATGACATTGACACCATCTTAAACACTGAGCAAAAATCAATCATTTTGCACCGTGAAGATGCCAACGTATCAGAATTTAACATTATCTATAATACGTTACAACGCGATAGCTCAAACTCTGAAAAAGAGGCCGTTGAGCAAATCTACCGTCAGTTACGTAATACCGAAGCTCCAGATGAAGCTACAGCCCGCGAAATTATTCAAGGCTTATTCTTCTCTGACAAACGCTATGATTTGGGTGAAGTAGGTCGCTACCGTGTAAACACGAAACTCAACCTTACAACTCCACTCGAAACAGGTGTATTGACAACACAAGATATCGTTGAAATCGTGAAGTTCTTAATCAGTTTGATTAACTCTAAAGCGGTTGTCGATGATATTGACCACTTATCGAATCGTCGTGTACGTACGGTAGGCGAACAACTTTACGCTCAATTTGGTGTAGGTTTGGCTCGTATGGCCCGTACTATCAAAGAACGTATGAACGTTCGCGATAACGAAGATTTCAAACCAGTTGATTTGATTAATGCACGTACGCTTTCATCAGTTATCAACTCTTTCTTTGGTACCAACCAGCTTTCACAGTTTATGGACCAAACCAACCCATTGGCCGAAATTACGCACAAGCGTCGTATGTCGGCATTAGGGCCTGGTGGTTTGAGCCGTGAGCGTGCAGGTTTCGAGGTTCGTGACGTTCACTATACGCACTACGGTCGTTTGTGTACCATTGAAACTCCTGAAGGTCCAAATATCGGTTTGATTTCATCGCTTTGTACGTATGCAAAGATTAATAGCATGGGCTTTATCGAAACGCCTTATGTGAAAATCGAAAACGGTAAACTTACAAAAGAATTAATTTATTTAACAGCCGAAGAAGAAGATGGAAAGAACATCGCGATGGCAACTGCCGACGTAGATGCTGAAGGAAACTTCTTGGTTGATACATTGAAGTGTCGTTATGAAGGTGACTTCCCAATGAAGACTCCTGATTCAATCGACTACATGGATATTGCCTCAAATCAGATTGTATCGGTAGCGGCTTCAATGATTCCATTTATCGAGCACGATGACGCCAACCGTGCCTTGATGGGCTCGAACATGCAACGTCAGGCTGTGCCATTGTTGCGTCCAGAAGCTCCAATCGTAGGTACTGGTCTTGAAGGCCGTGTTGCACGCGATTCTCGTACATTGGTTGTAGCCGAAGAAGATGGTGTAATTGACTTTGTTGATGCAAACGTAATCAAGGTTCGTTATAACTGGACTTCTGAGCAATCGTTGGTAAGCTTCGATAGCAACGTCACCACTTATGAACTTATCAAGCACCGTCGTACGAACCAAGATACTTGTATCAATATTCGTCCGATTGTATTGAAAGGTCAAGCAGTGAAAAAAGGTCAAATCTTAGTAGAAGGTTATGCTACTCAAGGTGGCGAACTTGCTCTTGGACGTAACCTTTTGGTTGCCTTCATGCCTTGGCAAGGATATAACTTCGAGGATGCCATCGTAATCAACGAAAGAGTAGTACGTGAAGATATCTTTACTTCTATTCACATCGAAGAATACGAACTTGAAGTACGTGATACGAAACGTGGTGAAGAAGAATTAACAGCTGAGATTCCAAACGTTTCGGAAGAAACAGTGAAGAACCTCGACGAAAATGGTATCGTACGTGTAGGTACACGTGTTCGTGAAGGAGATATTTTGATTGGTAAGATTACTCCAAAAGGAGAATCAGACCCAACTCCAGAAGAGAAACTCCTTCGTGCAATCTTCGGTGATAAAGCTGGTGATGTAAAGGATGCATCGAAAAAAGCACCACCATCAATGGATGGCGTAGTTATCGATACTAAACTTTTCTCTCGCCCAAGCAAAGAAGAGCGTTCGAAACACAAAGATGAATTGAAAGCATTAATGAAGAAGCACGGCAGACAATTGCTCGAACTTCGTGCATTAATGATTGATAAAATGACGGAATTGCTTGATGGCAAAACAACCGTTGGTGTGAAACATAAGTTTGGAGATGAATTAATCTCTAAAGGCATGAAATTCAACCGTTCGAACATTACAAACAACTTATTCCCTGATAAAAACAATTATGTTGACGAAAGCCAATATAATGTTCCAGAGGAAGTAAACTTGTTGGGTGATGTAATCTTAGACGGTTGGACAGAAGACCTTGAGCTAAACAAACTCATCGTTGCACTTTGCAAAAACTACTTGGCTCGTCGTAGCGAAGTAATCGGTCGATTCAAACGTGAGCGTTTCGTGTTAGAGGTTGGTGATGAATTACCAGCAGGTATCGTGAAATTAGCGAAGGTTTATATCGCAAAGAAACGTAAGTTGAAAGTGGGTGACAAGATGGCGGGTCGTCACGGTAACAAAGGGGTTGTAGCCCGTATCGTACGTGATGAAGATATGCCATTCTTAGCCGACGGAACACCAATGGATATCGTGTTGAACCCACTTGGGGTACCTTCACGTATGAACATCGGTCAGCTTTACGAAGTTGTATTGGGTCTTGCAGGTAGAAAATTAGGCCGTAAGTACGCCACACCAATTTTTGATGGTGCTACTGAAGCCGAAGTATCAGCCGAATTAGCCGAAGCAGGATTACCACCGTATGGCCGTTCACAACTTTACAACGGTTTGACCGGTGAACCATTCGACCAAAAAGTAACCGTAGGTATCATGTATATGATGAAACTTGGTCACTTGGTTGATGATAAAATGCACGCTCGTTCAATCGGGCCATACTCACTCATTACGCAACAACCATTGGGTGGTAAAGCACAATTTGGTGGCCAGCGTTTCGGAGAGATGGAGGTTTGGGCGTTGGAAGCCTTCGGTGCATCGCATATCTTACAAGAAATCTTGACTGTAAAATCTGATGATGTATTGGGTCGTGCCAAAGCTTACGAAGCAATCGTTAAAGGTGAAAACTTACCAAAACCAAATATCCCAGAATCATTCAATGTATTGGTTCATGAGTTAAGAGGTTTAGCATTAGAGATTACCTTGCAGTAAGAAATATTAAAGGAGTGCTACTGTGTAGCACTCCTTGCAAAAAGCTTATCATTTTCACATCAATTCATACTTGAAAATGTCTTTAAAGAAAAATAAAAAATTAAATAGTGACTTCCAAAGTATCACCATTAGCTTGGCTTCACCGGAGTCAATCTTGGAAAGTTCTTTTGGAGAAGTTACACAACCTGAGACGATTAACTACCGTACCTACAAACCCGAAATGGGCGGTTTGTTTTGCGAGCGTATCTTTGGTCCAGTGAAAGACTGGGAATGTCACTGCGGTAAATACAAACGTATCCGTTATAAAGGTATCATTTGCGACCGTTGTGGTGTGGAAGTTACAGAAAAGAAAGTACGTCGCGAGCGTATGGGTCACATCGAACTCGTTGTTCCGGTAGCTCATATCTGGTACTTCCGTAGCTTACCAAATAAAATTGGTTATTTGCTCGGCATGTCGTCGAAGAAACTCGACCAAATTATCTACTACGAACGCTACGTAGTTATCCAACCAGGTATCAAGTCTGAAGATGGTGTTTCATCGAATGATTTCTTAACCGAAGAAGAATATTTGGATATCATGGATAAACTTCCACGCGATAACCAAATGCTCGACGATAAAGACCCTAATAAATTTATCGCCAAAATGGGTGCTGAGGCATTAGAAATGATGCTTTCTCGCCTTGACTTAGACCAATTATCATACGACCTTCGTCACGCTGCGGCTACCGATACTTCACAACAACGTAAAGCTGATGCTTTGAAACGTTTGAAAATCGTAGAAGCATTACGTGATGCAAACACTCGTATTGAAAATAAACCAGAGTGGATGGTTATCCGTATGGTACCAGTTATTCCACCAGAATTGCGTCCGTTAGTGCCATTAGATGGTGGTCGTTTCGCTACTTCTGATTTGAATGACCTTTACCGTCGTGTAATTATCCGTAACAACCGCTTGAAGCGTTTGTTGGAAATCAAAGCACCAGAAGTAATCTTACGTAACGAAAAACGTATGTTACAAGAGGCCGTTGACTCATTGTTCGACAACTCTCGTAAAGTAAATGCGGTTCGTTCGGAAGGTAACCGTGCCTTGAAATCTCTTTCTGATATGTTGAAAGGTAAGCAAGGACGTTTCCGTCAGAACTTACTTGGAAAACGTGTTGACTACTCAGGTCGTTCGGTAATCGTGGTAGGTCCAGAATTGAAACTACACGAGTGCGGTTTACCAAAAGATATGGCGGCAGAGTTATTCAAACCGTTTATTATCAGAAAGTTAATTGAGCGTGGAATTGTTAAGACCGTAAAATCAGCGAAGAAAATCGTTGACAGAAAAGACGCAGTTGTTTGGGATATTCTCGAAAACGTATTGAAAGGACACCCTGTTCTCCTCAACCGTGCCCCTACGCTCCACCGTCTTGGTATTCAGGCATTCCAACCTAAATTAGTAGAAGGTAAAGCTATTCAATTGCACCCGCTCGTTTGTACGGCCTTCAACGCTGACTTTGACGGTGACCAGATGGCGGTACACGTACCACTTGGTCAAGAAGCAATCATGGAAGCTTCCATCTTGATGTTGGCGGCTCATAATATCTTGAACCCTGCCAACGGAGCTCCAATCACCGTACCTTCACAAGACATGGTGTTGGGTCTTTACTACGTAACTAAAGGCCGTAAATCAACCGCTACTCATAAAGAGCCAGGCGAAGGACAAACATTCTACTCAGCAGAGGAAGTAATCATTGCCCTTAACGAAGGTGCTATTTCGAAACACGCACACATCAAATGCCGTGTGAAAGTGAAAAACGAAAAAGGTGAGCTTGTTTGGAAAATCGTTGATACCGTAGCTGGACGTATTTTATTTAACCAATGCGTACCAGAAGAAGTAGGTTACCTTGACGAATTATTGACTAAGAAAAAGCTTCAACAGCTAATCGGTCGTGTATTCAAAGAGGCTGGCTACTCTCGTACAGCGAAATTCTTGGATGATATCAAAGAATTAGGTTATCAAACAGCCTTCAGAGGTGGTTTGTCAATCGGTTTAGATAATATCATCGTTCCAGAAGAGAAAGCAAAACTCGTTGAAGATGCGAAAAAAGAAGTAGAAGAAGTACAAAACAACTACATGTTTGGTATCATTACTGAGCGTGAACGTTATAACCAAATCATTGATATTTGGGGCCGCGTGAATAGTTCGATGCGTGTGATTCTATTGAAACAATTGGAAGAAGACCAAGCTGGTTTCAACCCAATTTATATGATGATGCACTCGGGAGCTCGTGGTTCGCAAGAGCAAGTACGTCAGTTAGGTGGTATGAGAGGTTTGATGGCGAAACCACAAAAGAACATCCAAGGTTCGGTTGGTGAAATCATCGAAAACCCAATCCTTTCTAACTTTAAAGAAGGTCTCGACGTTCTTGAGTACTTTATCTCTACGCACGGTGCTCGTAAAGGTTTGGCCGATACTGCCTTGAAAACTGCCGATGCTGGTTACTTAACTCGTCGTTTGCACGATGTTGCTCAAGATGTAGTTGTTAATGAAGTTGACTGTGGAACACTCCGCGGTATTCAGGTTTCAGCATTGAAAGATAACGAAGATATCGTTGAACCACTTTCTGAGCGTATCTTAGGCCGTACATCAGTTTATGATGTAATCGACCCACTTACGAAGAAACTCATCGTAAAAGCAGGCGAAGAAATCACTGAAGAAATTGCAGCTGAAATCGACGAAACTGCTATCGAAACTGTAGAGATTCGTTCGGCATTGACTTGCGAAACTCAAACAGGTGTTTGTGCGAAATGTTATGGACGTAACCTTGCAACTGGCCGCATGGCCGAAGGTGGTGAAGCAGTTGGTGTAATTGCCTCACAATCAATCGGTGAGCCAGGTACACAGCTTACACTTCGTACGTTCCACACAGGGGGTACTGCCCAAAACGTTGCTTCTGAAGCAAACATCAAAGCAAAATTTGCGGGTACTATTCAATTAGAAGAATTACGTACAGTACAATCAGTTGACCGTGATGGCAACGAAATTACAACGGTGTTAGGTCGTCGTGGTGAGATTCGTATCCTTGAAACTGGTACAAACAACGTACTTATTGTAAATAACGTACCTTATGGTGCTACTTTATTGGTTACCGATGGCCAACAAGTAAATAAAGGTGATGACCTTTGCCATTGGGATCAATTCAACGCCGTAATCCTTTCAGAAATTGATGGTACGGTAGAGTACGAAGCAATCGAAGAGAATATCACTTATAAAGAAGAAGCCGATGAGCAAACTGGTTTCCGTGATAAAGTTATCATCGAATCGAAAGACCGTACGAAAAACCCAGCTATCGTTATTCGTTCAGCAAATGGCGAAGAAGGAAAAGCTTACAACTTACCAGTATTAGCTCGTTTGACAGTTGAAGACGGCAAGGTAATCAAAGCAGGTCAAATCTTAGCAAAGATTCCTCGTGCAATCAACATGAACCGAGATATTACGGGTGGTTTGCCACGTGTAACTGAGTTATTCGAGGCTCGTAACCCTTCAAATCCAGCAGTTGTTTCTGAAATCGATGGTATCGTACAATACGGAGCTATCAAACGTGGTAATCGTGAGATCTACGTTGAAGCAAAAGATGGTGTGAAAATGAAGTACATGGTTCCACTATCGAAACTATTCTTAGTACAAGATGGTGACTTCGTACGTGCAGGTGACCCACTTTCTGATGGTGCGATTACTCCAGCCGATATTCTTCGTATCAAAGGACCAACCGCCGTACAAGAATATTTAGTAAACGAAGTACAAGCCGTATATCGTCAACAAGGGGTAAAAATCGCTGATAAGCACATTGAGGTAATTGTTCGCCAAATGATGCAAAAAGTTGAAGTGATTGACTCTGGTGACACCCTATTCCTTGACAATCAAATGGTTGATAAGTGGGTAGTACGTGCAGGAAACGACAAAATTCTTGACAAAAAAGTAGTAATGGATGCTGGTGCGTCTGACAAGTTCAAACCTGGTCAGATTATCACTGCCCGTGAAATGCGTGACGAAAACAGCCGCTTGAAGCGTGCTGACTTACCGCAAATGGTAGTGCGTGATGCAATGCCTGCGGTAGCACGTCCGACACTCCAAGGTATCACTACTGCATCGTTGGGTACAGAATCATTTATGTCGGCGGCATCATTCCAAGAGACAACGAAAGTGTTATCAGAAGCTGCTGTAAGAGGTAAGCGTGATACACTCGATGGCTTGAAAGAAAACGTAATCGTTGGACACTTGATTCCAGCAGGAACGGGTAACCGTAAATACCAAAACATCCAAGTTGGTAGCAAAGCAGAACTCGAAGCAGCAGCCGAAAAGAAAAGACAACAAGAGGCAGCAAAACAACGCAGAGAGTTTGTTTAATGAATAAAGAATTGAGAATTAAGATTTCTTGTTCTCTTTAGATAAAACAACAAAAAAGGTCAAGCACTTTGCTTGGCCTTTTTTGTATTTACAGCAAAATCTTTAATAATTTACCAACAACGAGGCGAAACTATGAGACTTTTCGGTAGAAAAACTACTACTCCAATAAACTCAAAATATCATCTTTCGTGAGAGCTTTTACAAAACTCTCTTCGGTTGTAATTAGGTCGTTGAAAAGTTTTTGCTTATTTCGCTGTAAAGAAAGAATTTTCTCCTCAACCGAATTTCTTGTAATAAATTTATAAGTAAATACGGTATTTTGCTGACCAATTCGGTGGGCACGGTCAATGGCCTGAGCCTCAATGGCAGGATTCCACCAAGGGTCGAGCAAAAATACATACTCGGCAGCGGTCAGATTTAAGCCCAAACCACCAGCTTTCAATGAAATCAAGAAAATTTTTATCGAATCGTCTTTCTGGAAAATATCTACTTGCTCTTGGCGGTCAGAAGTTGAACCATCCAAATAACAATAACGAATATAATGCTTGTTGAGATATTCACGATAAATCTCCAAATGCTTCACAAACTGACTAAATACCAGCACTTTGTGGCCTTCTTCCACAATGGTCTCGAGCTTTTGTAGCACTTCTTCGTGCTTGCCCGAATCTCCTTCGTAGGTTTCATCAATCATTGATGGATGATTAGCCAACTGACGCAATTTGGTGAGTCCTTGCAAAACAGCCATTTGAGATTTACCAAAACCCTTTTCTTCGATTTGCTCTAAAATAATATTTCTATAATAAGATTTGGCTTCTTCGTAGCGTTTTTCCTGCTCTTCGCTCATATCACAGTAATGAATACTCTCAACTTTCGGTGGTAATTCGGTAGCTACCTGCGATTTATGACGACGCAGCATAAATGGTTTAATCAAGCTGTAAAGTCGCTTATTTTGCTTTTCATCTTGGTGTCTTTCTATCGGAATCTGATACTCATTTTTAAAATAAGTTTGCGTACCCAACAGTCCTGGATTGATGAAAGTCATTTGGGTCCATAAATCCATCGTACTATTTTCAAGAGGTGTACCCGTCAAAATCAAGCGATTGGCCGAATTGAGCTGCATTACGGCCTTAGAAATATGCGAACTTGGGTTTTTAATTGACTGAGATTCATCCAAAATCACATAATTGAATCGATAATTTTTAATAACATCAATATCAATTCTCAGGATTCCGTAGGAGGTTAAAATCAAATCATAATTATCAAATTGCTCCGTATTTTTCTCACGATTTGTTCCTGTATAAACAAAAGCTCTTAATTCGGGCGTAAATTTCTCAATTTCCTTTAACCAGTTATACACCAATGAAGTAGGCATAACCAAAAGCGATGGTTCGTGCATATCACCAGATTGATTTTCTTTAATTCCTTGCAAAAAAGCCAAAGTTTGAATGGTTTTCCCCAAACCCATATCATCGGCCAAACAACCTCCAAGCTTGTATTCTGCTAAAAAATTCATCCAATCAAAACCTGCTTTTTGATAAGGTCTGAGGTTCGCTTTTAATCCTTTCGGCACTTCATATTGTTGAATTTTATCGAAGTCTCTTAATTTTTCCAACTTCCTACTAATCACCGAAAAAGCCAAACCTTCATTGGTCAGGTCTTGCACCAAAACAAGGTGGTGCTTTTTCAGAATTGTTACTTCATCATCAAGTTTATCTACATAACTAAATAGTTCTGAATATCGGGTAAACCATTCTTCAGGAATTACTGCGATTTGACCATTAGGAAGCGTAAACTCACGCTTATTTGATAGAATTAGGTTTCTAAGTTTTAGAAAAGGGATTTCAAAATCACCAAATCTCACTTTTGCTTTTATGTCAAACCAATCGTTTTTCTCTTCAATATGCACCTCAATAGATGAATACCCCAAGAAATATTGTTTCTGATTATCGGCATTCTCAATTTGCTTAACCTCAAAATTATTTTCTTCTAAAACCTTAGCCTTGCTTTGCAGCCACGAAAAAGCAGCGTGTTTATCCATTGTGCACCTCCCCTGACGGGCATCAAGGCCTAAATCTTTGAGAAGGTTTACACGCTGTTTTTCATATTTTAAATCTCGTTTTACTTTATGAAATAGCCAACTATCGCCCGCACGCTCTACACTCACATAAGCTTCGGCCGAAAAACTATCAAACCTAAAAGTATAATTCCCATACTGAAAAGATAAATCAAACACAATTTTGCTTTCTTCATCGGTTTCCTCTTCTTCATCAGAAGAGTCAAAGAGCGAAACAGTCACTTTTTTATTCGAAACAACTTCCGAAATCGCTAAAACTGGCTTAGGTTCATGTTTCTCAAATCGAATCTCAAAACCTTGTGCAAAAACATCAAATTGTGCTACCAATGGAGCAATAAACTTCTGATAATAAGTTTCTTCGATGTTTCTCGGAATAATTATATGGTTTTTATTTAGAAATGGCTTTAGCTTTTTGCCATCTACTTGTTTCTCAAAATGATAAAGTTTATCATCAATCAATAACCAAGCTGGTTCTTCGCACAAAATACGGGCATTTTTAAACTGAAATTGCACTCGCTCTCCACCACATTTAATGCTCGGAAAATAATGTGTATTCTCCTCATTACGAATAAAATTAAAATATGCCTTTGCACCTTCTTTTATAGTATTGACGGCTTTCCAAGTTGGGTCTCCATCATTACTCATAATGAATAATTGTTTATTGAGTAGCTTTTCTAAAATTTCGGAACGGTGCTTTTCCATGTAACTATGCACAGTATCTTGCAATAGTTTATCCCCTTTTTCGGGGTCGAAAACTTTCAGAAAAAAATCAAGAGGAGCCTGTTTTTTGGGGCTAAACTTTTTAACTACGGTGTCTTGCTGAATGGCTTCGGTTAATTTAACTAAGGCATAATCATCGGCATCAATTCGCTCAGAAAATTCTGAAATATTCTTTGAAGAAACACTCTGATTTTGCAAGGTAAGTTCTCCTTTACTATTTAACTGCACCACAAACGCTTCAAACAAAAACCCGAGATATTCGTGTTCAAATAATGAGTAAACCATCTGAAATGGTTGTAGTGTAGATACTTTCATATTAACAAAATAAGAAGCCCTCCCACTTGGGTATTTTGGAGAAACTAATCTAATCTGCGACATTGTGTATTGCTTAAAATCAAAACCAACTACAAAAATGAACAAGATTAAATCAAAATCAAATTTATTAGTGCTTCACAAGTGGTATTTAGTAAAAAAGAGTTTTTGAATAGATGGCAAATAACGAATATATAAAAAGTGTAATAGGAGAACAAAAAAGATTGTAATTTTTTATTTAAAGGCCCCCTCAAACCATTAATTTCTCTCTAATACCACAAAATCGAAATCATATTCATTTTTTTCGTCTTTGTGATGCGAAACTCGAGAATTTTCCGTCCATTCACTCATATCTAAAGTTGGAAAAAACGCATCGCCTTCAATATTAGCGTCGACTTCTGTCAGATAAATTTTATCCGTAATTTTAAGTGCTTGCTCATAGACATTACCGCCGCCAATAATAAAGATTTCTTCACTACCCACATGAGTTTTAGCCAATTCAATGGCATTTTCAAGCGAAGATGCTTTCAGTACACCCTCAGGCAAAACAAAATCTTGCTGACGTGAAATAACAATATTCGTTCGGTTAGGAAGCGGTCGACCAATCGACTCAAAAGTTTTTCTCCCCATAATTACCGAATGGCCAGTTGTTAGGTTTTTGAAGTATTTAAAGTCAGTCGAAAGCTTCCAAAGCATTTGATTATCCTTTCCTATGACACCGTTTTCTGCAGTTGCTACAATTATTGAAATCATTTTATTCGCTTATCACTCCCAACTACTGAAAGAATCTCTCTTCATTTGAAGAAGGCTGGAAGCGGGTTAATGTAGCACAAAGTTATAAAATTTACGCCCTCCAACCTCATTCAAGCCCATTCTTCATTTTTATTTTTTTAAAATCGAAATATTTTTCTCAATTTCGAGTTAATATGGCATCGTGGTTGCCCTATGTGAGCTTCGTTACATAGCAACCTTAGTCATAGTGAAGATACTAATCATCGAGAATACACAATTGCTTACGAAAAAGCTGCTATTATAATAGACGCTGGTTTTGGCGGAAATTTAGAACGAGAAAAATATTTTCGTGATGTAATAAATGCTATTTTATTACGTACAAAAATGAAAACCCAGACTTAATTTTCCGAATACCTTCGTAAGCATGCGTGCTTAAATGAGTCAAATAACCATGTCCTTTTTAGATAAAGTCAAAAACCTTTTCAGTACAAAACCCGCAGAAGTTCCTTCGAGTACCGAAGATACTAACGATGCTAATATCCTCCAGCCAACCATTTCCTCTCCAGAAGTAATTACCGTACCGAATGCAGACAACGCTACTTTTTCGCCCGAGATGGATATCATTCCGTTTTGGCTTGAAAACGAAGATGCCTTGCGTGATGAGGGCGTAATTTTTGGACTTTCGGAGTCGAAAGCTGAAGAGAAAATTGCGTCTATCCGTAATTATTTTGCTCATCAGACTGCCGAGTTGGAAAAAACGGTTGAGTATCATTCAGAAAAAATCGGCGAAATAAATTTACTTATAGAACAAAAAGAAACTCGTATCCATGAGCTTACCGAAAAAACTCGTGTACTTGAAAATAAAGAACGCACCGACCATCAACTGCTTCGTACGGCTATTGGCGTAACGCTTTCATTAGCTATGTGCGTAGGTAATTATTATTTAATTGATGAATCTATTTTAAAAAACTTCCCGCAAAATCATCGAGTCATTGCCTTGGGTGTATTCTTGGCGGGTATGTTCAATTTATTTAATCCAAAATCACTCTTTCACGAAAAAGACACCAAAATTTCTTGGCGTCAGCTACTCGAAGAAGTAGGTATGCCTTTGGCAGCTTCTGTTTTTGTATTCGTACAAGCCCTTGAAACCCAGAGTGTTCTTCGTTCAATTGCTTTATTTTTATTCGTATTTTTCTTATTTTTATTTGCTGGAAAACTCTTGCTCAGTAACCTAACCGTACTGAAAACAGATTCGGGTATTTGGCTTGATAATCTTCGTTTAGAAAAAGACAAAGTAAATAAGTCCAAAGAATGGGAAGAGGAAATTGAGAAATTAAAAGCCGAAATCGACGAGCAAAGAATGGATAAATGGAAAATTGTGGATACACTGAAATTTCCTGAAGCAGAGCTAAAACGACTCAATGAACGCCGCGAAATGCTTGTAAAACTCTTTGAAAGTGAATTTAATTTGGCCCGTAGCTATCGTGAAAAGTTAACAGGCAAACAAATACAAGATATTTTGAAGTAATGATCAAGCCAATCATAGAAGAAGAAGAGTTTAGCGGAATAAATTTCACACAAGAAACTTTCCGCAAAGGCGAGTATGAGGGTTGTTCATTTATTGGCTGTGATTTTTCAAATTTACATCTTTCAAACTACGATTTTGTTGAATGTACATTTGAAGACTGTAACCTCAGCAATGTAAGGCTTAGCAATACTTCTATGAAGCAAGTGAAGTTTAAAAATTGCAAACTGCTCGGGGTAAATTTTGGGGAATGTAATCCTTTTTTGTTTGCGGTGAGTTTCGATGACTGTTTCTTACATTTGGCAGGCTTTTTCAAACTTAAAATGAAAGCCACTAAATTTAAGAACTGTAATTTGAAAGAAGTCGATTTTACAGAAACAGACCTTACAAACGCCATTTTTGATAATTGTGAATTAGTATCGGCTGTTTTTGAGCGTAGTATCTTAGAAAAAGTAGATTTTAGAACCGCACAAAACTTTTCAATCGACCCAGAATTAAACAAAATCAAAAAAGCGAGGTTCTCTCAACTTAATGTGAGAGGGCTTTTAGATAAATATCATATTGATATAGAAAATTAGTATTAGCAATGAAGGTTGAACGCTTCACGCCAACGACCAAAGCTAAATTAAAAATATGGAAAATCCAGAAAACTATTACAATTCCGACTTCCAACATGGATACTTGATTGGTGTTGAAAACATCAGAAAGGACAAAGACCAACAAGATGACCCTTATGAGGGATATATTTCGAGCCACGTTACCTACGAATGGCTACAGGAACGTATTGTTGAAAAAAAGGAGGAAGTAGCGAAAATCGACGTTGAAATTGCCGAAACTAAAGAAAAAGAGAAGTCTTCGTTTGATAAACTGCAAGAGCACATCATGGGTATAAACACTCACGCACGTAAAGTGAGTTTTATTCAAGAGCAAATTGAAGATAACACTACCAATATCAAGCGAATTGAAGGCAAACGCAACAGTAGAGAAACGCCCTATTCGTTTTTGGCTGGCCTTCTCTATTTATCAGCTGGTATTGCATTTGTATCTGGCGATTTAATTATCTCGCATGAAATTGTGGCTTACGCCCTCAATATTCGTGATAATTATGAGGCTTGGGCATTTGCCATTGGTTTAGCAATGCTTTCGGTACTACTCAAACCAGCCTACGACCGCCTCGTTGAACAACCATACATTAATGATTATTCACCAAAAACTAAGCGTACTTACGCCATTTTTCAAGGGTTTTTATTAGTGTTTTCGATAGCTACTATGCTTATTTTGGGTTGGTTTCGCTATGAAGCTTACAAAACAGATAAACTCAAAGAAAGTATCAATAAGCAAATTAAGGCCATGCAGCTTAATAGCCAGCCAATGGACCCAACGGCTGTAAATCCTGCTGATAATCAAGCGATTATTCAGAAAATGGATGAGCAATTAAAAGCTTTTGATAAACTCAATGTTGACCTCGTCAATAGTCCTTGGGCCTTAATGTCGTTTGTTTTGAGTGGAGTTTTATTTGCCGTAGCTGGTGCCATTTGTTTAGGAATAGCCTTTCCAATTTTGCAGGCTTATTGGTATAATTGGCTTCAAGCTGGGCCTACCATTAAACGCCTCAAAAAAAGAAACCTAAAATTAGTTGATGAATTAAAAATTGCTGAAAGTGATTTGGCTCAACAATTAGTTCAAAAAAATATCTTAGAACACGATTTGACATTACTTCCGAAGCTTGATGAACTAAATGCAGAAAGAAAAGAACTAATGGCAATCATTGAAGATATGCTCAACCGCTCGAAAGTTGCCGACCAAGACCGCCGCATTAATACCTTTGATGATGGTTTAGAAAAAGGCCGTGCTAACCGTGAAGAAATGACCGATGATGAGTATGAAGAATTTAGAAGTACTTCGGTTCGACAAATGCGAAATGCACAAGATAATAAGACCGATAATGGTCCAAAAGTATATCGAAATAATGGGTTGCGTCCGCACCAAGCATTACGAAAAGTAATCACTGAGCAGTTCAACCAAAATTAACATCACATAACAATTTGATAATAAGCGATTTAAACTATTTAGGTAGTTTAAATCGCTTTTTTTAATCATTTTTTAATAAAATTGTACTTTTTAAAGATTTTTTGCACTTTTCAATGATATTTGTAGGAAATGATATTTTTTTATGCAAAACTTTGTATTGTTAATCAAACGAAAATACAATATGTCAAGTAAAAAAATTGATTTTCTTCTTCCTGCTGATGTTGCTGCTGGTGCAACTTCTGGTATCTTACTAGGTAATTTCAATAACTGGGATTCAAACCAAGGAGTAGCTCTTAAAAAACAAAAAGATGGTTCATTAAAAGCAACTGTAACATTACAGGCTGGTTTGTACGAGTACCGTTATTTATTAAATGATGGTCGTTGGGTAAATGATACACAAGCTTCAAAATATATTCCTGAGTTCGCAGTAGAAAACTGTGTGATTGAAGTTGTAGCTGATGCTCCTGTAGCTCCGGCTCCGAAAGCAAAAGCTGTTAAAGCTAAAACAACTGCTGAGCCAGTAGCTGCCAAAGCACCTGCCAAGACTGCGAAAGCAAAAACCGCTGAGCCAAAAGTAGAAACTAAAGCTAAAGCAAAAAAAGCATAATTCTACCAAACTAAGGCTTTTAAAAATTTTATAGAGGGTCTCTTGATATTTTTTCGAGAGACCTTTTTATTTTTACTACCAGTACGAAAAACAATTGGCTCGTACAAGCAGTTTTATGCTCAAAAGCGTTCTTAATTTTACTTAGCACGGGTAAAAAATACCCGCTTTAATTAATAAATAATATGGCACAGGCAAAATTAGAAGTTATTGACGCACTGCGTCGTACTGCAAAAAAACTTAATGAAGGCAATGAATATATGTGGGGACACATGGGTAGTTGTAATTGTGGTAATTTAGTACAAGAAGTAACCAGACGTACGAAGGCCGAAATTCATGCTTATGCCATGCAAGGCAACGGGGATTGGAACGAACAAATTAATGAGTATTGCGGTATTTCAAGAATGCCGATTGATATGCTTATTCATGAGATGCTCACTTCTGGTTTTACGCTCGAAGACATGCAGAATCTCGAAAAACTATCAGATAAACAAATTTTAATGCGTTTACCAGCCGAAAAACGTTATCTTCGCCACAATGTAAAGGCAGATGTCATCGTTTATCTTACGGAGTGGGCAAATATGCTCGAAGAACAACTCCTTGAAAACATCAAACTGCCTGATTTTTTACAGGAAGAGAAGAAATTAGTATATGCGTAAAATCATTTTAGCGAGTGCGTTGATTATTTGCTCTTTAAGCATTTTTGCACAAGAACCCGTACCAACAGCTCCAACCACAACTGGAGGTAGAGAAACTCAAAATCAGATATTTTTTGAGAAACCCCAACCAGCGTGGAAAGATAAACTCCGTTATGGGGGCAATTTCTGGTTAGGATTTTTTGGTGCATTTTACATTGATGCTTCACCAATGGTTGGTTATGAAGTAACTGAAAAAGGTACAATTGTGGGTGTAGGTGGTACGTTTATTTTTCAAGGAACATTTAACCGAAATAGTGCCGCAAACACAAATAATACGATTTTTGGACCTAAAATTTTTGTGCGTCAACAAGTATTCAAACGTGTCTTCGTACACGGTGAATATGAGTTTATCAGAGCATACGCCGACCAATTTTATTCATATAATCTAAATTCAGGAGACCCAAATCGAAAAGTATGGGGCCGTTCGCCACTTATTGGAGCTGGTTTTTACCAAGGAGGTCAGGGAAATCGGGGTAGTTTTATATCTGTAATGTATAATTTAGGTTATCCGAATCAAGGTTTTATTAGTCCGCAAAGTTTATTGGGTAGCCAAACTCCTATCACGCTTCGATATGGATTTTTGTTTTAGTATCTTTGCATAAAATATTATTCTCATCTTCAATCTCCTTCTTTGATAAGTTGGAGATTTTTAATTATATAAGTTTTGAAATTCTCTATCAAATACTCTTTTCCGCTCATTTCTTCTATTTTTCTGACGATTATCCCTCTTATTTTCAGTTCGGCACTTACGGTTGCGGTTATCACACATGAGCAAATAGTATTAGATTTTAGTTGGCAAGATTGGGTTTGGGCAACTTTGATTTGTTGCATTACTTGTACTTTTGCCTTTACTCCTCCTACCCTTTTGGCTCTGATATTTGGCTATTTTATTGGTTGGCAAGCAGTTTTGCCCGTTTTTTTAATGAATATGGTAGCCATTTTTTTAGTAAATGCCGTTACCAAAAGAATTGATGGTGATAAATTCAGAGCTTATCTTTCTGAAAATAAGAAAGTGAACGCTATTTTAGAGAATATCAGAAAGGAAGAATTGAAATTTATTTTTTTTACTAAATTATCGCCTATTCTACCCTTTGCTCTTACAAACTTTGTTTTTGCGTTATCGGGAGCAAAACTGAAAAATATTCTTATTGGCGGTTTTTTTGGAATGATTCCACGCACATTATTAGCCGTCTGGACGGGTTCTCAGGCGAAAGAAATCAGACGTTTACTAGAAAACCCCAACGAAGGCAACCTACAAAAAATATTGATAATTATCTTAGTTATTGTATCAGTGGGAGGTGTGATGTATTATGTCTTACCTAAGAAAAGTAGTTGAGAAAAACTGGCAAAGCCATTTGAAACTTTGCCAATTAATTGTATATCTCCTATTCAATCAAATGCCCACAAAATTGAGCTTTATTATCCAAGATTTTTCCGCCTCGTCGATAACCTAATCCACTGGCTTCTCCAACAAAAAATACTCCTGCTTGATATGAATTCCCTACCGAATCTTGTATAAAATCGGTATATTCTTGAAAAACTGTTGCTTGCTCAAAGTATTCTCCATCTGTACTATTAGTAGCAACCCCCGAAGTTGAAATGATTCGTACGTTTGCTCCTTCTCGTCCGAAAAGCACTTTTTCTACGCAAACTTTGCCCAAAATTGGCTTCGAACGAGTTTCTAACAGCAATGGATGATTTGGATAAAGCTCCCATAAAACTTTCAAGATAGCCTTCGATTGAAAAAGTAAAGTATATGCTGGATTTAGAATAACCGCTTTATTATTTCTTGAAATTTCGGTCAAAATTTGAGCTAATTCGGGTTCGTCCCAACCAATATATTCCCATGGGATGAGTTTAAACCAAAAATCGTATCTTGTAAAACTACCATCGGTTGGATTTTGCTTATAAATGCCCTCAATGGGTGAAAACTCAACATTTTCAATGTATTCAAAGGCTACTTCGAAGCCCGCTTCTTTTGCTGCTTCGCCCAAAACCTGCATATTGGTATCATCTTCAGGAAAATCTTTCATTGTTGAAATCAATAGCGTTTTTTCAAACGTTGGATTCTGACGGTGCAATTCCCGAAATTGTTCTACAAAAGATTCATATAAAGTATTAAACTGACTGCTCTCGTCTAATCCATTGGCTTTCAGTGAAGCCCATTGAACAACCGCCGTTTCGGGAATACAAGTAGCGGTATCTGCATTAAATTCGATGAGTTTAATTGGTTTCCCACTTACGCCTCCACTCAAATCAAAACGACCATAAATATGCCAATTAGCATCATTTTCCCAAGAATGTTTCACTAATTCTATCAAATTTTCGGGAATTCCTAATTCGATAAAACGTTCATTATCAATTATGTGTTGAGCAGCTTCAATATACATTTCGTATAATTCGTTGGCAGCCTCAAAATAGGCTTCGGCTTCCTCTTCCGAAACCGCTACCATTTCGTTGGTAATATATGGCAAAGTATCTTCACCGAGCATCCAGTTCCAACCAATATTGCGAAGAGATGCCTCTGGTGAAATTGCTAATTTCTTTAAATTCATTTACTTAGATTGTTGTGTTAAACTTTTAAAGCTTTAGATGATGGCTTTTGGATTGGCCTAATTCAATAAATGTAAAATCTAACTCATGAACTATGGCTGCTATGACCTGAACTATGAAAAAATCCGCTACGACCACCCACTGGTCGAGCCATGGTTGTGCGTGAGCTACCAATGTTTTGGTGCACTTGGGTAGATTTATTAAAAGCACTACTACTGGCATAGTAACTCATCATTCTTCCACCGTAGTAATGATTTCGTCGATGACGAGCAGTATCAGCCTTTGATGTAGAATTATTATTTTGAAATCCGCTTACATCAGGTCGATAAGAAGCATAATTCGGACTCATAGTTTTGGCCAACAAATAGCCCATTCCACCAAATAACAAAGCATTAGAAAGATTGCTACTTTGCCCAATTGTATTAGGACTATTTTTCACTTCACTATCAATGAGGCCCTGTACAACTTTAGGAGAAAGCGAGTCTTTTTTTCCATCAAGATAAGTTACGATGGCCACCGAGCTATCAATCGGTACTTCTTTCTCGTCAGTTATCTTAAAAACACCTTTTTCGGTTTCTTTGATATAAGTCTTTACACCTTTGGTATAAACTTCTTCATATTCATACTCTTCATCGGTGCTATCGCTTCCACAACTTTGTAAAACCATAGTATTGCCAAGAATGGTAATAGCCAAGGTGCTACCAATCGTAATATCCTTTACTTTTCGGATAAAAGTCTTTTTGCTAATAGGAGTCATTTTTTCAAATTTATAAAGCGGTTTAGTAAAAATTATGGGGCAAATATTTACGAAATAGTATTATTAGAAAAGAATCTTGGGAAGAATGGTAATTTCGCCTTGTAATTTGGTCATTTTTATTCGATATTCATCACATGAAATACTTTACATCCATATTTTTTACTCTTTTTGGAGCGAATTTAGCTTTTGCACAAAATCCTTACGTACAAGTTTTGGGTATTGCCCAAGATGGTGGTTTTCCGCAAGCCAATTGTCAAAAAGAATGTTGTAAAGCTGTTTTTGCAGGAAAAACCCCTCGCCAATTAGTTTCTTGCATAGCGATTATCGACCCCATATCGAACCAACAATGGCTTTTTGATGCTACGCCAGATTTTACCCAGCAATTACATTTACTCAATGAGCCTAAGCCACAAAATTTAGGTATTTTTCTTACGCACGCCCATATAGGGCATTATACTGGCCTAATGTATTTGGGTAGAGAAGCGATGGGGAGCAATCATGTAAAGGTTTATGCAATGCCTAAAATGAAAACCTTTATTGAACAAAATGGTCCTTGGAGCCAGTTGGTAAGTCTAAAAAACATTGATTTACAACTTATCAAAGAAGATTCATTAATCAAACTCAATGAGCGAATCAGTGTGCAAGCATTTCGAGTTCCACACCGTGATGAATTTTCGGAAACTGTTGGTTATAAAATCATTACCTCTGATAAAAGCCTTATTTTTATTCCAGATATTGATAAATGGCAAAAATGGAATAAAGATTTGGCTACCATGGTGAAATCGGTAGATTATGCCCTGCTTGATGGCACATTTTATCAAGATGGCGAAATCAGTCGGCCCATGAGTGAAGTTCCGCACCCATTTGTAAGCGAAACAATGGCACTTTTAGCCCCTCTTGCTGCAAAAGAAAAATCAAAAGTTCATTTTATACACTTTAATCACACAAACCCTGTCATGAATGAAAAGTCTGCTGCTTATAAAGTAGTGCATCAAAAAGGCTTTCAAGTTGCATTCCAAGGGCAAAAACTACGATTATGAGCAAAAATCAGCGTATAATTCTCACGGTTATTATTCTTTCAGTTTGGGCAGCCATTGGTGGTTCGGTTTGGTACTATTTAAAAAAAGTAGAGCATTCGCCTAAATCAAAAGTTTCTAGCCAAGCCGAATACGACACTTTGGTAAAACCCTCTAACTATAAGACGTTCATTTCTCAACCTTTCAACAAAGTGGTTTTAGAAACCGATTTAGGCCCAGTAACAGTTTATGTACAGCCTAGTAAAAAGCATGAAATCCAGTTTCATCAATCATTCATCAAGTACATAGATATGAGTTATCGAGGCGATACGCTCATTCTACATGTAAATAAAACGCCAAAATCAACTAAGGAAAATTCTATTCAAAGGCAGATTTATATCTATACGCCCAATATTAGTTATTATAAAGGCGAAGTGAGCCATACGACATTTGCTTATTTACAAATAGACCAGCTTAAAATTGATAGCAGAAGCAGTTACGTAAGGTTATTCTCATGCCAAATAGGTAATCTCGAATTATCGACGAATCAGCCGTGTAATTATCGTTTGGAGGAAACTTCCTATTTCAATAATGTAAGAGCCGATATTAACTCAAGCAGTGCATTTTTATGTAATAGTTTTATTCAAAACGACTTAATTATAAAAACGTCCAACTTCAAAAATATTGATTTGAGCGAAGATAACGTAAAGAAGATAGTTTTGGAGAAATGATAATAATGCCATGAAAATAAAACTACTACTTATATTTTTATTAGGCTGTACATGCTTTTCGAGTCTTCATGCCCAAATAAAATACAAATACTTAGTTTTACTAAAAGATAAAATCAACTCTCCTTATTCAGTAAATAATCCTTTAAGCTATTTATCTCAAAAAGCCATTGACCGACGCTTCAAACAAGGAATTAAGATAACAACAAACGATTTACCACCAAACCCTGCTTATATTGATGCTATTAAGCAGACAGGGGCAACAGTTATTTACAAATCGAGATGGATGAATGCAGTATTGGTTGAAGCAACTGAAACTCAAAAAAATACGATTTTATCCTTAAACTCAGTGAAAAGTATCGAGTTTAATCGTCCGCTTAAACAAGCTCGTGCGAGAACAAATAAAGATAAATTTACCTTTGAAACTGTTGAAACGCTAAATTATGGCGATGCCACCGCCCAAATACAGCTTTTGGGGGCAGATGTCATGCATAATCAAGGCTTTCATGGCGAAGGAATATTGGTTGCACTACTCGATGATGGCTACTTGAATGTAAATACAAGTACATGCCTGCAACATTTAGTTCAACAAAATAAAATTCTCAAAGTTTATGATTTTGTAGATAACGATAACTCTGTTTACGAACAAGGTGGCCACGGAACCTCTGTATTGAGCACAATGGCTGGTTTTATTGAAAATCAGATAATTGGCCCAGCTTTTGGAGCATCTTTTGCCTTATTTCGCACAGAGGATAATTCTTCTGAGACCCCGCTTGAAGAAGCCAATTGGCTTTTTGCAGCCGAAATGGCCGATAGCGTAGGGGCTGATATAATCAGTTCATCATTAGGTTATAGTACTTTTGATAATTCAGCCGATGATTATACACCTTCAATGATGGACGGCAAAACGGCCTTATCTACCCGTGCAGCTGATTTTGCAGCAGCCACAGGAATGGTCGTGGTTGTTTCGGCGGGAAACTCAGGAGATGATCCTTCTTGGCAAATCATAACGGCACCTGCCGATGCAGATTCGGTTCTTGCCATTGGAGCAGTGTCTCGCTCGGGTGTTTACGCTTTTTTTAGCTCAATAGGCAATTCAGCCGATGGCCGTATAAAACCCGATGTCGTGGCTGTTGGCAGTGGTACTGCACTCTGCAATACCTCAGGAACAACATCAACGAGCAATGGCACTTCATTTTCTGCCCCGCTTGTAGCTGGCTTAGTTGCTGGTTTTTGGCAAGCCTTCCCCTATCTCACAGCTCAAGAAGTCATACAATGCATCAGAAAATCAGGACATCAGTTTGCTTCACCTACTATTCAATTAGGTTATGGCTATGCCAATTTTTCAAGGGCCAGCACTGCTGCTCAGAGTGAATATTCACTTACGGCCATTGAGCCTTCCCATGACATAGTATCGGTTAGTATTTTACCTTCCAATAAATTAGAAATAACGCTTAAATTCTCGAATCAACTTATCAACAATAATTTAAGAATTGGCTTTATTGAACAAAGTTCAAATCAAATCATTTATCAAGACACTTTCATACTTAACACCAACGAAACAACGAAAGTGATTTCTCTAAGTACACTTAATCCCGATATTTTACTCAGAATTGAAGATTTAACTCAGAAAAAAACACTCAAAATCATGCGTTGGTAATTCTTCACAGATTTTCAGCAAAAGACTTCAGGGTTATTTGTGGTTTACCCAACAACTCCCACGTTTGTTGGGCTTCAAATTTTTCTGGGTATTTATTCAAAGCTTCCACGATATGATAACCATAATTAAATTTTTGGCTAAATACGCCCATCAATTTCATGACAAACATTGGAGCCCACATTATTCCTAAGTTCTCCTTTGTATAATACTTAATAAATTCTTTGGCGGCGGCATCTTGTGTGAAAGCTTCTAAACCCTGAACTACAAAATCATAACTTTCAGATTCAGGCAAAACTTCAAAAGATTTCGCTACTTGCTGAGCATAATCTTTTGCTGAAATATAATACATCGGATATTCAGATTTACCACCCAAAGCAATCTTACTTCCTTGCTTAGATTGATAAAAGATACTTTCCATGAAAGTAGAAGGATAAAAAATCGAATAAGGAATACCTGATTTTTTGATTTTCTGCACGGCTTCTTGCTTAATTCTAAAAACCCACCAATCAAAGTTATTCATACCTTGATAAAGATGTACAAGTGAAGATAAATAAGCGATTCGTTTAATGCCTGCTTTATGAGCAGCTTCAATGATGGTATCTAAGCCTTCTCCTTCGGCATGAAAATCGGTTAATTTTTCGGTTTGCTTAACTGATAAATTTAAGAAAATGGCATCTTGGCCTTGCATTGCTTTTTCTACATCTGATTTAATCGCTAAATCGCCTTTAATGATTTTTGTATTGGGGAAAATATCTTTCACCAATGAATCATTTCTGACAAAAAGTGTTAACTCAAAGCCTGCATTTTGCAGTGCAAAGGCAACGGGTTTTCCAAGCAAACCAGTCGAGCCAATAACAAGTATTTTTTTCATAATTCTACCAATAATCAAACTGACTATCAAGGACTTGATAAATTCATAACAAATAAAACATATAAATACTACAAAGCCGACTTTTCAATAATTTATCTTGAAATTTTCAAACTCTAAGCACTTAAAGCTTGTTTTTATTGAGTTATCTTTGTCATCCATCTATTCTTATTCAACTAAAACTTTATGAAACACCTTTTCCTTTTATTAGCTGCTGTTTTTTTACTAGTCAATTGTAGCAAAAAACAAAATATCCAAGAGTCCCAGCAATCAATATCAAGTACTGAAGAAGTACAAACTGGTGGGGTAAAAATGGTTGAAATTGAAACCCCTGTGGGAAAATTTAAAGTCTGGACCAAAAAGTTTGGTGATAATCCTCGCATAAAAATCTTACTCTTGCACGGCGGCCCAGCCATGACCCATGAGTATATGGAGTGTTTTGAAAGCTTCTTTCCAAAAGAAGGCTTTGAAATGTATGAATACGACCAATTAGGCTCTTATTACTCCGACCAGCCCGATAATGATTCACTCTGGACAACCCCACGCTTTGTAGAAGAAGTAGAACAAGTACGTAGGGCTTTAGGCTTAAATAAAGACAACTTTTATTTATTAGGAAATTCTTGGGGAGGTATTTTGGCAATGGAATATGCTCTAAAATACCAAGATAATCTTAAAGGATTAATAATCAGCAATATGATGCCTAGTATTCCTGATTATGAAAAATATAATACTGAATTGAGAAGCCAGATGAGAAAATCTCTGGTTGATTCGCTCAATGCTTTTGAAGCCAAGGGTGATTTTAAAAACCCCGTGTACGTAGATTTAGTTACTCGTGAATATTATAATAAACATATTTGCCGCTTACCCGAATGGCCTGAGCCAGTCAATCGTACATTCAAACATTTGAATGAGCATATTTATGTACTGATGCAAGGGCCGAGTGAGTTCAAAGTCGGTGGTCGCCTCATCACTTGGGATAGAAAAGCTAGTTTACCTAATATAAAAGTTCCTACCTTAGCTATCGGTGCAAAATATGATACCATGGACCCCAAAGCCATGGAACAATTAAGTAAAGCTGTACAAAAAGGAAGATATTTGTATTGTCCTGATGGTAGTCATTTATCTTTTTGGGATGACCAAAAAACCTATTTCCCGAATGTCATCCAATTTATAAAAGATGTAGATGAAAATCGGTTTTGATAAATAAACCCTACTGAAGCGTCCCGAAAAAGAGTAAATTTTCGGGACGCTTCATTTTTATATTTGAATAATTATCAAGTAATTTGTTCGTATTAAATTAACAAAAGCTGTTGACTGAAACTGCTTATAACCTATTCAACACACTATAAAATGTCGTATTCCATCTCCAGAGTTTTCGAATTATTAGATACTTCCATTGCTAAATACAATAAACCCGATGTTTTTGCTTCAAAAATCAAAGGTGAATGGCAGCTTGTTTCGGCTGCTGATTTCTTGCAGTCTATCAACCAATTAAGTTTAGGCTTATTAAGTATTGGCATTAAGCGAGGCGATAAAATCGCTGTTATTTCCGAAAGTCGCCCCGAATGGAATATCGTCGATTTTGCGATTCAACAAGTCGGTGCCATTGGCGTGCCGCTTTACCCCAACATTACGGTAGAGGATTACAGGTATATTTTCAATGATGCCAGTATCAAATTAGTTTTCGTGGGCGATGCTGACCTGCTAAAAAAAGCACAAACAGCGGCCAAAGATGCCCCAAGTGTGCAAGAAATTTATTGTTTTGATAAAATCATAGGTAGCAAACATTGGAAAGAGGTTTCGGAAAGTGCCAAAAACGAAGATGTCGAAAAATTAGAAAGTATCAAACAAAGCATCAAAACCGATGATTTGCTTACAATCATTTATACTTCAGGTACTACGGGCAATCCAAAAGGAGTTATGCTTTCGCACCTAAATTTAATCAGCAATTTTGAATCATGCCGTGATAATTTCCCAATTGATGAAACTTGTCGAGCATTGAGCTTTCTTCCGCTCAACCACGTGTACGAACGCATGGTTTTGTACTTATACATGAGCAAGGGGATGTCAATATATTATGCTCAAAATATGGCTACTATTGCCGATGATTTACGCGATGTAAAACCACAAATTTTCACAACCGTGCCACGTTTACTTGAAAAAGTTTACGATAAAATCGTGGCGAAAGGCTATGAATTGAGTGGACTCAAACGTAAGATATTTCTCTGGGCACTTGATTTAGGGCTCAAATATGACCCAAACCAACAATTTAGTGCTTGGTATAATTTCCAATTAAAATGGGCACAAAAGCTGGTTTTTAGTAAGTGGCAAGAAGCTTTAGGCGGAAATATCCGCATGATTTGTTCAGGAGCCGCAGCCTTACAACCTCGTTTAGCTAGGGTTTTCTGGGCGGCAGGAATTCCAGTTTCAGAAGGTTATGGAATGACCGAAACTTCGCCAGTAATTGCTACTAATCGAGTAATGCCTTTAGATTTGCGAATCAGCACAGTAGGGCCAATCATTGATGGCACTACCGTGAAAATTGCTGAAGATGGCGAAATCTTGGTTAAAGGACCAAACGTTATGTTGGGATACTACAACAAACCAGAACTCACAAAAGAAGTAATTGATGCTGACGGTTGGCTACACACTGGCGATATTGGTAAGCTTGATGAAGGTAAGTATTTAAAAATTACCGACCGTAAGAAAGAAATTTTCAAGACTTCAGGAGGCAAATATGTAGCTCCGCAAGTACTCGAAAATAAAATGAAAGAATCGGTCTTTATTGAGCAAATGATGGTGGTGGGCGAAAGTCAGAAATTCCCTGCGGCTTTGATTATTCCTGAATTCGTAGCTCTTCGTGACTGGTGTAAAACACAAGGAATTGATTATACCACCGATGCCGAAATCATTAAAAATCAGCAAGTTTTAAAATTGATTTTTAGTGAAATTTCGAAATTTAATAAAGAATTTGCCCAATACGAACAAGTAAAGAAATTTACCTTACTTGCCAATCCTTGGACAATCGAAGGAGGAGAAGTAACCCCTACACTTAAACCAAAACGGAAGGTCATTACGGCCAAATACAAAGATTTGATTGATAGAATGTATGAATAAATGTTACTTCTGTAGAGACAAGTCATGCCTTGTCTCTACAGAAGTAATCAACGAAAATTAATTAATTGAAACCCATAGGCTTTTTTTGGTGTTCTGTTTAGAGCAAAGAAAAAAAACATAAACATGCCCTGTCAACAAATAGAGTTAAATTCGGTCGGTGCATTTCCGAAACTGTTTTTAGATTATATTTCGAAAAACGATTCTCTCCTAAAATTCTACAATCAATATCCTGATATTCAAGGATTTGACAAAGTAATACAAACTCGGCAATTCTCGGAAGACAAGCGAAAAACATTGGTTTCAGTTTTAAAAAAGCAATATCAAGGTTTAAGCAATAGTCCTAATTTTGATACACTCCTACAAGCCAATACTTTTACAGTTACAACTGGGCACCAACTCAACATATTCACTGGGCCATTATATGTAATCTATAAAATCATTACGATTATTAATTTGGCTAAAAAGCTGAAAGCTCAATTTCCTGCATACAACTTCGTACCCGTTTATTGGATGGCCAGCGAAGACCATGATTTTGCAGAAATTGCTTCGTTTAACCTTTTTGGAAAAACTTATAAATGGGAAACCGAACAAAAAGGAGCAGTGGGAAGAATGAATCCCGCAGAGTTAGAGACCATATTTGCCGAACTTCCTGAAAAGCCAGAGTTATTTGAGCGTGCCTACCTCAATAATTCTACGCTCGCAGCGGCCGTACGCCAATATATGCATGAGCTTTTTGCGAATGAAAGTCTCATTTGTTTAGATGCTGATGACGCTGATTTAAAAGCCATTTTCACGGGTGTCATTAAAGACGATTTACTCAATCATTCAGCCAATAAAATTGTAACTGAAACATCTGAGGAACTCAATAAAATGGGTTATCATACGCAAATCACTCCGCGTGAAATCAACTTCTTTTATTTACAAGAAGGTTTACGCGAGCGTATTGTGCGAGAAGATGGGGTTTATAAGGTTTTAAACTCCGATTTGGCTTTCTCTGAAAATGAAATTTTACAAATTCTTGAGCAAAATCCAGAGCGATTCAGTCCAAATGTTGTTTTACGCCCATTATATCAAGAAACAATTCTACCAAATTTAGCTTATATCGGTGGGCCTTCAGAAGTACCTTATTGGTTACAACTGAAAGGTATTTTTGATCATTATGGCGAACAATTCCCTCTTTTAATGCCTCGAAATTTTGCTTTGGTGATTAACCAAGCGAGCCAAAAGCGTATAGATAAATTAGGTATTACAGCCGAAGAACTTTTTGCCGATGAAGTAACCCTTCGCAGAAGCTACGTAGAACGTAATTCTGAAAACTCGTTGAGCTTAGCATTTGAAATAGATGATATCAATGAAGTTTTTGAGCGAATTCTTCGTAAATCTTTGGCCATTGATCAAACGATGAAAGGACCTGTTGAAGCAGAAAAAGTAAAGATAATTTCATCGCTCGAAAACCTTGAAAAACGCATCAAGAAAGCCGAAGAACGTAATCAGGAAACAGCCGTTACTCAACTCTTAGGCTTAAAGCAAAAGCTATTTCCAGATGGAGGTTTACAAGAACGCAAGGAAAATTTCTTGAACTTCTATCTAAACGATAAATCGTTTATTGAAAAACTCCTCGAAGCCTTCGACCCCATTGATTATCGCTTCAATATTATTGAGATATAATAAAAAATATGGCCGTTTATAATTGAAATGTGGTTCACTTTTGAAGTGGACCACATTTTTTTTAAAATAATTTGTTTTTCTGAACACCGTTCATTTTATTTGCATTGTTAATTAAAGAATAGTATAGCTCCATGGGTGTTGCAGATAGAAAAGAAAGAGAAAAAGTAGAAATGAGGCGGCAAATATTAGCCGCCGCTCAAAAACTATTTTTGGAACAAGGCTACGAAAAAACCAGCATCCGTAATATTGCTGAAGTAATTGAGTATAGTGCGGGTACAATATACCTTTATTTCAAAGATAAAAATGAAATTCTTTTTGCCTTGCATGTAGATGCCTTCAACGCTCTCATGCATGCTATGCAAGCAGGTATTGGCGTAGAAACTGACCCTTTCGAACGCTTAATTTCATTAGGGAAAAGTTACCTCAAATACGCCTTTGAAAACCCCGAATTGTATGATTTAATGTTTGTGATGACCGCCCCCATGGAAACCCTCGAATGCAGAGATGAAATTTGGTGTGACGGCGAACGAGCATTTAATACACTTAAATTAGTGGTAGGAGATTGCATGCAAGCAGGGTATTTCGCTGGTGAAAATGTCGAGACCGTTTCGGTCATGATGTGGAGTTTAGTACATGGCCTTGCAACCTTACATTTACGCCGCCGAACCATGATTTTTCCAGAAGAACGCCGTATTCAACTTTTAGAAGAAGTCTATGACCGATTTGTTGAAATGGTAAAAACATACAAACGCAAATAAGAACCAAATAATGAACCACGCTTTAGAATTTTTTAAACAACACATCGGGAAAAATGCCTCAGAAGTAAGTCCATCTCCGCTAGGTAGATGGCTAAACGGCAAGCTAATTTCAGCAGAAGAAGGCTCTTTAATAGTAGAATTTACCGTTCGTGAAGAGATGACTAATCCTGGTAGAATCTTACACGGGGGAACAATGGCGTCAATGCTTGATGATGTGATGGGAATGACAGTCTTTTCACTTGGTAAAGAAAACTTTTACTCTACTATCAACCTCAATGTCGATTACCTCTTACCTGCCCAAGTTGGAGAAAGTATTTTCGTGAAATCGAAAATTATTAGAGCAGGAAAAACAGTAGTAAATGTCGTATGTGAAGCACGTAATGCACAACAAAAACTATTGGCACAATGTAGTTCAAACTTAGTTGCCACTAGTATAAAAGTATAAGAATTTGGGGTCAGGCCTTAGTCAGGCCCTTTTTTTGAAACTTCTACTTAACAGTGTTCAGAAACTAATAATTGATTAATGGTGGCTAATAAAGCTAAAATTAACTAAAAGCCTCTTAGAAGGTGATTTTATCCTATGAAAAAGCTATTTTTATTTTATCTATTATTTCCATTGGCCGCGGCAGCACAAACCTCCCCTATACTTGAATCATACATTCAAGAAGGTTTAAAACAAAACTTAGGCTTGAAGCAAGAACGCCTCGAAATCGAGAAATCGCTTGAAAATATCAACCAAGCCAAAGCGAACTTTATGCCTAAGCTTACTTTCAATCCGAATTACACCTTAGCTGCAGGTGGTAGAAAATTATCTTTCCCGATTGGTGATTTACTAAACCCTGTTTATTCAACACTCAATCAACTTACCAAAACAAACAATTTCCCGCAGGTAGAAAACGTGAATCAATTATTAGCACCTAATAATTTTCATGATACAAAGTTTAATTTTCAATATCCTATTTTCAATACTGATATTCGCTATAACCTACTTATTCAGAGAGATTTACTAACTGCACAAGAAGCCAAAAAAAGAATTTTAGAAAACGAAATTCGATACAGTATCACTACCGCTTATTTGCAGTATCTACAAACACTCGAAGCACAAAAAATCTTTGATGCCTCAAGAAACCTACTCACTGATTTTGTGAAACTCAATGAAAAATTAGTAGGCAATAACGTGGCCACCAAAGATGTCATCTATTCGGCTGAATATGAAGTAAGTAAACTCGACCAGCAAGTGGCCGTTTTGGAAAAGAATAGAGAAACAGTAAAGGTTTTCTTGAATTATTTGATGAATCGAGAATTAATGACTGAAATAGTTGCTGATACTAATTTAGTTAATAGAATCGGACAAACAGCCGCCCTACCCCAACTTAAAGAAGATGCTCTCAGTAATCGGCAAGAACTGAACATGTTACGCACAAACATAAAAGTTAGTGAAACAGCCATTAAATTACAAGAAATGAATGCCCTACGTCCGCAAGTATTTGTAGGTGGAAGTACGGGGTTTCAAGGTTTTGGTTATACATTCAAAGACCAAGCTTACATTTTAGGGCAAATTGGCCTAAGTTGGGACATCTACCATGGCTACGAGAAAAAATCAAAAATACAGCAAGCCAAAATTCAAAAAAACATACTCGATACAAAGTTCGAGGAAGTACAAAAACAAATACAATTGCAAGTTTCTCAGGCATATTTTGAGTTAGAAGCTTCCAAAAAAGCCTTAAATACCGCCAAAGAAGGAACCCTGAAAGCTGAGAAATATTTTAAGGTAGTGGAAAGCAGATACCGAAACGGGCAGGCGATCATGATTGAGTATTTACGTGCCTCGAATGAAGTTATCACCGCTCGTTTGCAAGAGTCAGTAGCTCGATATGATATACTTTTAAAGCAAGCGAATTTGGATAAAGTTGGAGCGGTAAAGTAAATTTATCGAAAGACTCATACCGAGAAAATTGGATTAAAAAAATTGAAATATTAGGATTCGAACAAAAATAAAATCTATGAAAAATTATATTTTATTAACTACCGCAATAGCATTTTTGGCCATTTCTTGTGGAAAAAAACAAGACACCAAAAAAGAAGAAACCGACGAAACTCTCACGGTTGAAGTACAGCCAGTAAGCAAAAAATCGTTGAGCGAACCCATCATTGCCAGTGGTGTACTTTCATCAAAATCTGAAATGAAACTAGCCTTTAAAACAGGTGGCATGATTCGTCGAGTTTATGTGCAAGAAGGACAATTCGTGAAAGAAGGTCAACTATTAGCTGAACTTGATTTATCTGAAATTGATGCACAGGTTCGTCAAGCAAAATTAGGCTTAGAAAAATCTGAACGAGATTTAGAAAGAGTCAAAAAACTTTATGCCGATGAAGCCGCTACCCTCACCAACGTGCAAGATGCCACAACAGGCTATGATGTAGCCAAACAGAGTGTGCAAGTAGCTGAGTTTAACCAAAAATTATCGAGAATTTATGCCCCAACGAGTGGCCGTATTCTTAGAAAAATTTCTGAACAAGGCGAACTTATTACTCCATTTGCTCCTGCCTTTATTCTTGGTACTGGCGAAAGTGCCTACCTCGTAAATGTTGGTTTAGCCGATAGAGATGTAGTAAAGGTAAAGCTCGGCGATGCTGCTACTGTCTATCTTGATGCCTACCCCGATGAGCCATTTCATGCACGTGTAACTCAAATTGCTCAAACAGTCAATCCTGCTACTGGCACATTTGAAGTAGAATTACAACTCACCCCGAATGGTAAAAAATTAATTTCGGGTTTTGTGGCTAAAGCAGAAATTTCTTCAGCCAAAGGAGCAGCCACATTATCCGTGCCGATTGAGGCATTAGTTGAAGCCGACAAAGACAAAGCTTTTGTCTTCACTCTCAATCCAAACCAAACTGTCAATAAAACACCTGTAAGAATTGGCCATATTTTCGGAAGTAACGTAGCCATAACGTCTGGCATAACTGAGGGCACGCAAATCATAACCAAAGGAGCAAATTTTCTGACCGATAAAGCGAAGGTTAAAATAAATCATAATGAATAATGTAAAATTCATAATGCAAAATGGGTCAAGAAAATAAGCCAAATATCATTTTAGAAAAGTCTTTTGCTTTTTCAGTGCGTATAGTAAAACTATATAAATGGTTTTACAAAAATCATTCTGAAGTCTTACCCTTAGCAAAACAATTACTGAGAAGTGGGACATCAATAGGTGCGAATGCTGAAGAAGCTGATAGTGCATATTCGAAAAAAGAATTTTCCGCAAAGTTTAGTATTTGCTTAAAAGAAGCAAAAGAAACTAAATACTGGATTCGCTTGCTCTATGCTTCAGAATATTTGGATGAAAACATGTTTATTTCACTCAAAAATGATGTTGAGGAATTACAGAAAATAATAACAGCAATATTAAAATCATCAAAAGAATAGTAGCAATGGTATTTTATACATTTTACATTCTTCATTATACATTAAAACCATGCGTTTAGTCGACTTTTCTGTTAAGAACTACCAATTCACTATTATCATCTTCATCATGATTATGGCCATTGGTGTGAGTTCTTTGCTCAATATGCCCAAAGCAGAAGACCCTGCGTTGAAGGCAACTTTTAATAGTATCGTGGTAGTTTACCCTGGTACTTCGCCTGCCGATATGGAGAAACTTATCGTTGACCCAATTGAAGATAAAATGTCTGAAATCAGCGATATTAAGAAAGTTATTTCTACTGCTGATGAGGGTGTTGCCCAAATCCGTTTGGAATTTGTTCATTCTATCGACTCCGAGGAAAAATACAATGAAGTTGTGCGTGAATTAAACGCCATTCGTTCGAAACTTCCCTCGGATATTTATAGCATGGATGTACTCCGCTTTACGCCCGAGGGTGTAAATATTATTCAATGTGCCGTGATGTCGGAAACTGCTCAGTACAAAGATTTAGAAAAAGAAGCAGAACGATTGAAAGATAACCTTCTAAAGGTAAAATCAATTAAAACGGCTGAAATCTGGGCATTCCCGAAACAACAAATAACTATTTCGGTAAATTTAGATAAAATGGCTCAGTTCAGAATTCCATTGAATCGAGTTTTAGGATCTATTCAGTCCGAAAATGCCAATATTCCTGCAGGAAATATTGAAATTGGTAGCCGTAAATTTAGTGTAAAAACCTCGGGTAGTTACGAAAATATCGAAGAAATAAAGAATACCATCGTAAGTTCATCGGGCACGACCGTTACTTATCTTAGAGATGTTGCCGATGTAAAATTCGATTACGAAGAAGAAACTTACTTGGGTCGTTTAAATGGTAAACGTGCCGTTTTCGTTACGGCAACCATGAAAGATGGTAGTAATATTTTTACAACGGGCGATCAAATTCGACCAATTATTGATGATTTTGCCAAAAGTTTACCCGCTGATATGCGATTCGAACAAAGTTTCGACCAAGTAAAAAGCGTTTCGCATCGTCTTTTTGGTTTAGCTCGTGACTTCGGAATTGCTATTCTTTTGGTGCTCATTACCCTTATTCCTCTGGGTATCCGTCCGGCCATTATCGTAATGATTTCTATTCCATTATCGTTGGCAATGGGGCTTACGATGCTCGATTTGGCGGGCTTTGGTATCAATCAGTTAAGTGTAGTTGGTCTTGTGATTGCCCTTGGACTTTTAGTGGATGACTCTATTGTGGTAGTTGAAAACATAGCTCGTTTCTTACGCACAGGTATGCCACGCCAGCAAGCAGCCATCGAAGCCACCAAACAAATTAGCTTAGCGGTTTTAGGCTGTACGGCAACTTTGATTTTTGCCTTCTTACCACTGTGTTTTTTACCAGAGTCGGCGGGTGATTTTATTAGAAGTCTTCCGATGGCTGTCATCATGACCATTATTGCATCGCTTTTTGTTTCGCTTACGATTGTTCCTTTTTTAGCGAGTTTACTCATGCCTCGTGAAGAACACGGCGAAAACATCGTACTTCGTTTGATGAAAAAAGGTATTGAAGGTTCATACCGCAAGGTTCTGCACAAAGCACTTGAATACCCCAAAACAGCTTTATTGATTGCCCTTTTGATTTTTGGTGGAAGCTTAGCCCTTATTCCTGTTGTTGGTACGAGTGTATTTCCTCGTTCAGAAAAACCACAGTTTTTGATTAATATCGAAACACCACTCGGTACAACGCTCCAAGAAACTAATCAAGCAGCTCGTTTTGTAGAAAATGAATTATTGAAGCATAAGATTGTCAAGAACTTTGCCACTAACGTTGGAAAATCTAACCCTCGAATTTATTATAATACATTGCCTATAGGTGGAACTTTATCGAATTATTCGCAACTTTTCGTACAACTACAAGATCATGTAGAAGTGCCTGAGCGTGAGCAATTTATTGATAAACTTCGTGCTACCTTTGATTCTTATGCAGGAGCAAAAATTCGGGTTATTCAGTTTGAGCAAGGGGCTCCATTCGAGGCACCATTGGCTGTGAGAATCATGGGTGAAAATCTTGATTCATTACGTATTATTTCTGCAAAAGTTGAAAAAGTTTTCAAAGAAACCAAAGGCACCATTTACGTAAATAACCCACTTTCTGCACAAAATGTAGATTTACGTGTAAATATCAATAAAGATAAAGCAGGTATGTTGGGCATTCCAACGGCTGATATTGACCGTACTATCAGGATGGGTATTGCTGGTGTGAACCTTGGAATTTACAAAGAAAAAGATGGTGAAGAGATGAATCTTAATGTAAGTTTACCAAGAAATGAACGCCCAAGCATGGATGTATTTTCTAAGGTTTTCGTTACAAATCAAATGGGTACACTTGTGCCTTTGAACCAATTGGCCACAGTGGGTTTTGAAACTTCACCAAATCGAATTAATCACTATGACCGTGAGCGTTATTCTACGGTTTCGGCCTTTATTAAGAGTGGTTTTCTTACACCAGAAGTAACGAAAGAAGCTGTTGAAAAACTCAAACAAGTAAAATTACCAAAGGGCTATGAAATAAAAATGGCAGGGGAAGTAGAGCGTTCGGCCGAAACTTTTGGTGGACTTGGCACAATCATCATTATCACAATCTTTGGTATTATTGCCATTCTGATTCTTGAATTTAAAACCTTTAAAAGTACGCTTATTGTACTTTCGGTTATTCCATTGGGCTTAATTGGAGCAATTTTAATTTTATTATTTACAGGAAATTCCCTTTCATTTACGGCCATCGTAGGTATCATCGCTCTAGCGGGTATTGAGGTAAAAAACTCTATTTTACTCGTAGATTATACCAATTATCTGCGTAAAGAAAATGGACTTTCGATTGATGAAGCTATCGAAGAAGCGGGCGAAACGCGATTTATACCAATTGTACTAACAACTATGACCGCCATTGGAGGTATGATTCCGCTCATTATGGAGCATTCGCCGCTTTACTCGCCGCTGGCTTTAGTAATTGTTGGGGGTTTAATTTCATCATTGATTCTAACCAGAATTGTTACACCAGTGATGTATAAATTACTTCCACCAAGTTTGAAATAATATTCAAAATGAAAAGTTTTTTATATATTTTGAAATAAATATTAAATTTTCATGGAAAACGAAGATTTCAAAAGTATTTATCTTGAAAACCGAAATGCATGGAGAAGTTGGTTGATAGAAAACCACGCTTCTGAAAAGAATATTTGGATAAAAATATATAAAAAACAAAGTCAAACACCCAGCGTTTATTATGATGAAGCAGTTGATGAAGCCCTGTGCTTTGGGTGGGTAGATAGCTCAATTAAGAAAGGAAACGATGAGTTTTATTATCAGTTTTTTGCCAAAAGAAACCCCAAAAGCAACTGGAGCAGAATAAATAAAGCAAAAGTTGAAAAACTCCTTAGCGAAGGCTTAATGGCCGAAGCTGGCCTAAAAATGGTTGAAATTGCTAAAGAGATAGGTACTTGGACAGCTTTAGATGATGTTGAAAATCTCATCAGTCCGCCCGATTTGCAAGAAAAATTAGAACAAAATCCAACTGCTAAAGGTTATTTTGAAGCTTTTCCGCGTTCGGTAAAACGAGGAATTTTAGAGTGGCTTCTTAATGCCAAACAAGCAGAGACTCGCCAAAAACGTATTGAGGAAATTGTAAGTTTAGCCGAAAAAAACGAACGAGCAAATCAGTATAAACCAAAGGTTTAGATAATAAACATTAATTTATTTAATGTAAAAAAAAGTAGCTTAGTTTTAAACCATTTAGTCCGTAGGACTTTCATATTGGTTGTATAAAACCAAAAAAGTATGTTTAGAATGCCGTAGGTATTCAACAAATAGGAACGTTCTCTAATAAAAAATGGATAATTGTAAATATTAAGATACTGTTTTGTAGCACTTAAATTTTCAATTATCCATTCTTATTTATTGATTAGTCTTAGAATGACTTTGCAATATTTGTAAACTCTCTTGATTTTAAAGAAGCACCACCAACTAAACCACCATCAACATCTGGACAAGCGAAAAGTTCTTGAGCATTGGCTCCGTTTACGCTTCCACCATAAAGGATAGAAATTTCATCTGCTACTTCTTGGCCATATTTTGATGCTAGATGGTCTCTCAAAACTTTGTGCATTTCTTGTGCTTGGTCGTTCGATGCCGTTACGCCAGTACCGATAGCCCAAATTGGTTCGTAAGCAATCACGGTCTTCTTCAAATCTTCAGCCGATAAGTGGAAAAGGCTGTTTGTAAGCTGACCACAAACGAAATCGAAATGAATACCTTCGTTGCGTTGCTCTAAAGTTTCGCCACAGCAGAAGATTGGCGTAAGACCTTCTGCCAAGATTGCATCTACTTTCTCAGCCAAAAATGCATCTGATTCATTGAAATACTGACGACGCTCGCTGTGACCAATAATGATGTAGCTTACGCCTACCGATTTCAACATCGGAACAGAAACTTCACCTGTATATGCCCCCGAAGCCTTCGGATAACAGTTTTGTGCACCTAAAGCAACTTTTGGCGTATCAATCATTTTTCCGAAAGAGCTTAAATAAGGAGCAGGTACACAAACAATCACCTGTACATTAGGGTTTGTTACCTCGTCTTTTACCATATTTACTACTTCTGAAAGTAAGATTTGACCTTCTTCAAAAGTTTTGTTCATTTTCCAGTTACCAGCGGCGATTTTTTTTCTCATTGCTCTTAGAATCTTTGGTTAATTTCTAGCCGATAGACTATCTATAACTATCGACATTATATTTTCAACTAATTGATTGTAAACTATTTAAAAACCTATTTTTCTTAAATAGCCTCGCAAAGATACTTGTTTTTTTATTTGTTGGGTAAAACAATTTTCTAAATTGTTCGATTATAGCACAATTCAGAGAATTGTGCTATAACCAAATTTCCATAGCTACATCGGCACGCTCATAAGGCGAGGTAAAGTTTTCTATCCTACTAAAACCCAGTTTTTTATACAAAGCCAATGCAGGAGCAAGCGTCGAATTGGTTTCGAGATAAACACGCTTTGCACCTAAATCACGAGCTTTTTGCACAATTGCCTCACCAATCAACTTGCCAACTCCTAAGCCTCTTGCAGCCTCGGTTACGCCCATTTTACAAAGTTCGTAGGCATCACTACCTATTGGTTTTAGTGCAGAAGTGCCTAAATATTCTTCACATCTACGAGCTAAAAGAACCGCACCACCTGTACTTATAAAATATTTTTCAGGATTTTCGAGCGAGTCTAAATCGCCTTGTTCAACCTTAAAATACTTTTTTATCCACTCATAATTTATCTGCTTAAAAGCCTGTTTATGAGTCTCATTTGATGGGTCAAGTTCTATGATTTCTATTGTTTGCATTTGATTCAGAAATTATAATTTTGCTGCTACATCTCGAATTGTATCTAATAAATACTCGATAGATTGCTCGGTTTTACGGTGGTTGATAATACACGCCCGCAAGACAAATTCACCATTGAGTTTTGTACTCGTAATAAATACTCGTCCGTCGGCCTCAAGGGCAGGAATGAGTTGTTGATTCAATGCCGTGATTTCTTCTTCAGCTGTTAAATTTCCTTTGTATCTAAAACAAGCAACCGCCAAATCAGCCTTCGATTTTAACTCAAAATCGGATGATTCTTCCACAAGTTTGATTAAATAATTGGTCAAATCAATGTCTTTCTGAATCATTTGTTGAATACGGTCAAAACCATAGGCCTTTACCGACATCCAAGCCTTAAATGCTTTGGCATTGCGAGACAGCTGGAAATAATGTTCATTAAACTCTAATCGAGCATTGGCATTTTCTTGCAGTTCGGTAGCTAAATAATCGGCTTCTTTGTAATAGGTATCACGCATGATTCTCCAATTTCTAACCAAAACACAACCAATTTCGAAGGGTTGATAAAGCCACTTATGAAAATCGAGTGCCACCGAGTCGGCTCGCTCCAAACCAGCATATTTTGCTTTTAATGAGGGCAATGATGAAGCCAAACCACCATAAGCCCCATCAATATGTAGCCAAAGATGATATTTTTGGGCAATATCGGCCAACGCATTGAGGTCATCAATTGCTCCAGTGTTTACAGTTCCAGCATTGCCAACAATACAAAATGGTTGAAAACCTTGTTCAATATCTGCTTTAATCTGATTTTCGAGAGCCTCTACATCAATCGTTAAATCATTTTGGGTTTTCACTCTACGCAAATGGTCGGTGCCGATACCAATGAGTGATAGACTCTTATCTACACAATTATGTGTTTCGGTCGAGCAATAAACGGTAAAAGGTTTTACGCCAAATAAACCTTTGCGTTTAATATCAAATTTCTTGAAAAAGATATTTCTTGCCACAGTCAAACCTGCCAAGTTAGCTTCTGAGCCTCCACTTACCATTGCACCGCCTGCTTCTGATGTGTAATCAATCATTTCGGCTGCCCATTTTATCACACGTTTTTCGATTTCGGTCATAGCAGGAGCCAAATGCCATTTCGTATTATTTTGATTTACAGTTGAAAGCAACAACTCAGCAACCGTTGAAATTTGATTTCCCCCCGACATCACATAAGCATACATGTTTTTACCTAAATTACCCGTTGCACTATCAAAAACCTTGGTTTTTACTTCATCAAGTAATTCAAAACTATCTTTTCCTGTTCGTGGTAAAGGTTCATTAAACCAGCCCTCCACCTCTTCTTGTGAACTTACATTAAACCCTTTTATCTCATCTAAATGCTCATATTTATCAAGTACCATTGCAGATACTTTTTGGAGGATATTTGCAAACTCTTCATTACTAAAATCTAAAGTATTATTATTCATAGGTCATTTATTTTATCAATAATCGGTAAATTTTTAGGCCAGAAATCTTTGGCAATTTATAACTTGATGGTGCACTTTCGGGGGGCATGAGGTCAAAGCCATTTCGCTCGTAAAATCTATGAGCCGCCTTTGCCGGTGGCGGCGTATCGAGCCACAATGCCTCATAACCTTTTTCTTTGGCATATTGAAGCAGGGTTTCAAACAATCGTTGGGCTAAATTTTCATCTTTATCTCCACGCATTGATTTATCCAAAAACATTTTTCGAAGAACAGCCTGCCCATCAGTCAGAGGTTCAATACCAATGGTTCCCATCACTTGATTTTCATTATTAAGAGCAATCCAAAAGCAGCCATTTTTATAAAATTCTGCAATATTGGGTAAGTCTGGTTGGTCTTGGGCAGTCAAACCTAAACCAAATTCATCGTTCTGAACACCTAAAACTAAGGTTTCTACCTGTTTTTGGTAACTTTCAGTATATGTTTGAATGGATGTTTTCATATAATTTTCTTTTAGATTTTATTTTGTAGGACAGGTTTCCAACCTGTCAGTATTACTTCGACAGGTTAAAAACCTGTCCTACTTTTTTGATTCCAAGTATTCTTTCATGCGTTCGGTGTGAGATTTTATTGCAAAATATGCCTCCATTTCTTCCAATGCCTTCAAAATATTAGTTGGCTGAGCTTCAACTACTTGGCGGTTTACTTCCCTAATATCATCCCAAATGAGTTGCAATTGGGGCAACATACTGAGGCCTTTTTTGCTTAGTTTTAAAAGGCGTTTGCGAGCATCTTCTTTCGATTTTGTAGAAGTTATCCAGCCTTTTTTCTCTAATTCTTTAGCTAACTGAATCACGCCAGGGTGTGAAATATTCAATTTTTGGGCAATATCCATGATTCCCAACTCCTTTTCTTGCGAAAGCAAATAATAAAGCGGAAACCATTTGGGTTCAAACTCTACTCCATTGCTCCGATAAAACTCTTCACCCGCACGCATGATATAATCACTCATTCGCTTAAGTCGACTGGCAACAATGAGCGGACCTAATTTTGAAAAAACATCTTGCATTGTGTAATTAATTACGTAATTGATTACGTAAATTAAAACCTAATTTTTTATATTTCAAAATAAGCCTTAATTTTTTCAGTATTCAAGCTGAATATTGCTTTGAATTGAGCAATATTCGGGTGGTTAGGGGCTGATTTTTAGGAGATTTTTGTAAAAAATATATTAAAAGAATTATGCTCGAAAAAATGAATACTGACTCGATGGCACGAAGCCTAAATGAAAATGGATATGCTTTGCTCACAAACGTTGTAACCGATGAAATTTGTAACGAATTGGCTCAAAACTATGATGATTCAACGCTATACAGAAGCGTAATAAACATGAAACGCTACCAATTTGGGAGTGGAGAATACAAGTATTTTAAATATCCACTGCCTCAGATAATCGAACAACTACGCCAGCAGTTCTATGAAGTTTTGGCTCCAATAGCCAACGAATGGATGATTAAATTAGGTATTGATAAGCATTTTCCACCAACACTCGGTGAATTATTAAATGAATGCCACCAAAATGACCAAAACCGACCAACACCATTGATTTTGAAATATGAAAAAGGCGACTGGAATGCTTTGCATCAAGATTTATACGGAGAAGTATATTTCCCTTTTCAAGTGGTCTTTTTTCTAAGTCAAGCCAATGTAGATTATACGGGAGGAGAGTTTTTAATGCTCGAAAATAGGCCAAGAATGCAGTCGAAAGGAATTGTTTTACAAGGAAATAAAGGTGATGCAGTGATTTTTACCACTAATTTTCGACCCACATTGGGTACTCGTGGGTATTATCGAACTTCGATGCGGCACGGTGTGAGTGAAATCCGAAGCGGAAAAAGAATTAATTTGGGTATTATTTTTCATGATGCAAAGTAAGTTTAAAATAGCCAAAAACAGGATTTATGGCCGTCTGCTTTAGCTGACGAATGCTATGAAAGAAAACAATATTGGCTTTATAGCTTAAATTAAAGCTTGGGCTAAGGCCAGTTCAATTATTTTACTTTCTTATCCCTTCAGTTAAAACTGACGGCAATGAATAAAACTAATTACTCTGAATATTTACACAATTTGGGAAATTGTGCTACGCCTTGGCCATTTCCCAGCCTATAATTGCTTTTTTACGAGTTGTTCCCCAACGGTAGCCACCAATCCCTCCTACTTTTTGTAGCACCCGATGGCACGGTATGATATACCCCAAACGGTTACTTCCAATGGCCGTTCCGACTGCTCTTTGGGCGGTGGGTTTTCCTATGGCATTGGCAATGGTCTCGTAGCTTACGACTTGTCCAAACGGAATTTTTAGCAGGGCTTCCCACACTTTTATCTGAAAATTTGTTCCACGTAAAAGCAATGTAATTGGCTCTGATTGACTTTGGTTTAAGTAGAAAATTTGGTCGATTAATGGCTTTGTATAGTCATTATCAAAAATGAGTTTAGCTTTTTCAAAATCTTGTTGTAGTTCGGCTATTATATGCTCTTTGCTTTCTGTTTCAAGGAATCGGAAGTCAGTAATTCCTCGGTCAGTCAAGGCAATGAGGCACTCACCAAAAGGTGTTTCATGAATTCCGTATCTTACCGTCAGCCCTTCACCTTTGGCTTTAAATTCGGCGGGCGTCATCGCTTCATACGTTACAAATAAATCATGTAATCGGCTTGAACTTGATAACCCAGACTCAAAAGTAGCCTCAAGAATATTTGCACTGTCGAGCAGTTTTTCTTTAGCAAATTCTTTGGTGAGAAATCGCATAAAACGTTGTGGACTTGTACCCGCCCACTTACTAAAAAGTCTATTAAAATGAAATTCGGAAAGGGCTACATGGTCGGCAATTTCTTTCAAACTTGGCTGAGATTGAAAATTATCTTCAATAAATTGAATAGCTTTTTCAATTCTACGGAAATCTATATTTTCTTGAATTTCTGACACTTCCATTGTATATGATTTTAAATTCTGAATCAAAATTACGGTGGATAGTGCTATTCTACAATCTGATTTTTGCGGAGTTAAATGGTAAAACGCTGGCAAGGTTTTGAATTTTCCAGTGTTAAAACTGATTTTAAACTAATTCTTTCTTGGCAAAAAGTTGTTTAAGTTTAGCGGAAAGGTTTGGTTTTTCGGCCATTTTAAATTTGACTTTATACTTTTTAATAATTCGAGCGGAAAGAATTCCAAGAATGACACCGGGAGCTGTCCAGGTAAGAATAAACATGAAACTTGGGGTGTTATCAGGTAGGAATCTTGGAACAATATTTACACAAAAAGCAGTAATTGCAGCGGTATAAGCTCCCATCATTTTTCCTGCATGGGCAAAAAACCAGTGCATTTTCTCAGGTTTTGCGTAGCCTAAGTATAATCTAAGGTCGCCGTAGGCATTCAAAACACTTACTGTTCCGAAAATAAAAAATAATATATTAAGTGAGCCAAATTGTTTGGCAGGATTAATCGTTAGAAATACGCCATAAGCCCACATACAAATACCCGAAATACCTATACTCCAAGCACCTACTTTATCGGCTAAGGTAGGAATTAAGCCTTTTTTCATGGCCAACATACGCTTGCCCGACCAATTTGGATAAAAACTCACAATGCCTATGCCTAAGAAGAACTGATATTTTAGGTTTGTAGGATAAAGTATAAAGAAAATACTTGTTGTAATAAATATCATAAACATCGACCAATAGAAAACCATTCCCGCACGATTATGTACCTTTCCCCCTTTATTGGTAATCATAGCTACTAAGCCTGCCAGCAACGACAAGATTCCACACAATACATGAACTGCAGTTGAAGCTTTATAAATGAGCGTTTCCATTGTTAAATATCTTTTGTGTATATGAATAGTTAAAAAGAAAATAAGCTAATAGCAATATTTTTATCTTCGTTTAAATCAAAAGCACATTGCTCGAAATTTGGTGGCCCCATAAGCATAGTTAGGTTTGAAAAACCAAAAGGTTCGGCAGGCATTTGTCCATTCATATCGAGTTTATTATCACCGTTCAAATCTTGGAATAAAACAATGGCATATTTACCTTCCAATATTCCTTCAAACTTTAAGATTATTTCTCCCTCTTTTGTTAATTCGGCAGTGGCTGATTTTATTCCTCCACCTTGTGGAAAACTATTTTCATCATTAGAAATGGTAGCAAAAATTTTTCCTGTTCTTTGTTGAATACCTTTTACTGTGACTACCACACTGTATTTACTTTGAGCAAAAATATTAAATGATATTAGTGTTAAAAAAGTAATAAGGATAGTTGTTTTGAAGAGCGTTTTCATTTGAGTAATCTTTTTTTGTGTTATTTGACTGACACAAATGTAGAATAGCTCAAAAAAATGTACAAATGAAAGGGCTGTGTATCAATACTTTGGGAAGTTTGACAATAAGCAGGGAAGAATAGCAAGCTTTTGGGATGAATATCAAAGCCTTATTTTAAGCGTTCAACTATTTCAGAATATTTTCGGGCAACTGGCACTTGTAATGCAGGAACCTCAAGGTGAAGTTTATAACCTTGTGCATTGCCCGTAACGTTTGCTACTTTATCAAGATTAACAATAAACGAACGATGACAGCGAACAATATTGGGATAATTAATTTGACCTTCAAGACGAGTGAGGCTACTACGGAGAAGTTCTTTTTGAAGGACTCCTTCTTTTTCAAAAACTATAGTCGAGTAATTATCAGATGATTCAATGTAAAGAAGTTTGGTAGCCGAAAGCTCTATAAAATCTTTCTCGTTTTCAGCAATTAATTTAATCGTACTTGATGGGGTGAATGGCTCAGCATGGTGATGTATTTCAATTGGTCGAGTATATTTTTTTAGTTGCACGATATAATTGAGCATTACTCCAAAAGTTGCTGGAAAAACGCCAATAATCATCACGCCAATAAACATCCAAAAGAATGTACCAAAACTAATTTTTAGATGAAAAGCAAAATTGCTATACAGTAAGTTACCGAATGCAATCATCAGAATTAGTAACATAATTGCAAGAATCTCCCGACCAACATTCCAAAATGCTTCATTATGATATTTGGGGAATGTTTTAAAAATTCCCAAACGCAAGATAAGTCCGCATAGAGTTGTAATTAGGCCAAAGCCTATCAAATGCCAAACCTTATTTGGGTCATGCCATTCGCTAACTCCTAACGGTTGAAATACGATTAAAAATAATGCAATAAAAGCACCTTCGCCCAAACTTTGCAGTAGTACGCTGAGTTTTGTTTTTTCTCCAAAAGGGTATGGTTGGCGTAAAATTTTAAGCATTTAATCAATTAAATGGTCGCCAGTTAAGAATTTGGCTAATAAAGCTTGGTAATACTTCAGGATATAATAACACCATCATGATGATTCCAAAAATAGCTCCCCACCAGTGAGCAGAATGATTGATGTAGCCATTTCCGCGACGCATTTCGTAGTAAGTATAAGCTAAATATAAAATGGCAAATATAAAAGCCGGCATTGGTATAAAGAAAATAGCCAATTGAGCCGTAGGAATGAATAAAATTGTACCAAATATTACGGCCGAAACTGCCCCAGAAGCTCCCAGAGAACGGTACCCACTATCTTTACGATGCTTCACAAAAGTCGGTAAATCAGAAACAACAATAGCAATTACATAGAAAAGCACATAAGCTACCGAACCAATTTTAGGGTCATCGAAGCGTTGAATGAATACTTGTTCCATAAACTCCCCAAAACTATAAAGGGTGTACATATTGAAGAACAAGTGCATATAATCGGCATGAACAAAACCAGAGGTTATGAAACGATGGTATTCTTTTCTTCGTTCGACGGCATAGGGGTGCATTAACCAGTTTTCGAGAAAACTATAATTGTTAAATGCATAAAGACTAATACCTACTGTAGCTAAGACAATTAATAAATTTGCTGAAATTTGTTCCATTTTATTTATTTCCAAATCTAAAGAAGCCTTCGCTTTGAGCGAGTATTGCCCAGCGAAGGCTTCCTTCATTATGATTCTCTTTCGATTAGTTGTTTAGTTAACTGAATTAAAGGCGTTTTTCGTTCAATTGGAGCATTGAGTTTTTCTAAATCAGCCAATCCTGTATTAAAATATTTGTTCATCTGGGCCTCAGCTAATGCACGAATACCAAGTGAGTTATAAATCTCGGTCACGGCCTTCACTTTTACTTCTTTATCAAATTCTTTGGCATCAATCCATTTTTGAAGTTCAGCCTCTTCGGCTTTACCCTTACTTAATTCAAGAGCTTTTAATAAAAGCCAAGTTTTTTTATTTTCTATGATATCACCCCCTACTTGTTTACCAAATTTCTCAGGGTCGCCATAAACATCAAGGATATCATCTTTTAACTGAAAGCCGATTCCGATATTAGTGCCAAAATCGTATAATAGTTGTGTTGCTTCTTCACCAGCCTCGGCAATTAAACCACCTAATTCTAGTGAAAAACCCAATAAAACCGAAGTTTTTAAGCGAATCATGTTAATGTATTCCTCTTCCGTAACATCATTTCGCGTGGCAAAATTCATATCCCATTGTTGACCTTCACATACTTCAGCGGCCGTACGGTTGAATCTCTTGATTACATGCTTAAAAATCTTGTCATCAACGGCAGTCATGAGTTCATAGGCACACACGAGCATCACATCACCCGAAAGAATCGCCACATTCGGATTCCACTTTTCGTGAACTGTTGGTTGTCCTCTACGAAGCGGAGCGGCATCCATAATATCATCGTGCATGAGTGTAAAGTTGTGAAAAACTTCAACCCCAAGAGCAGGTTTGAGTGCTTTTTGCCAATCATCAGTAAAAATATTGGTGGCCATGACAGTCAGCAAAGGACGCATTTTTTTCCCGCCAAGTGACATCAAATATTCAATGGGTTCGTAGAGTTCAACGGGGCTTTCACCGTATTGAGTTTGGGCAACTTCGGTTTGAATTGCTTTCAGAAAAACTTCTAATGACATAAAAACAAGGGGCGAATTTAAATAATCGCTCAAAAGATGAATATAACTTCAAATAACGCCAAACTTAACAAAACTATCAAGTAAATTATGAAGCAGTAGCTGGCATTAAATTAGAAGACTTTGAATATCAACTTATTAAAGTAGGATTTGGTTTAAAATTTCACTCTACCTAAACGCTTATACAATTTTACGGTTGTGAAAAATAGTGTTGAAAACCAACAAAAATGCCACTATAATTTCTCATAGTGGCGTTTTTATTTGGGTTCAATACTTATTTATAGATTAAACAAAGGTACCACTCCCCGAGCGAAGCCGAGGGGGAGGAGAAAGGAAAATCAAGCATGAATATTCCAAACCCAACCAAATGTATCTTCTACTTTACCTGTACGAATATCGTTCAAAGCATTTTTCAATCTTGTTGACATTGAATCGGCTGTTATTTCTGGTAAAACGTAATCTTTACCATTAAAGCCAATAGCAGCAAATGGCGAAACCACTACGGCAGTTCCTGCACCAAATACTTCGGTTACACTTCCGCTTTCGATTCCTGAGATAATTTCTTCAACCGATACTCTTCTTTCTTCGACCTCAATACCCATTGATTTCGCAAGCTGAAGCAAAGTATCACGTGTGATACCTTTCAGGATTGTAGTGCTTGTATTTGGCGTAATAAGTTTTCCGTCTTTCACAAACATCACATTCATTGTACCTGATTCTTCGAAATATTTATGTTCGATAGCATCTGTCCACAACAATTGTGTATAACCTTGCTCTTGAGCTAATTTTGCTGGATACAACGACGCTGCATAATTACCTGCACATTTTGCATAACCCACACCACCCGGAGCCGCACGAATAAATTCAGTCTCAACTTTCACTTTCGGTGGAGTCGAGTAATATTTACCTGCTGGACTCATGATAATCATGAAACGGTAATTTAGCGAAGGACGAACACCTAAATATACATCGCTTGCGAACATAAACGGACGCAAATAGAGAGAATTGTCTTCTCCTTTCGGAACCCAAGCAGCATCAATTTTCAATAATTCTTCCAAACCGCCAATAAAAATTTCTTCTGGAACCTGTGCCATACACATACGTTCTGCTGAAATATTGAAACGTTTGAAGTTCTCTAAAGGACGAAACATCAACACCTCATCTTTATCGTTTTTGAAAGCTTTCATTCCTTCAAAAATCGACTGACCATAGTGAAGTGTAGCCAATGCCGGATTGTAGCTAATATCGCCATAAGGCATAATTTTTGGTGTTTGCCATACACCATTGATACAATCTGCTACCAACATGTGGTCGGTAAAAATTGTTCCGAATACAATGTTGTTAGGGTCAAATTGATTGATACGGCTCTCTGCAACCAGCGAAATGTCTATGTTAAGTGTTTCTGTCATAACAAAAATGTTTTTGAATGAATCGCAATTTAATTTGTTCCAGCCTTTCTACAGCTCACTTGTTTGTAATAATCAACAGGTGTGCCATATTTGACGTATTAGTTATTTCTACTTGCGAAGTAACAAATAATATACCACAGTGTCAAGGAAAAATGCAAAAATAGTTGTCAAGACAATCTTTTTATTATTGAGGCTTACCTTCCTCGTATAAAACTTGCAAAACTGTCTGTCCAACAGCCTTTAAAGCAGCTTTATCAATGATTGAAAGATTGTCTTTTTGTGTGTGGTGATAATCTCCAAAAGTATTACCCGTTGTCGGACGTAAATCACAAATATCAATCATTGGAATCTTCGCATTTACGTTTACAGGTACGTGGTCATCTGAAATATTACCAAATTCTTGGTTTAAGAAATATTGGCTGTAACCCAACTGGCTAGCAATACCCCACACATTGTTCATCACAGCAGGAGCGTATTGCATCGAAGTCATATCTTTCGTAAAAGTAGCCCCTTTAGCTCCGACCATATCTAACAAAATCCCAAAATAAGCAGAATAATTAGGTTGATGTAAATTTCTCGACCAATACTCTGAACCCATTAACCATCCTTGATTAGGAATAGTAACCTCTTTTGTATAATCGCTTGGTGGGCCCCAATCTTCTACATCAAACAAAATTACATCAATACCAATATTTGGTTTTTGTGCTGAGTTTTGAATCGTACGTAAAATCTCAAAAATTACTGCTACTCCACTCGGACCATCATTGGCAGAATCGAATGGTTTAGTCTTCGCAGTAGAGTCATCATCCGAAAACGGGCGTGTATCCCAGTGTGATGATAATATGATTCGCTTCGTAGCTTGTGGGTTATATACACCTATGATATTTCTTGCATTCAATACTTTTCCATCATAAGTTACAGGCTTAAATTTCTGTTCAATAACCTCACAGCCTAATTTTTTTAGTTCGCTGGCCATCCAATCACCACATTTTACGTGTGCTGATGAATTTGGAATACGGGGGCCAAATTTTACTTGCTTTTCTACATAGCTATACGCAGTATCGGCATTGAATGCTGGGGCAGTTACCAACTTGGCTTCTTCGCTTGTACTACTGCTCTCGCTACTACTTGAAGACTGTTTACAGCCAACAAATGCTGTTGAAATAGCTAAAATTGATAAATAACAAGTGTATTTTAATAAATTCATAGTAATTTTTAAATGTTGACGAATATCGCCCAATGGAAGTCTGGCAAAGTTAAAAGTTTTGATTCTTTTCTACTAACGTTCAACACAATTAAGTATTTCAAGAATCGTTTTTTTGATTAGCTTTGTGAAATAGAATTCAAGATATCAGACAAGAAACAAGGGAAATTTTACTTGCTATTTTTCTTCTTTTGTCTCATATCTATTGTCTAAATATCTGATAAAAATGACTATAGAAGAAGCACAAAAGATTGTTGATGAATGGATTACGACCATTGGTGTTAGATACTTTAATGAATTGACCAATACGGCTATTTTGATGGAAGAAGTGGGCGAGGTAGCTCGCATCATGGCCCGTAGATACGGCGAACAATCAGAAAAAGAATCGGATAAAAACAAAGATTTAGACGATGAAATGGCCGATGTTCTTTTTGTGCTTATCTGCTTGGCCAACCAAACAGGTATCAACCTAACAGAGGCTCTTCTAAAGAACTTAGAGAAGAAAACTAAACGTGATTTACACCGCCATCAAAACAATGAAAAACTAAATTCACCAAACTAATGTTTACAATCCTGACCCAAGCATTTCGCCGAACCGCTCAAAACTGGCCCGTAGTTTTGGGAGTATTCTTTATTAATTTTGCTTTGGGCCTAATCATTGCTTTTCCGAGTTTTAGTATTCTTCGGGCTGAGTCTCAACAATCTCTGGCTTTCGAAAAGTTAGTTGGGGGTTTCGACTTTACCGTTTTCTACGATTTCATGCACAAGAATGGAAAATCACTTACTCCCCTACTACCAATAAGTTTGGGTTTATCTTTGCTATATTCTATACTTAATGTATTATTTGCAGGTGGTATCATCAGTCAATTTGCTCTTCGAAATCCTTTCCGATTAGGGGCCTTTCTGCAAAATTCTTGGCAGTATTTCCTACGATTCTTGGGTGTATTTTTACTGCAAATTTTCTGTTTAATAATCATACTCATTGCTTCAGCACTTCTATTTAGTTTATTTGATTCTGTAGCTAAAGGAAGTACAGAACCCACTTTCGCCGCATGGATGATTCTGCCGATGGCTTTTGCTTTTTTCTATATTACCTATGTGCTAAATGTAGGTGACTACGCCCGAATTTTGCTATTTCGAGATGAATTATTAAACCCAATTCAAGCTTTTTGGAAAGCCATTGAATATGTTTTTAGGAATCTTAAAGCCATGCAAGTTTACTGGGCAGTTATGGTGTTGAGTTTAATTCTTTCTTTAATCTATTTGTTGATTGAAAGTCGCATTGGAATGACCTCAGGATTTAAGATTATTCTCATGTTTGTAGTGCAGCAAGCTTTTATATTCGGACGAATTTTTATCCGAATTTGGCAGTTGAGTAATGCCTTTGATTTTGTTTCGCTCCGCCCGATTCCGCTTACACCTAAGACGATAATCATTGAACACAAAATTACAGAAGAAACGATACAAGAACCCAAAACCGACGAGAAACAAAACATTGATACTAAACTTTCTGAATAAGAGATTTGTTTTAAGGAAGACTTCCCTTTGAGGGAAGTCTTCCTTAATGTTAATGTTATAAGATTAGTAAAATGGAAGATACAATAGTAAATAGAGTTGCTAAAAGTGGACTACTATCGCTCGACTTAGAAGATTATTATCACGCAGGCGAACGTGTAGTGTATGATTTAAAAGACAATCTTTTCATGGGTCTAATTCTGAAAGAAAAAGATTTTAGAGATTTCATAAAAAACCACGACTGGACCCAATATACTGGTAAAAATGTAGCCATTACTTGCTCTGAAGATGCCATTGTACCCACTTGGGCCTATATGTTATTAGCCATTCAATTAGAGCCTTATGCCCACATTGTAGTTTTTGGTACGCTACAAGATTTAGAAAACAAACTCTATGAAGAAGCCTTAGCAAAAATCAATTTTGAAGAATATGCAGGAACAAGAGTTGTTGTGAAAGGATGTAGCAAAGTGGCTGTTCCCACGAGTGCGTACGTAGAAGTTACCCGTCGCCTGCGTCCTTATGCTCAAAGTATCATGTTTGGTGAGCCTTGTAGCACCGTACCACTTTATAAAAAACCAAAAGTATAATTCTTGCATAATTTTCTGTAATTTTGCGACCCGTTTGTACCACAATTCTTTGAATTGTGTTTATTTCTAATTTATTTCTACGATTTCAGACAACTTAGAAAGTTGTTTTACAAAAATATGGTTCGTGTAAGATTTGCTCCCAGTCCAACAGGCCCTCTACACATCGGAGGTGTTCGTACTGCTTTGTATAATTATCTATTTGCTCGTAAAATGGGCGGAAAAATGTTGCTCCGTATCGAAGATACTGACCAAACTCGCTATGTTCCAGGAGCAGAAGATTATATCTTAGAAGCCCTCAAATGGGTAGGAATCGAAATTGATGAAGGTCAAGGAGTGGGTGGTCCTCATGGTCCGTACCGTCAATCGGAAAGAAAACCAATTTATCGTCAATACGCAGAGCAGCTTCTTGCCGAGGGAAAAGCTTATTATGCCTTTGATACCGCCGAAGAATTAGAAGAAATGCGTAAGCGTTTGGAAGAAGCAAAGGTTGATAATATGTCGTACAATGCCGTAACGAGAATGCAAATGAAAAACTCGCTTACGCTCCCGAAAGAAGAAGTTGAAGCAAGAATTGCCAACGGCGACCCTTACGTTATTCGTTTGAAAGTACCTTTAAAAGAAGAAATTCGCTTCAAAGATATTATCCGTGAGTGGGTAGTTGTACATTCATCGACCATTGATGATAAAGTTTTGCTAAAGTCAGATGGAATGCCTACTTATCACTTAGCCAATATCGTTGATGACCACCTGATGGAAGTAACCCACGTAATTCGTGGCGAAGAATGGTTGCCATCGGCTCCCCTCCATATTTTACTATATAAAGCCTTCGGATGGAAAGCTCCAGAGTTTGCTCACTTACCTTTACTTCTCAAACCAGAAGGCAACGGCAAACTTAGCAAACGTGATGGCTTATTGGGTAATTTCCCGATTTTCCCATTAGAATGGACTGACCCATTTACGGGTGAAGTAGCACGTGGTTTTAAACAAGATGGTTATTTGCCAGAAGCTGTTATAAACTTTTTGGCATTTTTGGGCTGGAACCCTGGTACTGAACAAGAGTTTTTTACCAAAGAAGAATTAATCGAATCATTCAGTTTAGATAAGATTCACAAAGCTGGAGCAAGATTCATGATAGATAAAGCCAAATGGTTTAACCAACACTATATCAAATCAAAATCTGAAGGAGAATTAGTTGCTATTATCAAAGAATCAAAAGCCGATTTATCTGATGAACTAGCTGCCAAATTGGTAAGTTTAATGAAAGACCGTGTGACTTTCCCGCAGGAAATCATCACTGAAGTACCTTTCATTTTTGAAGCTCCGAGTATTTATGATGAAGAGGTTGCCAAATCAAAATGGAATGATGATGCTCGAAAAGCTATCGGTGTTATCAAAGAAGCAGTTCTTGCTATGAATGAGGTCGATTTTACAGCACAGCAAATTCATGATACCATCTTCCCTGCCCTCGAAGCAGCTGGCATTAAAGCAGGTAAAGTCATGCAAGCCTTCCGTCTGGCAATAACTGGCGTAGGTAAAGGCCCTGATTTGATGCTTACTCTGGAGATTCTTGGAAAAACTGAGGTCATCAACCGAATAGATAAGGCAGTTGCAGCATTAGGTTAATACGACCTTGATATCATTACTTTATCAATACAATTAACTATTCCTAAGAGCATATATACCTTGTAAAAAGTTATACAGGCTCTTAGGATTATGTAATCAAAAAGAAATCAAGAAATACGCACTTACACCGCTTGCGAGTAACAGTGAATAGCAAAAACAATGAAATTACCATTGAGACAAGCAATAATTTATCGCTTTTATTGAAATCCTGCTTTCGTTCGGAATAATACCAATAAAATAAGTGTCCAATAATTACTACTTGAATTAAAAAAGATGGTAAATTACCAAAGTAGTAATTAATATACACTCAATTCGAGGACAAGTAAAAGGATAACTATCCCGATTTTTAGCATAGGATTTAGATAGAGTGGTCTGCTACTGACGAGATGGTAGCCAAGCTTATATATTAAAAGGATTTATCATAAAAACTTACTAGAATCATGGCAAAGAAAAAAGCTGATGAAAAACCCAATGCTGAAAAGCCGCGTGTACACAAAGATTTAGATGGATTTGATATAAAAATCAACTCTTTTGGAGAAATTCAGATGAGTTATGATATTGAAAAAATCAATGAATTTCTCAATAAAACCGTTGACGATAAAAAACTCAGAAATCGTAAATGACCAACAAACACCCTAACGGTAGAAAAACTCTATCACACCTTGTTGGCCACTTATCATCATTTTTTGTTTTTCTCCCTCCGAAAGTTTTCTCACTTTAGGGCTCATGCCATTGTCATTGATGTAAATTGTACGAACTATATCTTCGGGTTTAGGCTTGTCTACGCTTTCGGTCATAATATTATAAAGAGCAGATATATACCCTTTAAAATCTTGAATTTCGAAAGGTGCAAAACCCTCTTTTAGGTGTATTTCATGGTCTATTTGTTCGCACCTTTCCAAACGCAAACCTAAGGTTTCAGTGTTAAAGGTCGGCTTATTTATCGTACTGTCAGTAGCTGTACTAAGATATTTTGTTTGGTCAAACAGCTCAATGGGGTAGTTCATCAACAAACCACCATCAACAAATACATCACAACTATCGCTTGGTATAGGATTTTCAATAACTTTTCCTTTAGCATTTAAAAATACTGATTGGTAATAAAGCGGTATAGACATAGATACTCTCACGGCATCACACACTCGCATTTCAGGGTAAGTTTCATAAGAAAAAACTTCCAATCTTTGTTTAGTAAGATTTACCCCCGTGACATACAAATCTCTGTACGGAATACTTTTGGCTAATTCATGAAGTTCAGCAAATGTCAGATTAGGCTTTCCTGTTCGGTCGGTTATGAGTTTCTGAATCGTAGTCAAGAAATTTTCACCTTTATACCAGCCAAATTTCTTTACAAATCTTTCACTGGCTTTTATGACCGACCCACCATCATTAAAAGTTTCGATAGGCGTTTCGGCAATTATTTGAGCAATTTCATCTGCTGAATAACCCACAGCCAATAGACAAGCCTGAATTGCACCTGCGGATGTTCCGCCAACTCGCTGAATTTGTTGTAAAACGCCCCTACTTTCTAATTCTTTTAAGGCTCCTCCATACGCTACACCCTTGATGCCTCCACCTTCCATGATTAAATTTCTATAAACTTTTTGTTGTGCGAACGCTATTACTGAAAACGAAATGAGAAAAATAGTTTTGATATACTTAAGCATTAGTTATATGAGGATTTTGCAGCTTTAACGCAAAGATTCTATGTTCTATTACTTAGTTTCATGAAAGATTTCCAAGAATGACTAACAAACTGATAATAGAGACCACGATTCCCCAAGTAATGAAAAACCGCTTACGTTCTTTTCTTTTCTCTTCTCTGCTCATTTCCTTACTTATCTTAATTCTTTTCCGAAAAGCTTTCATCAAAAAATAAATCCCTCCAGAAAAAATCCCAACTGTGAGAAGTAAAGATAATACAGCTAAAAAACCATAACCACTACAAGCAATTGAACAGGAAAGTATAGTAGCCACATAGGTAAGCCCTAAGCTCAACAAAAATAACAGAACATACACAACTCTACGACCATTATGTGAGGGTTGTTCATCCTGTGAACTCTTATTCTCTGAAAGTGCTCCAACTCGAGCTTTGATAGACTTCTCCCAAACTTTCTCTTCGTATTGACTTGTACTATCTGTCCGTACTGATACTCCAGCGTGTACCCATTGACCAACTATATTTTCGCCTACACTTTTATAGTAATTACCCAACAAAAGCGTCAATCCGAATGTACACAAGAATATTACAAAAGTAACTTGATGCCTAATTTTATGATAAATACGCTTATTTACTCGCTCAATAAATTCATGATTCATTTGTAGGAAACTCACCAATAGCACCAACAATAAAACCGAAAGATTGAGTGTTCTTTCTGATAACTTAGGAATAAAATAATAACCGATTAATCCAGCCGATAACCCTTTGGCTATTTCTATCATTACAATTAATAGTCTTGCCATTAAAACATTTTTAGATGCCCACAGCGAAATATTTTTCATATTCATTATCTTTTAATTTTACCTAAATAGCCTCCAAAGATAATTAAAAACACAAGATTTTTGCATAAAATCTATCTACACCCAATAAAAGTTTTTGACCTAAAATTGGCAAATTAAGCTTAACGAGGCTTTTATTCTGTTTTAATTTATAACTTTGTAGCATTGAATAAAAATTATTAGAATGTACACTCACTCACTCAAGTTACGTAAACCCTTAGCTGTAATTGACCTCGAAACTACAGGTGTAAATGTGGCCAAAGATAAAATTGTAGAACTCTGTATTGCTAAGGCAAAACTTGATGGTACGGTAGAAGTAAAAACCAAACTTATCAATCCGGGTATTCCAATTCCGCTAGAAAGTAGCCTCATTCACGGTATTTATGATGAAGATGTGAAAGATGCTCCTACATTCAAGCAAATCGGTAGAGCACTCGCTCAATTTTTAGAAGGCTGCGATTTAGCAGGTTTTAATAGCAATCGTTTTGATGTACCGATGTTGGTTGAAGAGTTTTTGAGAATTGATATTGATTTCGATGTAAAAAATCGCAAGCTGGTAGATGCTCAAAGAATTTTCCACCTAATGGAACCACGCACGCTTTCGGCAGCATATAAATTTTTCTGCAATAAAACCCTCGACAATGCCCATAGTGCCGAAGCAGATACTTTGGCAACACTAGAAGTACTTTGTTCTCAGGTAGAAAGATACGACGGCGTAAAAGTGAAAAACGATAAAGGTGAAGAGTACGAGCCTGTTAAAAATGATATGGAAGTGCTCCACCAGTTAACCTCAGCCAATATTGTTGATTTTGCTCAACGCATGATTTTAAACAATAAGGGAGAAATTGTGTTTAACTTTGGGAAACATAATGGAAAACCAGTAAAAGCAGTTTTAAAACAAGAACCCCAGTATTATGATTGGATGATTAACGGAGACTTCCCGCTTGATACCAAACGTAAACTCACTGAAATTAAGCTAAAAATGATGCTTGATAAATAGGTCAACCATGATAATATTTTTCCAATGGTAACAATTTTCGCAAAAAGCACACTACAAAAACGAATATTGTTTATTTTTGCGGAAATATTCTTCAACGCCCCTAATTATCAGCCTTATAAGCGTTTCTTAAGAAGAATTAAACGTTAATTAATTAAAGCAATGCAAAGCCAAATACCTGACATTTTTCAGATACCTCTAATAAACTACGTATTATTAGCAAGTATTTTGTTTATCATTGGCATCGTAGGCGTATTAATTCGCCGAAATGCTATCATTATCTTTATGTCTGTCGAATTGATGCTTAATGCGGTTAACCTACTTTTGGTGGCGTTTTCATCGTATCGTTCAGACCCCGCGGGACAAGTCTTTGTATTCTTCATTATGGCCGTAGCTGCTGCCGAAGTAGCCGTCGGTCTGGCCATTATCGTAATGATTTACCGCAACATTCGCTCAATTGATGTTAGCCTTTTAGATAAACTTAAATGGTAAGATGCTATGATTAATCGTAAAATGAGGTTTCATTTTACTACAATCATTATTCATTAGAAATAATTTTTACGATATGTTATTAATAAAACTTATACCTTTATTTCCACTCATCGGTTTCCTAATCAATGGGCTTGGTTTCCGCAAAATATCTAAAGGTCTGGCAGGATGGCTTGGTACAGGAGCGGCACTTCTTTCATTCGTAGGTGCAGTTTCAGCTTATCAGGCATTTATGGCAGGCGGCGAACAGCCAATCATTGTAAATATTTTTGATTGGATTACTGTTGGTTCATTAAATATCAGTTTTTCTTTCCAAATCGACCAATTATCAATTTTAATGCTCTTCGTTGTGACGGGTGTGGGTACGCTCATTCACGTATATTCGATGGGCTATATGCACGATGACGAAGGATTTGGTAAATTCTTTGCCTTTTTAAACCTCTTCTTATTCTCGATGTTATTGCTCGTAATGGGTTCAAACTACATCGTCATGTTTATTGGTTGGGAAGGTGTAGGTCTTTGTTCGTACTTACTAATCGGTTTCTGGAATAAAAATTTCGAATACGGCAATGCTGCTCGCAAAGCCTTTATCATGAACCGTGTAGGTGACTTAGGATTTTTGATTGGTATTTTCTTGATTATCAACCAATTTGGTACAGTTGAATACCTACAAGTATTCGAAAAAGCGAAAGGTCTTTCAATAGGTAATGCCGCTATTATAGCCATTACAGCTTGCTTATTTATCGGTGCGACTGGTAAATCAGCTCAAATTCCACTTTATACTTGGTTACCAGATGCCATGGCGGGTCCGACTCCAGTTTCGGCCTTAATTCACGCTGCTACCATGGTTACGTCTGGTCTTTACATGATTGTTCGCTCAAATATTCTTTATACACTTGCTCCGGGTACACTCGAAGTAGTGGCATGGGTGGGTGCAGCAACAGCTCTTTTTGCCGCAACAATTGGTATTTTCCAAAACGATATCAAAAAAGTATTGGCTTACTCAACAGTGAGCCAGTTAGGTTATATGTTTATGGCGATGGGTGTTGCCGCTTACACTTCTGGTTTCTTCCACGTCGTAACACACGCTTTCTTCAAAGCTTTATTATTCTTAGGTGCTGGTAGCGTAATTCATGCCATGAGCGGCGAACAAGATATTCGCAAAATGGGTGGTCTTGGTGGAAAAATCAAGATTACAGCTATTACATTCCTAATCGGTACAATTGCTATCTCTGGTATTCCTCCATTTGCAGGTTTCTTCTCGAAAGATGAAATTTTAGCTCATGTTTACGAGCACAATAAAATCATGTGGGTATTAGCGGTTATTGGTTCAATGATGACTGCCTTCTATATGTTCCGTTTGTATTTCTTAACTTTCACTGGAAGTTTCAGAGGAACACACGAGCAAGAGCATCACGTACACGAATCACCATTTAGTATGACCCTCCCATTAATGGTTCTTGCTGTATTCTCGATAGTTGGCGGTTTTATGGGTATTCCTGAAATCTTCCATTTCCCACATGCACTTGCCGAGTTCATGAAACCTCTCTTTGCGGGCTCGTTAGCGGTGAATCCTGAGTTTGCAGGTGCTCCAATCGACCACTCTACGGAATGGATGTTGATGGGTATATCAGTGGCAGCAGCGGTAGTTTCTATTTTATTTGCTTATTCTAAGTTTGGTGGAAGCAAGAATGTTCCTGCTGAAGATTCAGCGATTGAAGGCTTCCAAAAGACAGTTTACAACAAGTATTATATTGATGAAGCGTACTGGGCAATTTTTGTAACACCAGTAAAACACTTATCTAATTTATTCGCTTATGTAGTTGAGCCAAAAGGCTTTGATGGCATTGTGAATGGCATCGGTAATTTAGTCGATTCTGTAAGTGGAAAGGTACGTAAGCTACAAGCGGGTGGAACAGGGTTCTATCTATTTGCGATGGTTATCGGCATTGCCGTTATCCTAACAATGAACCTTGGCTACCAAGTAGTAGAAACAATCAAAACATTTGTTGGAATCAAATAAAATTTAGGCCAGATTTACATCTGTTCTATTTCTATTCATAAAAATTACGGTTAAGTAATAATAATAAAATTAATTTCGAATGTTGGCACTAACACTCATACTTATACCCCTTATTGGTAGCCTCGTGCTATTATTACTGAAAGGAAGTAGCGTAAGTACATCTAAAAATACTGCACTCGTGGCATCATTGGCTACATTTGCAGTGGCCATCTATAGTTTCTTGACTTTCGATGCTCAATCATCAATTGGTGTAAAATATAGTTGGATGAAAGACCTCAATATCAATTTTCATATTGCTATTGATGGTATTAGTATCTTGATGGTTTTACTTACTGCCTTCTTGGTTCCAATAATTATCACCTCGACTTTCAAGCATACTTATAAAAATCACGCTTCTTTTTATGCCCTTATCTTATTAGCAGAAACTGCTTTGATGGGAGTATTCATGGCACGTGATATTTTCTTATTCTACTTCTTCTATGAAGCTGCCTTGATTCCAGTTTATTTCATTGCAGCTCTTTGGGGTGGACAAAATGCACCACGCATTACTTTTAAGATGTTTGTTTACACCATTTTTGGTAGTTTATTTATGTTGGTAGCTATTGTTTTCTTATATATCAAAGGAGCATCGGCCGACATCAATCAATTAGTTACAACTGCTAAATTACTTACACCTTCAACTCAAAATATGTTATTCTGGGCATTTTTCATTGCTTTTGCTATTAAAATGCCAGTGCTTCCATTTCATACTTGGCAGCCAGATGCTTATTCAGAATCTCCAACTCCAGCAACGATGCTTCTTTCGGGTCTTCTCTCTAAAATGGGGGTTTATGGCTTGATTCGTATCATGTTGCCTTTATCACCAGCTGGAGTAGCAAACTGGGGATTATACGGAATGATTCTTGCGGTTGTGGGTTTAATCTACGGTTCAATCATTGCAATTCAGCAAAACAATATCAAACGCCTCATTGCTTATTCTTCTTTTGCTCACATGGGTTTGATGGCCGCAGGTGTGCTTTCGGGCAATATCAATGGTATTCAGGGAGCTTTACTTCAAATGGTTGCTCACGGTGTAAACGCAGTTGGTTTATTTTTCATCGTAAAAGTCATTTACGACCGCACTGGAACACGTGATTTATCAGCATTGGGTGGTATTACACAAAAAACACCTGCATTAAGCATTTACTTCATGATTATTATGCTTGGTAGCGTGGCTCTTCCTTTAACAAATGGCTTTGTTGGTGAGTTCTTATTGTTGAAAGGTGTTTATGACAAAGATGCTTGTTTAGGAATCTTCGCTGGACTCACAATCATTTTAGGAGCTGTATATATGCTCCGTTTGATGCAACGCTCAATGTTTGGCGAAGCCAACGAAATTACAGCTAAATTTAAGGATGTTAGTGGTAGCGAAATTGCTGTTTTATTACCAATTGCAACAGTAGTAATCATCACTGGTCTTTTTCCGAATGTATTCTTAAAAGTAACTGAACCTGCTGTTAATTTACTTTTGCAAATGCTCAAGTAATTTATTGGCTTATAGACTAAGGTCGATAAACGATAGTTTTTGAATGAGAGAAGCAAATACTTTTATTCGAATTTTATCAAAAAATAAAAATATCATAAAACTTAATCCTCGCCATTTGGGCGGCAGCCGTAACGGGCTGGGAGTTTATCAAACGAATTATGTATCCAATACTCGTACTCTCTGTTACTGGACTTGTTACCTTGTTTTTAGGTTTCCTAAAATCAAAGAAAATACTTTTGCCAGCTTCATTGCTTTTTGTGGCAGTAGCATTTCTCTCAAATCTTATTGACTGGAATGCCCCAGGTTTGTACTTCTATGATATGCTTGAAGCAAGCAACCTTTCTATTTTATTTAGTTCAATCATTTTGCTTTCTGCATTTTTGATTATGGCTTTATCGAAAGGTTTTATTGATGATGAACACGCACAACCAGCTGAATACTTCGCTATTTTGCAGTTTTCTTTGGTTGGAGCAATTATGATGACCAATTTCGAAAACCTCATCATGTTGTTTGTTGGCGTAGAGATTCTATCAGTAGCAATGTATATTCTTACAGGTAGTGATAAACGTAATATCAGAGGCAACGAAGCCGCTTTGAAATACTTCTTGATGGGCTCATTTGCAACAGGCATCATGCTATTTGGAATGGCCATGCTTTATGGAGCAAATTACTCATTCAATATTTCAGATGCTCGTAATTTATTGCTTCAACCAGTTACTGACGTTCGTCCAGTATTTTTATATGTAGGTGTTACCTTCTTGTTAATTGGTTTGCTATTTAAAGTTTCAGCAGCCCCTTTCCACTTCTGGACTCCAGACGTTTACGAAGGTGCTCCAACTATCTTTACAACTTTCATGTCAACAGTTGTAAAAACGGCTGGTTTTGCAGCAATCTATCGTATTCTTGAAGAGTCATTCTCTCCGATGTATAGTTTCTGGTGGGTAATGATTGTTGTAATGGCACTTTTGAGCTTATTCATTAGTAACATTACGGCTGTGGCACAAAGTAGCTTTAAGCGTATGTTAGCTTTTTCAAGTATCTCTCACGCAGGATATATGTTATTAGCTTTGGTAGGTTTAAACAATAATTCAGGTGATTCAATCGTATTTTATTCATTAGCCTATGCTTTGGCAACAATCAGTGCATTTGGGGTATTGATGATTGTATCGCAAGACAACTTAGTTGATGGAAGACCAAATGAAAATATTACAGTCTTAAACGGTTTATCTAAGAAGAGTCCTTTCTTGGCAATTGTTTTGGCAATCTCAATGCTTTCATTAGCAGGTATTCCGCTTACGGCAGGTTTCTGGGGTAAATTCTACGTATTTGCCGATGCTGCTTCTCGTGGGCACGTTTGGGTACTTGTTGTGGCGATTATCATGTCGGCTGTTGGTATTTATTACTATTTCAAGCCAATCATTGCAGCTTATATGAAAGACGGTGAAGGGGAAAACATCCAACTATCCTCACTACATAAAATTATACTTGGACTAACAACCCTAGGGTCAGTTTTATTAGGTCTTTTCCCTGACTTAGTACGTGGATTGCTCTCCATCGCTTAATGGTTAAACTATGGAGCTCATCTTAACTCTTACTGGACTAAATTTATTTGTGAAATTACTTAACAAAATAAAGAATAAAGAACTAAGGTCATTTGTCTCTTTCTTCTTAACAGCTGTTTTAGGAGCTGGAACAAACTTTGTTTCCCAGATTCCATATAAGTCGTTATTTTTAACACTTGGGTATTTAGATAAACCTGCTTTTAACTTAAGTGTATTCGCAGGTTATTTAACAGCAACAATTGTTAGTTTTATTCCAGCGAAAGTATTTGCCTTTTCAGCTAAAGAATCGGGAAATTCAAAAAGAGAATCAATTAAGTATCTTATTATAGCAGCCGTTGCATTGGGGATTCAAGTAGGAATTTCATCACTTACGCTTGATTATATCGCTAATCCACTTTTTAGTTCTTCCTCTCTATTTTTAAGAGAAAAAGGCTCACACGTAGTAGGAATGGGCTTCAGTTTTTTTGCTAATTATTATGGCCATAAATTCCTAACATTCAGAAGTACAGGCGTTTATGAAAAAATTAAGGCACGTTCGCCTCGTTAAAATTGTACAAAAACAAGAAACTCTATTTTCTTAAAAGGAATTTAAGTTTTTTTTAAATATTTTTTAAGAAAACGCTTGCATAGTATCTTAAAATTATCTTAAATTTGCAATGCGTTTAAAACCTTAAAACACCGCAAATAAAGACATGAAAAAAGTAATCGCAATCTTATTCGTAGCATGTGTAGCTTCTTTAGCTGCTTGTACTTCTAAAACTGAGCAAGCTGCTGATTCAACTGTAGCTGCTGTTGATACTGCTGCTGCTGCTGTTGATACAACTGCTGCTGCTGACACTACAGCTGCTGCTGACACTACTAAGAAATAATTTTCTTACGAAAAGCATAAAAAAATCCTTGTTCTTACGAGCAAGGATTTTTTTATGGCCATTATTCAAAGATTTTCTACCAAGTCTTGAGATGATGGTTCATTTCTTCCAACAAAAACTTAGAAACACTTCTGTTCTCACTTCCAACCAGCTGGTTGTCAATTCTAGTTATTGGTAATACTTTTTTGGTTGTGCTGGTAGTAAAAACTTCATCTGCTTCGAGCACCTCTTGTAAAGCTACGCTACGTTCTTCAACCTTAAAATTTGCTTTAGCTAATTCAAGAATATAACGTCGGGTAATTCCACGTAAGATTTGGGTATCTGGTGTAGCTATGACATTATTTTTCACAATAAATACATTGCTTCTACTCAACTCGCTAATTTTTCCATCTTTATGAAATAAAACATCAGTAGCACCCGCTTCACGAATATCAGACTGCAATATCATTAGATGCTTATAATCAGTGCTTTTAATTTCTGGATAATCTCTTACATACTCATGTGAGATAACTTTCATACCTGCCTCATATTCTGATTCTTTAACAGGATGAATATCTTCACTAATGATGAGCAAATTCGGCTCAATCATTTTCATCGCATCAGGTGAATAGCCCCCTGTAAGTACGAAACGAATACCACAATCTTCGAGTCCACTTTTTTCAATTAAAGCCATAACTACCGAATAGGCTTTTTCTTTACTTATGGGGTTAGGTAACTTCATCAGTTTCGCCGAACGGTCAAAACGTTCCCAATACCAATCCCACTGAAAAGGACGTCCGTTATAAGTTCGGAAATAATCGAAAAGGCCATAGCCACGCAACAAACCTAAATCAGTAATATGAATGTTTGTATTTTCAACAGAATCAATCTTGTTGTTGAGATAACAATGATGTGCCATCAGCTAAATTGAATATAATAGTAATAAAATAAAAGTGGCACGATTTGAACCGTGCCACAGAAAAATCATTTTCGAGGTTCAAAGAAATCACCTTTGTTCCATGTTGGTCGAGCTTCTGTCTGAGCAACTAAATAACTCACCAAGAAATTCACTCTCGCATAAGTTTTACCTGCCGACCACACAAAGCCATTAGTAATTTCATCGGAAGGTTTATGATAATGTGTCTCACGCCATTTTTTTACGTTTTCAGCCAAATTTAATTTCGGATTACTGAATCTATAACCATACTTTATATGAAGAGCTGGAATACCTGCCTTTACAAAATTATATTGATCGCTACGCACAAAACGGCCTTCGCTTGGGTCTGGGTCTGGCTCCACTTCAAGTTTTGCAATACTTGCGGCATTATCTACTACTTTTTGTAAACTACTATGTTCAGCACCCAGTGGAGCAACCGACTCTAATGGAGCAAGCAAAGTAGGCATATCGGTATTGATATCGGCTACAATTTGACTCTTTTTAACAGTCGGATAAGCTGCAAAATACCCTGAACCTAAAAGCCCCATTTCCTCAGCTGTAACGAGTAAAAACAACAACGAACGCTTAGGTTTTAAAGAAGCAGGCAAAGTAGCGTAAGAGCGTGCGATTTCTAAAGCACAAGCCACGCCTGAAGCGTTATCGTGAGCACCATTATAAATAGAATCACCATTAATGGGTTTTCCTACGCCAAGGTGGTCGAGGTGTGCCGAGTGAATAACATATTCTTTCTTCAATTTAGCATCAGTTCCTTCGAGTTTAGCTACTACATTGTAGCTTGTAATATCTTGGTGTGTACTTTCATAATGACCCGAAATGGAACTTTTCAAGGGCATACTCACAAATTTTCCTTTTTCGAGTTGTTGCCAAGTGCTATCAAGCATATTATTTTCAGCACGCATGAGTTCCTGCAACGTAGGGACAGAAATACCGCCAGCAACCATTATTTTTCCGCCGAGAGCAGAGGCACAGCTTGTACGTTTACCATCTGCTGTAACCGAAGCAGAAATGCCATTCGCAACCATACCATTGGCTGCGGCTTTAAACTGTACCATACTGGTAGTATAATTACAAACCAATACACCAATCGCTCCATTTTTAGCAGCAAATTCTTGGAGCGTAGCAGGATATTGTAGGTGTAGTTTCACATTGGCAGGTAAATTATCTGGAACTCTTCGTAATATGACTACAATTTTACCTTTTACATTGAGTCCTTTATAATCTTCAATATTGATCTGAGGAGCATCAAAGCCAGATCCTACAAAAACTAACGGAGCTGTAAAATCAACACTTTTAAGCTCTGGATGTGGGTAAATAGATAAATCGTTACCTAATGTTAATTCTTTCTTTTCTCCATTTGGCAAAGTGAGTGTAAACTTTGCTGCTTCTTTCACCAACTTCGCTTTACGAAGTATTACTTTTTGCGTAAACCCTCCGTTTTCACCAGCAGGTTTCAAACCCATTGATTTATATTGTTCAATGGCATAATCTACCGCCATTTGGTAGCCTTCTTTACCCGGCAAACGGCCTTTGAGTTTATCATCTGATAAGTACGCTACGTGTGCTTTAATTTTATTGGTATCAATGTTTTCTAAATGTTTTAAGACTTGCTCAGAAACAATATTTTGGGCAAAACCCGAGAATGTTATACATAAACAAATAGTCAAGAAGATTTTTTTCATAGAATTTAGTTTGATGTTTTTTTTACCAAAAGTAAGGCTTCTTGATTAAAGCTACGCAACGCTTAAAGCATTTTTTACATCTACAGAGAAAACAAAATTCTGAAAAACTATGAAAAAGCATCTTTTAAGCATTTGTCTATTGCTGAGTATTCAAGCATCATTTGCCCAATCTTCTCTTAAGTCAAATACCGACTGGCTTGCTGGACAACTAAACAGACTGGTTACTGACGATTCGCACGGAAAAGAAAAAAACACCAAACCTGTATTTTCTTTTCTTAACGATAAGATGAATATGAATGTAAAAGCCAAAGAAGAAGGCTTTTCGATGAATTTTAATATTAGCTGGCATTTAAGAGATGTACGAAAAGTTAGCTACAAAAAACAGAAAGATGGGTTTTACGAATTGGTATTGGATGTACCAGCTGACCGTGTAAAAGTAGATTTAGGTTTTGGGAAGGATAATACGATTGGTGGCTCATTTAATGTCAATGATGATGACAAAAGAGATAGCCATACTTCATTTACACTCGAAACTAAAGATGAATTGGTGGTGAAAGAAATAGCCTACAGATTTGAAAATGCCGTTCGTGAGGCAAGAAGGTAGAAGAAGTAATAACTATTTATGAAAAATGCCATAGAAGTCGATTAATAAAAATCTTTTCTATGGCATTTATTATTCGAAAAGAACTTGAAACGTTTTTGTCAGTGTCTTCAGATAATAAAGTTTTAAGGGAAGAAACGATAAATTTCTTTCCGATGAGCCACCAAAATAAAAAGAACTGATTTATCTATCTGCAATTCAAAACCTACTCTATAATCTCCAAGCCAAACTCGATAATAAGTTTCGTAGCCTTGCATCTTTTTAATATTGGGTATATCTGTAAGGTTTTCACTATCCTCAAAATTATTAATAAGTTCAAGTAGTTTTTCTTTAACTTTCTTATCTCTTAACTTTTTAAGGCTTTTCAAAAATGCTTCATCAAATTGTACGACCATTGAAAATTACTTTTTGAGTTCAGCCAAAATTGATTCCTTCGACACAATTTTGCCAGTTTTGGATTGCGTCATCATTTTCCCGAGCAACAAATCTTCTGAAACCTCCTTATCAAGAACTTGAACTTTTTCACCCAATTTCTTTGCCAACTCTATCAATAATTTAGAAGTACTTTTTGATTGGGATTGAATGATAATCGTTTCCATAATTATACTATATTGTATGATTTACTGTAATTTTCTATATTTAATACGCTTCGGAGTAACATCAGTTCCTAAGCGTTTTCTACGATTCTCTTCATACTCAGAGAAGTTTCCTTCAAACCAATAAACCTGCGAGTCGCCTTCGAATGCCAAGATATGCGTAGCAATTCTATCTAAGAACCAACGGTCGTGAGAGATAACTACCGCACAACCCGCAAAGTTTTCCAAACCTTCTTCCAATGCACGAAGTGTATTCACATCTAAATCATTGGTAGGCTCATCTAAAAGCAATAAGTTTCCACCTTCTTTGAGCATCATTGCCAAGTGTACACGGTTTCGTTCACCTCCTGAAAGTGTTCCTACTTTTTTCTCTTGGTCAGAACCTTGGAAGTTGAATCTACTCACATAACCACGAGCATTTACTTGTTTATTGCCCAACATTACCCAATCATTTCCTCCTGAAATCAATTCATAAACCGATTTATTAGGGTCAAGTTGGTTATGCTCTTGATCAACGTATGAAAGTTTTACGGTCTCTCCTACTTCAAACTTACCTGCCAATGGTTGTAATTGACCTGTAATTAATTTAAATAAAGTTGTTTTACCTGCACCGTTTGGCCCGATAATGCCAACGATACCATTTTGGGGAAGGCTAAAGTTAAGGTCTTCGTACAATAATTTATCGCCAAAGCCCATTTTTACTCCAGTTGCTTCAATCACCTTATTTCCTAAACGTGGGCCAGGTGGAATAAAGAGCTCAAGTTTATCTTCTCTTTCTTTCACATCTTCGCTCACCATGCGGTCATAAGCAGCCAAACGAGCTTTTGATTTAGCCTGACGTGCTTTCGGAGCCATTTTCACCCACTCCAACTCACGTTGTAAAGTTTTCTGGCGTTTCGATTCTGATTTCTCTTCCTTTGCCAAACGATTTTGTTTCTGTTCTAACCATGAAGAATAATTACCTTTCCACGGAATACCCTCACCTCTATCCAATTCAAGAATCCAGCCAGCTACGTTATCTAAGAAATAACGGTCGTGGGTTACGGCAATAACCGTTCCTTTATATTGGCGTAAATGCTCTTCTAACCAAAGTACTGATTCAGCATCAAGGTGGTTGGTAGGCTCATCGAGCAATAAAACATCTGGTTGTTTCAATAATAATCGGCAAAGAGCTACACGACGCTTTTCTCCGCCTGAAAGGTTTTCAACCAAAGCATCTTCTGGCGGACAACGCAAAGCGTCCATCGCACGTTCTAAACGGGTATCGAGCTCCCATGCGTCAAGATTGTCAAGTTTTTCTTGAACTTCACCCTGACGAGCCAGAAGTTTATCAAAATCAGCATCTGGGTCGGCAAAAGCCTCATTAATTTCCTCAAACTCTTTCAATAAATCTACTACTTCTTGCACCCCCTCTTCAACAATTTGTCGAACCGTTTTAGTTGGGTCAAGTTTTGGTTCTTGCTCAAGCATACCAACAGTATAACCCGGAGAAAAAACTACATCTCCATTGATGTTTTTATCGATACCAGCAATCACTCTCAACAAAGTAGATTTACCAGCACCATTCAAACCCAAAACACCAATTTTTGCTCCGTAGAAGAATGAAAGATAAATATTTTTAAGAATTTGTCGATTAGGTGGAATGATTTTACTCACTCGTTCCATCGAAAAGATAATCTGTTCGCTCATAGTTAATAAAGAATCGAATTAGCGTTCGTGAAATGAATAATGTGTTAAATTTTCAATATTTTTTCCCTAAAAAAGTAGAATTCCTTTATTTTTCAGTAATTTTATATAATTTTTACGCAAATATCGGTAAAGCTATTTGTATTATACAAAAAAACTGCGAATTTTACCAAACAAACCACCATCCCTGACTCACAAGCCATGTGATTTTTTTATTATGAACGGCGTAACATTAGAAAACGAATATGCTTACATAAAAGACGGTAAGGTATTCTTGAAAGGGTATTTAGATATGCCCGACCGACAAATAGGAGAAGTAAAACGCACAGAAGAAGAGGCCTTCCAGTACTTCATTAACCGTTACCAAATTGCGGTAAATAAGGTTAATCAACTAGAAACTGAAATCGCCGAGGCTCAAAATAAGGGCTCTTTCTTGACAAAACTCACACAACTCCGTAAACGCTTGCTGAATTTCGACGGCATTGGCGATTTTATTCCATTGCTCAAAACTCTCGATGAGCAAGAAGAATATCTACGAGGATTGATTGTGGGTAACCAAGCGAATAATTTAGCAATCAAACAAGCTTTAATCGAGGAAGCTAAAGAAGCTAAAGAAGATGTCGATTGGACCATTGTAGCGGAAAAACTACAAGACATTAAAACGCGTTGGATTCGTACTGGGCCTGTAGATAAGCCTTACCAAGATGAAATCGAACTTACTTTTAAAGAAGTATTAGATGATTTCTATCAAAGAAGAAAGGCTTTCTATGAAGAGCAAAACCGTATCATTGCTGAACGTATGGAAAAATATGTTGAGCTTGTACGTGGTGCTGAACAACTCTTCAGAATGGGTAACTGGGAATTATCTTTCGCCGAACTTAAGCGTCTCCAAACAGAATGGCGTAATGTGGGCGATGTTCCACCAAAACGACTTAAGTTTGAATTCCGTAGATTCAAGAAACTCACTACTACATATTACGAAAAATATTGTGCAGCTAAGGGTATTCAAATCAAAGTTAAAGTTGATCCTCGTGTAGAAGCTCAGCAGAAAATGATGGAAGAAGCTGAAAGACTTGCTGACTCAAAAGATATTTTTGCAGCAACAGAGCGTGCGAAAGTAATGCTCAACGACTGGAAAAACATCAAGGTTCCTTCACACTTGGCGGTTAGAAACGTTGCAGAACGATTCAGAGCAGCTTGTGATAAGATTTTCGAATTGAGTTATTTGATGAAAGTAGTTACTCGTAAACTACCAAACTTCAACTACTTGAGCGAAAAACAACAAGTACTTACAAAATACCGTGAAATGGAGAGCATTGTGATTCGTGCTAGAGGCGAATTAAAGATTCTCATCGAAAGCCATGAGGGGGTTTCACAAGGACCTGATTTAGACAAAATTACGCAATCAAATATCCAAACTCAAAAGCGTAAGCTCTTGATGAAGGAAGTAATTTTAGAAGAATTACGTCGTGCTGCACAAGCAGTATAAAATTTTTAAAAAAAATATTTGGGAAAACTTGCGTTATTAAATTCGATGCATTAATTTTGCACCATAATTCAAGGATGACCCATGGTGTAATGGTAACACTACGGTTTTTGGTACCGTCTTTCTAGGTTCGAATCCTGGTGGGTCAACTACAAAATGTAAAGCAACTGTTTGATATTCAAACAGTTGCTTTTTTGTTTCTCAGCTTTTTAGTTTATCTAATGAATTTTTTATTCGCAGTGTTTGTTAGGCTTTAGTATGGAATAGCTGTTCTCTCGCATAAAAACTAAACTTTTACATGAAATTATTATTACAATATTTAGGCCGCTACCGCTGGCAGGTAGTGTTAGCACTTGTTTTGGCGGCAATCAATCAAAGTTTCTCTCTTCTTGACCCTCTCATCTTTGGGAAAATTGTAGATAAATATGGCGATAAAGCCAAAAACTTCACCCAAGCCGATTACGTAGAGGGAGTACTTACCATGCTCTTAGCCATTATTGGTGTAGCGATGGTCAGTCGAATAGCCAAAACTTTACAAGACTACGTAATGAATATGGTCATCCAGAAATTCGGAGCATCTATATTTACTGATGGCCTCAAACATACACTCAAACTACCTTACCAACAATTCGAAGATCAAAGAAGTGGCGAAACGCTTTCTGTTTTACAAAAGGTGCGTACTGATACCGAAAAATTCATTACACTTTTTGTCAATGTTGCTTTTACTTCATTCATCGGAATAATAGTATTGAATATTTATATCTATCATTTCAATATCAGTCAATGGTTATTTTTAGTCTATCTAGCCAGTGCAGGAGCTTTGGCAGCTTTAACTAGAGTTTTGAGTAGAAAAATAAAGGATATACAAAAAACAATTACCAAAGAAACCACCGCTCTAGCTGGAACGACGACAGAATCGCTCAGAAATATTGAGTTGATTAAAAGTTTAGGCCTTACAAACCAAGAAATCAAGCGTTTGAATCTCAATACCATGAAAATCTTACAACTCGAACTAAAGAAAGTTCGTAGTATTCGTAGTATTGGGTTTATTCAAGGAACATTTGTGAACTTCATTCGCCAAGCCATTCTTTTCTTGTTATTGATGCTCATTTTCAAAGACCAAATGACAGTTGGGCAATTGCTTACGCTACAATTCTGTTCGTTTTTTGTTTTTGGACCGATGCAAGAAATGGGAAATGTGATTATTGCTTTTCGTGAAGCAGAAGCATCATTAAATAATTTCGATAAACTACTTAAAAAACCAATTGAGGTAACACCTGAATTTCCGACAAAATTGGGTGCGGTTGAAAACCTACAATTTGAGAATGTAAGTTTCAAACACTTAACTGCTCAAGGAAAAGCATTAGATGAGGTAACTTTTGAAGTTAAAAAAGGAGAAACAGTGGCTTTTGTTGGCCCATCAGGTTCGGGTAAAACCACCTTAGTTAAACTTTTAGTGGGTCTTTATAATCCTTCAGAAGGAACAGTATTCTATAATGGACTACCTTCGAATGAAATTAATATCGAAGAATTACGCTCACAAATTGGCTTCGTGACTCAAGATACGCAATTGTTTTCGGGCACCATCAAAGAAAACCTATTGTTTGCTCAACCTAATGCTACTGACGAACAAATAATGGATGTTTTACAAAAAGCATCGTGCCAAAATCTCTTAGCCAGAGCTGATAATGGCGTTGATACTGTCATTGGAGAAGGAGGAATAAAGATTTCGGGTGGAGAAAAACAACGTTTATCCATTGCACGAGCACTGTTGAGAAATCCGAAGATTTTTGTTTTTGATGAAGCTACTTCGGCCTTAGATTCACTAACAGAAGAAGAAATTACAAATACTGTAAAAGATGTAACAGCCTTAGGCGAATACATTACGGTGATGATTGCACACCGCTTAAGTACTGTTATGCACGCCGATAAAATCTTTGTTTTGGAGCAAGGAAAAATCATTGAGGTAGGCAAGCACGAAGAGCTTTTGCAAGAAAAAGGCCTGTATTATGCCATGTGGCGTCAGCAAATTGGTGAACGCAAAAATAAGTTGGTTACAGCCTAAAAAATAGTAAGCGTGCCACATCGCAAAGATGTGGCACGCTTACTATTTCTATTCTTGCATAACTTTTGTTATCTCATTAAGCTTCTGTACTTTACTCTGAAAATCACCTTTGAGTTTATTTCTAATCGCTTGCAAATTATTCAAGGTTTCTTGTAAATTCTCAGGAATAATTTCTTCTAAAATTTCGCGGAAACGCTTGGCAAACGTGGGCGATTTTCCATTTGTGGAAATGGCAATTTTTAAATCTTCTTTCACAACAACCGAACTCAAATAAAAATCGCACAAATCGGGCGTATCGGCAATATTGACTAATATTTTTTTAGCTTTACAATCATCTCTTACTTGTCGATTTACTTCTTTGCTATCAGTTCCTGCCGTTACAATATTTACCCCCTCAAGATGAGAAATATGGTATTTTTCTTGAATCAACGTAAGGTTATGGTGCGAAACTAAAGCCTTTATTTCTTCACGAATTTCAGGAGCAACCAATGTAACTTTTGCTTTTGGTGAATTTCTGAAAATAGCTTCGAGCTTTTCTAAACCCACATTTCCTCCACCCACTACAAGCGTATGTAGTTCTTCAAGTTTTAGAAATACCGGAAATAATGTATTCATTATTATTAATAAATCATGTAAAATGGATAGTGAAAACAATTATGTTCAAATGGTATTTTCTAAAATTTTCACCAACTTTTCTAAACCTACTCTATCTACTTCTGAAAAATCGTTTAATTCATTACTATCAACATCTAAAACCATCGAAACATTGCCATTTTTATCAAAAACTGGCACTACGATTTCAGACTTTGAAGCCGAACTACAAGCAATATGGCCTGGAAACTCTTCAACATTGGGCACAATAACGGTTTCTTTGGTTCGATAACAATAACCACAAACACCTTTATCGAAATTAATACGTGTACAAGCAATTGGCCCCTGAAACGGCCCTAAAACTAGTTGATTTTCTTTTTTGAGATAAAATCCAACCCAAAAGAACCCAAAGGCTTCTCGAAGAGCCGCGGCAAAATTCGCCAAATTGGCAGTTAAATCAGTTTCGCCACTTATAAGTGCTTCTATTTGTGGAGTTATACTTTCATAAATTTCTTTACGAGAGGCATTTTCCGGAATATATAACGTTTCAGCCATAAAGTTTTAAACCTTAATTCATAATACAAAATGACAGATTATAAATCTGTCCTACATTTCAAACCACGGTATTTACAAAGAATCGTTTCAAAGTAGGAGCATCAATCGCTTTGATTTGCCACTTTGTTTTCAAATCTCCTAAAGTAGCCAAAGTATTGTTGTTAAAAATAATCGTTTCGGCTGAAATGAGTCCACCTTCTACCATTTTCTTTGCCTGAAAAACTGAAAAAGCTTTTATTTCATCACCTTCTAAATAAGCTTGCGAGCGGTCGAAGAAATCTATATTTAAAGCTTCGCCCAATTCTTTAAACCAACGAGTAGAAGCATCTATCGAACAACCACTGGCTGCATTCATATTTTGGTCAAGACCAATAATCACGAAACGATTGTATAATACTTTAGCTGATGCCAACAATGCAGCACCATGAGCCGCCCATTGATTAATAGCTGGTTTGAGATAATTCTCAATCGTATTTGCCTCATTGTCAGTCAACTGACGATTGGCTTGATATACCCATATGCGGGCATCTAGCGGAATTTTATCGAAATCTACGTACATAGCAATATGATTAAAAATTTGTGGCACACATAAGATAGTGTGCCACAATTAGTTTATAAACAATATTTTTATGAAAATAGTCTCCGATAAAGTTAGTTTTTGTAGAACAAGTTTTCAAATTATTTTTCATCTCAACAAACAAGTTAAAAACTTGTTCTACCTCTACATCGCTTGCTCTAACAATTCAGCTAGGTCATAGACTTTTACTTCATGCTCACGTTCTTTGTTTTTTACACCATCTGACATCATCACCATGCAAAAAGGGCAAGCCACCGCAATGGTTTTTGCTCCTGTTGAAAGTGCATCTTCAATTCGCTCAATATTTACATCTTTTGTACCTTTTTCTGGTTCTTTAAACATTTGTCCACCGCCAGCACCACAACAAAGTCCGTTGGTTTTGCAACGCTTCATTTCTACGAGTTCAGCATCTAAAGTTTCAAGTAACTGGCGTGGAGCCTCATAGATATCATTGGCACGACCTAAGTAGCATGAATCATGATAAGTAATTTTTTGTCCTTTAAAAGTTCCTCCGCCTTCAATTTTTACTCGACCGTCGTTGATTAGTTGCTGTAAATAGGTTGAATGGTGAATTACTTCATAGTTTCCACCTAATTCTGGGTATTCGTTCTTGAGAGTATTGAAACAATGCGGGCAAGCTGTTACGATTTTCTTTATACCATATCCATTTAACACCTGAATATTTTGTTGGGCAAGCATCTGAAAAGTAAATTCATTTCCTGCTCTACGTGCTGGGTCGCCTGTACAAGACTCTTCCGTACCCAAAACGGCAAAATTTACCCCTATTTTATTTAAAATCTTTACAAAAGAAATCGTAACTTTTTTATAGCGGTCATCGAACGAACCTGCACAACCCACCCAAAACAATACTTCGGGTTCTTGACCATTAGCTGCCATTTCTGCCATTGTTGGCACTTTATATTCGATAGTTTCTGACATGATTTGGTATTGGAAAATTAGTTATTGGTTGACTAGCATTTGATTTATCAAAAATAGTATGCGTGCATAATATTTGCAAGCGTGTAGCCGAAAATTATTTAAGCCTATTTAATGTTATGTTATTTATACGGTACTTTTTCTGAAGCAATGATTGAATTTAGTACCTTTGAAATATTCTTTAGGGTGTATTTAATGAAAGTTTTTTAACATTTTTCATTCTACACTCTTCATTTTACATTATAATTTTAAATGGAAGGTCTTTTTTCTGTTGAAACAACCTATTTTGCCGATGTAATTCTACCCGTGCCCATTCCGAGAATGTTTACGTATCGGGTACCACGAAACTTTGTAGAGGATATAAAAGTTGGAGCAAGGGTAATTGTTGAATTCGGGAAAAATCGTGTCGTTACGGCTGTTGTCGGACGAATTCATAACACACCTCCAGCAAAATATCAAGCTAAATATATACTCGAATTACTTGATACAGAGCCACTTATTACCAAACAACAGCTTTGGTTATTTGATTGGATAGCTGAATATTACATGTGTTGTGTGGGTGAAGTGATGAACGTTGCCGTGCCTTCGGGGTTAAAAGTAACCAGTCAATCACGGATTCAACTCAATCCTGATTTTGACCACCCCGAGCTTTTAGAAGCAAATGAAGTTGATTTCTTAGAAATACTCAAAAATCAAACCTCACTTACCTACGATGATGCCATTAAGTTTGTGGGCGAAACCAATATCAATACCCTCATTAAATCATTGATTGGCAAACATGCCATTATTATGTATGAAGAGGTTAAAGAAAAATACAAACCCAAAATTGCAAAGAAAGTACGCTTAAAACGTGTATATGAAGGTGTTGAAGAAGCTGCTAACTTAATTGATTCACTAAGCAAAAATGCGAAGCAGCAATTGGTTATTCTGGAATATTTCAAACAAATTCCCCTTCATCAGCTACGTGAGCGAAATCAACATGGTGTTGATAAATCATTTTTTACCCAAGGAGAAACTTCTGATTCTTCACTCAATAAATTAATTGAGAAAGGCATTCTGGAGCAATTTGAGGTAGTGGTTTCGAGGTTTGGTGATGAAATGCCCGAAGAACCTGTAACGATTCAACTTACAGATGCTCAGCAACAAGCAAGCGACGAAATTCTTACGAATTTTCAAGAAAAGGATATTGTCTTACTCCACGGTATAACGGGAAGTGGAAAGACCGAAATTTACATCGACCTTATCCAAAAAGTACTTGATGGTGGTTCGCAGGTGCTATTTTTATTGCCCGAAATTGCACTTACTACGCAAATAGTTGTTCGTCTAAAACGTGTTTTTGGCGATAGAATGGGTGTTTACCACTCAAAATTCTCTGATAACGAACGCGTAGAAGTTTGGAAAGGAGTACTTGATGGTCGTTATCAGTTTGTGGTTGGTGTACGCTCGGCTGTTTTCTTACCCATGGATAATTTAGGTTTGGTGATTGTGGATGAAGAACACGAAAGTTCATACAAACAATATGAGCCCGCTCCCCGCTACCATGCCCGTGATGTGGGCATCATGCTTGGCCTTAAACAAGGAGCAAAAATCTTATTAGGTTCGGCTACGCCTTCACTCGAAAGTTATCACCAAGCTACGACTGGTAAATATGGTTTGGTTACACTAAATCAACGTTACGGCAATGCACAATTGCCCGATATTCGATTGATTGACCTCAAGGCTGAACGCAAAGCTAAAAACATGAGAAATGATTTTTCGAGTGTCTTATGCCAGCACATTGAAGAAAATTTGGCTAATGGTGAGCAAACTATCATCTTCCAAAATCGTAGAGGATACTCCCCTTATCTGAATTGTCAGGAATGTAATTGGATTGGCGAATGTGAGCAATGTGCGGTGAGTTTAACATATCACCTTAATTCTAAGGAATTACGATGCCACTATTGTGGTCATAAGGAAGAAATCCCGCGGGCTTGTCCAGCTTGTGGTTCGGGTAAAATTCGTACGGTAGGATTTGGTACAGAAAAACTTGAGGATGACCTCAGAATTATGTACCCAGCTGCACGCGTGCAAAGGATGGATTTAGATACTACCCGAACCAAAAATGCTTATCAGAATATTATTGGTGAGTTTGAGCAAGGAAATACCGACATTTTGGTGGGCACACAGATGATTAGTAAAGGCCTCGACTTCGACCGTGTGAGTTTAGTGGGCATTTTTGATGCCGACCGCATGATTCATTTCCCTGATTTTCGAGCGGCTGAGCGAGCGTTTCAGATGCTTACCCAAGTTAGTGGACGTGCAGGCCGAAGAGAGAAAAAGGGTTTGGTGCTTATTCAGACCAACAATACCCAACAGAGTTTGCTACACAAGGTTATTGCAAATGATTATTTGGGTTATTACCAAGATGAAATAAAAGAGCGTGAAGGTTATTTTTATCCACCCTTTACTCGAATTATTTCTGTGACTGTTAAACACGAAGAGCACGATAAAGCAGAAAAAGCTTCGCAATGGCTGGCTAATGTATTATTAGAAAAGCTTGGTAAAGCCCGCGTGCTCGGCCCCGAAAAAGCGATGGTCGAGCGTGTGCGAAATAAATTTTTGTATGACATTGTGCTTAAACTTGAAAAAGACAAGCTCAACATAAAAGCCGCCAAAGTTTTTCTACAAGAAAAAATAGACGAATTGATGACCCTACGTGAGTTTAGAGGGGTTTATGTGGTAGTAGATGTGGATGCGGTGTAAAGTTTGTGAAGGATTAACTGTGTTCGGCTGAATTTTTATTCAGTCGGTGTGTAAGCCGTTCTTAGAACTGCATTGCGAAATAAGTTTCAGACTTAAAATAAGAAGAAAATTATGAGCCAAGGTTATCAAATTATTAACCAGTCAGCAACACATTATTTAACTTTTCAAGTTGTGGACTGGGTTGATGTTTTTTCGAGGCAACGATATAGAGATATTGTACTGGATAGTTTTCGATATTGTCAAAAAGAAAAAGGTTTATGGTTATACTCATACGTGATAATGTCGAACCACGTACATTTGATAGCTGCTTTAAAAGATGAAAAACTTTCAGATTTAATACGAGATATTAAGAAATTTACGGCAGCTAAGATTTTAAAAGCTATTGAAACCGAACCAGAAAGTCGCCGAGAATGGATGTTGAAACGATTTGAGTTCGCTGCAAGAAGCAAATCTAATATGACAAGTTTGCAATTTTGGACACATGAAAATCATGCTGTCGAAATATTTAGTGATAAATTTTTCTTTCAGAAAGCAGACTATATTCATCAAAATCCAGTACGTGCAGGAATTGTAGCTAAAGCGGAAGATTATCTTTATTCTTCTGCCAGTAACTTTATGGATAAAGGTGGACTTATTGACGTTGAATACTATGGAACTAGAATAATTATTGATACAAAGAACGACTGACACAGTTCGGTTTACACTCCCAAAATAGTCTCAAAAATAACAGATTAAATATTGTCTGGCATTTTTACGAGTATATGGAAAAGTTTAACTTTTGTACCTTCTCGCAAATGAACTGTTTGGTACCCCCCCGTTAGGCTGATTTTAAAAACAGTCAAGATGTTAACCGTTCTTAGAACGGTATTTTCAAAGTACCTCTTTTAAGTTGCGTTCTAAGAACGCATTTCACAATGACTAAATGTAAAACATTTAGCCAAACGCAGTAACTAAACTTCAATCCATCTCTACTAAGAAAAATTTTTCACAGGCGTATTCTAACATTTCCGCTCTGCGAAGAATTCTTCTTCACAGAGGTGTTCTAACATATCCTGATGTCAATCTGAAAATTGTGTTTGGAGAACGAAATTCACCAACATAAGTTGATAATTTCTTAAAACTTGTCGAAAAACATCAAAAATACCTGCCTTGGTTATAGATTTTTCGGGCTTATAGTATTACCTTTCGCTATCAAGACTAATTATCAACAATCATGAAAAAACACCTATCTCTCTTACTAATTCTCTGCTTTTTTCTAACCAGATTCAATACAAGTTTCGCCCAAAAAGTAAGCATCACGGGCATTGATACCTCTCTAAAACCGGGCGATGATTTCTTTATGTACGTCAACGGTAAATGGTATAATTCCGTTGAAATTCCTTCGACCCAATCGGGGGTTGGCTCATACTCTTTTATGAATTATCCGCAACGCATACGCCTACAAGGAATTTTAGACAGTGTTTCGGCTGCAAAAAATCCAATGGGAAGTATCGAACAAAAAGTGGGTGATTTTTACGCTTCAGGCATGGATACCGCCACAATCAATAAAAGAGGTTTCAACCCTATCAAACCTATGCTCAAACAAATTGATGGCATTAAAGATATCGCAGGTATTATGAAGTATGTAACCGCTCAACTCAAGTTCAATAACTATTCTCTCATTGGTTTTCGAGTGGGGCCAGATATAAAAAACAGTTCTATCAATATCGTAAATTTGAGTCAAACAGGTATTGGTTTACCCGAAAGAGATTATTACTTCAGAACTGATTCTTCAACGCGTTTCACGCAAAAATCTTATCAGAATTACCTCAGCACTTTATTAAAGCTTACAGGTGTCGATGCGTCAATGGCCGATAAAATGGCCACCGCCGCTTATGCCATAGAAAGAGAATTGGCAGCATCGCACAAGACAAATATCGAACGTCGAAACGTACAGGCTAATTATAATAAATTGGCGGTTACGGCTATTACTCAAAGACAGCCAAATATTGGATGGCCATTGTTCTTCAAAGAGTTGGGTGTAAAAGTTGACTCTGTGAATATGCAACAACCTGCTTATTATGACCGCCTCAATGGCCTACTAACTTCGGTGTCAATCGAAGATTGGAAAGCATATTTAAGAACCGAAACACTCGTTTCATACGCCGACTTCCTAAGTAAGCCATTCACAAAAGCTTCTTTCGAATACGCTAAAGTTTTATCAGGGCAAGCTACCCAAAAACCAAGAGGTGAAGAAATTACAGAAGCAGTTGACAGGTCACTCGGTCATGGACTTGCTCAATTATATGTAAAAAAGTATTTCCCAGAGGAGGCCAAACGACGCATGAAAGAATTAGTGAAGAATTTGAAAACAGCCTTCGAAAACAGAATCACTAACCTTGATTGGATGAGCGACTCAACCAAAGCGAAAGCTAAAGAAAAACTCTATGCTTTTACCGAAAAAATTGGTTATCCTGATAAATGGAGAGATTACTCGAAAGTGGTCATTAATCGTGGCACCTATTTTGAAAATCGCTTAGCTACTAGCAAAAATGATTTTATATATGGTCTTTCGAAAATAGGACAACCAGTTGACCGTACCGAATGGGGAACTACACCGCCAACCGTGACAGCCTACAATAACCCACCGTTGAATGAAATAGTATTCCCAGCGGGTATTTTACAACCACCTTATTTTGATATGAACGCCGACGATGCTCTCAATTATGGTGGCATTGGAATGGTAATTGGGCACGAAATCACGCACTCATTTGATGACCAAGGGGCTTTATATGATAAGCAAGGAAATGTAAAAAACTGGTGGAAAGCCGATGATTTTAAGAAGTTCAAGGCTAAAACTCAGCTCGTTATTGAACAATATAATAAGTTTACAGTTCTTGATTCGATGCATGTAAAAGGGGCATTGACAGTTGGTGAAAACACAGCCGATATTGCGGGTATTGCGATAGCTTATGATGCTTTTAAACTAACTGAACAAGCAAAAAGTAATGAAAAAATTGATGGATTTACACCTGAACAACGCTTTTTTATTTCAATTGCTCGAATTTGGCGAGTAAAAACAAAAGATGCCTTTATGCGAACATACGTAAACACTAACCCTCACTCACCTGCCAAATGGCGTGTAAATGGCCCATTAATGAACTTTACGCCCTTCTATAAAGCATTTGATGTAAAACCGGGTGATAAAATGTATAAGCCTGAAAGCGAACGTATTACCGTTTGGTAAAACAGTTTCGAAAAAATATATTTATTTAGAAATTTATAGCACAATTGATTTAGCTCAGTTGTGCTATTTTTTTGAAAGACGCGATAGATGCCTTTTATCGTAAATACTTATCAATTCAGGCGAATTCTCTCTAATTTTTGCCTAAAATTCCTTATATTTGACATTAAGAACATTTATAGCTATGAGAAAAACAGCTCCAATTGGAAAAATGAACACGGCCCGCAAAAAGTTTAAGTCGGCAAAGCCCAATGAACTCAGTGCCTCTGATAAGAATTCGATTCGAAATAATATCAATAAATTGACAAAACAACAATTGGCTTTTAAAATAGGAAAACCTCTTGAAGTCATTGAAAAATTCATTAAAAAAGAGCATTTAGTTTCAGTTCTTGATATTCCTACCCCTCCAACTCCTGTTGAAGTAGCAAAAGTTGAAAAAAAAGAAATTGTAAAAAAAGCTAAGAAAAAAGTCGAGAAAAAAAGTAAAGAAAAAATTAAGGTTAATACTAAAGAACTCCCTAAAACGGAGTCCCCTAAACCTCAAAAGAGGGCAGCTCGACCACTTAGCGAAAAAGAATTACAGAGGAAAAACTTTATTTTGGCTAACTATAAGAAATATACCATTTATGAGATGGCAGAAAAATTAAATTGCCATCATGCCACAATCAGATTCCATTTAAAAAATAACAAACTCAAAGGTAATGGCAGAAAAGACCTCGTTCCGCCAAAAGTTATTCAGTTTTTAAAGGTAAATTATCATACCATGACGGCTCGCGAAATGAGCATTGCACTAGGTAATGTCAGTTGGTCGCAAGTTAGGTATTTATGCGAAAAAAACGGGTTTATCAGAACACCAGAAGAAACTTCTGCCATCAGATTACGTTGGAATAAAAGCGAGTTTACGAAGAGCGAAGAAAAATACATTTTGGAAAATCATGGAAAGCTTTCTTTTGCAGAAATAGCTCAAAATATTGAGCGAACACGCTCTTCAGTTGTTAAATTATTGAGAGATAAAGGCCTAAAAATAACTAAAGAACAGCACGATGCCCTAAATCGTAAAAACTTCGAAAAAGGTCGTGAAGCAATGCAAGCAAAATTGGCTATACAAAAAGAATCTAAAGAATAGTTTTAACGAATTTCATTACTTTTTGAGAAATATTTTAGAAATTAGGGGCAATTCAACCCTCATAAAATACAACCAATAAATTAATGGAATTCTTAGATTTTCTATACCGAGAAATAGTCGGTTTTTTAGGCTTAGGCGGTGTCATTGAGATACTAAAGTCGGGCGATTTTAGCACATTTCTAACTTTCGATGGCATGTTAAAAGCCATTAGTCCGATTGTCCCCCTCCTTCTTGTACTCGAACTTATCAATGGAATTATTCTTAAAAACCCACACACAAAAGTTTACAAAATTAGTTTTTTAATATTTGTCCTTAATCGCTTTATTGGCCGATTTATCTCAATTGGAGCAACTTCTTACATCATCGCCAATTTTCAAAAATATGCACCATTTCAAACCACTTTCACTTGGTATTGGCTTATTTATGGCTACATCGTATGGGAGTTTTCACACTTTATCTATCATTATTTAGGGCATAAGGTTCGTTTATTTTGGTGCTTACACGCCACTCATCATACACCCGAAAACATGAATTTATCGGTTTCGCATGCCCACTTTTTCTTAGAAGGCCCCTACGCCGATATTATTCGTAGCTCCATTTGTATTCTTTTTGGCATTCATCCTGCTCTTTTGTTTTTTATCATGTTTATTGATGGCACTTATGGGATGTTTATTCACATCGGCGAAAATTTAATGAAAAATGGTAAATTAGGATTCTTGAATCATATCATTCTTACACCTTCACATCATCGGGTGCACCATGCTCGAAATCCTCTCTATATGGATACTAATTTTTGTAACCTGTTGAATATTTGGGATAAAGTTTTCGGAACTTATCAGCTTGAGGAGGATCATGTAAAAATTGAATATGGTATTACTCGCCCAATGGATTCGGGTAATATTTTAGATGTTTACTTCGGAGAATTCATCGCTCTTTTCAAGGATGTATGGAATGCACCAACTATAAAAGATAAAATTCTATATATTTTCATGCCGCCAGGTTGGCATCACACTGGCGAACACAAAACCGCTTCAGTAGTGAGGAGAGAATACTTGACTCAAAAATCCTAAAATCAATAAACTTATAAAACTAGACTTTAACTTAAAAATTAAAGTCTAGTACTTTTTATTTTTAGTCTTACTTCTTTTATTTTCACTCAAAATCGAAGATTTTTGCACGAAAAGTATTTTTTTACACAAATCAACAATCAAATTATCTCATAACAATGAAAAAGCTTCTGATGTCTGCACTTTTGTGTGCGAGTCTATTTACGGCTCATGCACAAATGAAAGCAGAGGATGTAAAAACATTCACCCTCAAAAATGGCATGAAATTTTTGGTAATTGAAGACAGTTCCATTCCAAATGCCAACATGTACCTCTTCTATAAAGTTGGGAGCCGCAACGAGTATCAAGGCATCACAGGCCTTTCGCACTTCTTCGAACACATGATGTTTAATGGTGCAAAAAAATATGGTCCAAAGATGTTTGACCGTACTATGGAATTTAATGGCGGAGCCAACAATGCTTACACCACCGAAAATGTGACTGTTTACACCAACTGGTTTCCTGCCTCGACTACAGAAGTTATTTTTGATTTAGAAGCAGACCGAATTTCAAGCTTAACAATCGACCCTAAAATTGTAGAAAGTGAAAGAGGCGTTGTATTGAGCGAACGTAGCACAGGCCTCGAAAACTCTAAGTGGGAGCTACTTTCGCAGACAGTTCAAGGAATAGCTTTTCTTGAACACCCTTATCATTGGCCAGTAATAGGCTATGAAGATGACATGAAAAATTGGAAACAATCAGATTTAGAACGTTATTTCAAAACTTATTATGCTCCTAATAACTGCGTTACTGTTATTTCGGGCAATGTAAAGTTTGATGAAATTAAACGTTTGGCTGAAAAATATATCGAGCCAATTCCTTCTCAGCCTGAGCCTCCGAAGGTAATGATTGTAGAACCTCCTCAAACTGGAGAACGTAGAGTTTTTGTACAAAAGGATGTCTCGACGCCTTCAATTATGATTGCATACAAAGCTCCTGAATCTAAAAATGAAGATTATTACGCTCTAACCTTGCTCAGCGATATCATGAGCAGCGGCAAATCATCTCGTTTATACAGTTCATTGGTTGATAAAAAGCAAATTGCTACCCAAGTTTTTACGAATTTTGGTGAAAGTTTCGACCCAACTATTTTTGGTTTTTATGCTGTGGCTGCGGCTAAAGTGAATGAAAGTGATTTAGAAAAAGCCATTTTCGAGGAAATAGAAAAAATAAAAACAGAAGGTGTGAGCGAAAAAGAACTTCAAAAAGTAAAAAATCAAAAATTGATGGAATTCTACGGTCAAATTGAAACCATCAATGGAAAATCAAATAATATCGGCACTTATGAAGTATTTTTCGGCGACTACAAAAAAATGTTCGATGCTCCTGCCGCTTTCAATAAAGTTACGGTTGACGATATCAAAAATGTAGCTAAAAAGTATTTCAAGAAAACCACACGTACAGTTGGTATTTTGAAAGCCAATACTGAAGAATAATTGGATTTAACAAAAAAGGCCTATTTTAATTGGTTCAATTAAATAATCAAAATTCATTTGTTCAATTAATCCCTGAATTTATTCTGGGAATTATGCAGGGTTAAATTATTCTAAAATCTTTTGTCTAATCATGTCTAAATATATCAAATTATTCTTTACTACTGCTTTGGCATTCTGCCTAAATAGCAGCCTGATTTTGGCACAAAATTATCAGTTGCCAAAATACCAAAAACTCAAATTGTCCAATGGACTCACCATCTACTTAATGGAGCAAAAAGAAGTGCCTGTTATTAGTGTTTCTGCCATTCTACCTGCGGGTGCTATCTACGATGGTTCAAAAGCTGGTTTAGCTTCACTAACTGCCACAGCTTTGAAACACGGCACTAAAAGCCTTTCAAAAGGCCAGATAGATGAGGAATTAGATTTTATTGGGGCAAATGTAAATACTTATGCATCTAAAGAATCGGCGGGTTTATCGGCAAAATTCGCTGCCAAAGACAAAGAAAAAGTGTTAAATATCATCAAAGAAATTTTGCTCGAACCAGCCTTTGATAATACCGAATTTGAAAAAGAAAAGAAACGTTTGCTTAACAACCTCGACCAACAACGTGAAAGTCCACGTTCGATTTTACCTGCTTATTTTGATAAATTTATGTATGGAAGTCATGTTTACGGTAATATCATTCAAGGGCAAAAATCAAGCGTTAGTCCGCTTACGGTTGAAGATGTAAAAACTTTTTACAAGGAAAATTATTTACCTGAAACTTCAGCTATTGCTGTAGTGGGTGATTTTGATAGTGCAGAAATGAAAAGTACCCTTACTAATCTTTTTGGAGGATGGAAAAAAGGAACAAAACCACAAGTAAACTTAGCTGCAAAACCAATCAATAAACCTACGAGTAATCGTGTTTTGCTAATCAATAAAGATGATGCACGTGAAACGACTTTCAATATTGGAGCAGCAGGTATTAGTAGAAATAATCCAGATTTTGTAGCTATTGAAGTAGTAAATACACTTTTTGGTGGCCGATTTACTTCAATGCTTAATGACGAACTTCGCGTAAATACAGGCCTTACTTATGGAGCTAACAGCCGTTTTAATCCATTAAAAAATGGTGGAACCTTTGCTATTTCTACATTCACAGCCAATAAAACCACCGAAGCAGCCATTGATAAAGCCTTAGAAGTTTTAGATAAATTACACAAAAATGGTATTGATGAAAATGCCCTGGCTTCGGCCAAAAATTACGTAAAAGGACAATTCCCCCCACGCTATGAAACTGCTGGACAATTATCGGGTTTATTGACACAAATGTTTTGGTATAATTTCGATGAATCATTCATCAATAATTTCGAGAAGAATGTTGATGGATTAACGCTTGAAAAAGCTAGAAGTATCATTAGCACGTATTTCCCGAAAGATAAATTGCAGTTTGTAATGGTAGGGAAATCGTCAGAAATTAAGAAAATAGCAGAGAAATATGGTCCAGTAACCGAAGTACAAATTAAAGAAGAGATTAAGGAGTAAATTGCCTTCGACTTCGCTCAGGGAACAATTCGGTTTTGCTTAAGTAGCACTTTTACTTTTCTTATAAATATTTCTACTACGCTCGATTATTAAAACTTATCGAGCATAGTAGAAATGATTAAAATTATCCATTATTTCTAATTCCTTCTAAAATCTCAGCTCCTCCATTATTCAAAACTTTATTGGCTAATTCTTCCCCTAATTGTTCGGCCTCTGAAGCAGGTTTTGAATCGTTTTTCTTTACAATCTTTTTCCCATCAAGGCTAATGATTCCAGAAGTCATATTCAAAGTCAATTCTCCGCCTTTTTCTTCTGCTACACACCATCCAAACGACGGAATCGAACAACCACCCTGTAAAGTACGTAAATAGGCTCTCTCGGCCAATAAACACTTTTCTGTAACTTCATCATTTATCAAACGACGAATTGCAGAACGCTTCTCTCCTGATAAATTTTTAGCGGCTTCAATAGCCACGCAACCTTGCCCAACGGGTGGAGTAAATTCAGAAGTTGATAATTGTTCAACAATCATTTCATGATAGCCCATTCGGTGCACGCCCGCATAAGCCAGCAAAAGAGCATCGCATTGCCCTTCTTCGAGTTTGCGTAAACGAGTTTGTAAATTTCCACGCATATCCACAATTTGAATTTGTGGATAATAATGACGTAACATCGCTACTCGGCGAGTAGATGATGTACCGACCACAAAGCTTTCGCCACTATTAAGCGATAAGTTTTTATTAAAACTCACCAAAACATCCGCAATTTTCTCACGCTCTGTAAAAGCGATAATTTCTAAATCATCGGCCAATTCTGATTGTAGGTCTTTTGCTGAATGAACGGCGATATCAATTTCTCCCGAACGTAATTGGTCTTCTAATTCCTCCGTAAAAACACCTTTACTCCCTATTTTCGATAAAGCACGGTCGAGAATTTTATCACCTTTGGTTTCAATAATTACAATCTCTGTATCAATGCCATCAGCTTTGAGTTTTTCTTCAACATAATAGGCCTGCCAAAGGGCTAGCTTACTGCCTCGTGTACCAATTTTTATTTTCATTTTCTATAGTGCGAACCAAGCAATGGTTTGCTTTCAGTTCGCTTTTAATACTTTCTTATAATACTTACGAAATTTTTAGAAAATCGGTCAAAACCAACTCTATAATAACAAATAACCAACGCTATCTCATTAAACGAGCAATAGTCAATGAAATATCTAGGAAAATCATTTTTGCCCGTCCATTTCTTTCAATATGGTAGTGCGAATCACTCAATAATTTGGTAATTGCTTCTAAATTATTAATATTCAAAACACTAGAAAACTTCTGAACAAATACCAATTCATCTCCCTCCAATCTAATGAGGTCAGTTCCTCCGTGACGATATAAAAATATTTCTCTGAAAATACTCAAACCATACTCAAGCATTGCCTTCTGATACTCTTTTCCTTTGGCATCAAAATCATCAGCCATAGGCACTAATTTCAGCACATTTAGAGCATAACACATTCGCATCCAGTTGGCAAACCATGCATGCTGGTCGTCATCTGTTTTATGAGCAATTTCTAAAGCATGATTCAAATTTCCATTGGAAAGATATGCGATTTGCTTTGCTCTATCTGGTCCAATTTCATGTTTTTGAGTGAGATACGCAATAATTTCTTCATCCGTAAAATTACGAATGGCAATGCGTTGCGTTCGAGAAATAATCGTTGTAAGTAACCTATCTGAGCTACTTGCAACCAACAAAAATAATGTTTGCTCGGGTGGTTCTTCCAAAATCTTCAAAAGAGCATTTCCCGCAGCAATATTTAGCATTTCTGCTTGCCAGATGATTGCAATTTTATACCCACCTTCATAAGATTTCAACGACAATTTCTGAATTAATTGACGAGATTCTTCGGCAGGAATATTCCCTTGTTTAATTCCAATATGCTCAAGCCAGTCTGATAGCTTACCATAAGGTGTATCATGCACAAAAGTACGCCATTGTGGCATAAAATTTTCAGAAATAACCGATTTTCCCCCAGCGGTGGGAAAGATGTAATTGACATCAGGATGAGCCAATTTACTCATTTTTGTACAATTAGGGCACTTTCCACAAGCATCATTTATTTGTCTATCCTCACAGTTAATATAGGTTGCATACGCCAACGCCAATGCCAAGTTTGCACTGCCTTCTGCCCCATGAAAAAGCTGAGCATGAGCCACATGGTTATTGTTTACCGCTTGAATCAACGACTGTTTTACATCGTCTAAACCTATAATTTCTCGAAAAAGCATTTTTAAAATGGATTCAAGGAAGTCTTCGCTTGAAGCAGAGACTTCCTTATAAATACGACTATTTTTTAAAATCGTGTAAGTGTTTCAAAATTGCAATATCTTTATCAGTCAGCTGCTTGTCACGTCGAGCCATTGTAGCTTTAATTACCTCCAATGCTTTATCGAAGCGATAATCAACGTATTCCGTATCTGCCCCGCCCCACATAAACGAAGGAATATGTTTATCTTGAAAACCAGCTCCAAATATATTTGAGCAAACACCAACAACAGTTCCAGTATTAAACATCGTACTGATACCCGCCTTTGTATAATCACCCATGAATAAACCGCAGAATAACTCTCCAGTCTTCTCTAATTTGTCGGTAGCATAATTATAAAGTTTTACCTCTGAATAATCATTTTTTAGGTTCGAATTATTACAATTAGCCCCTAAATTACACCACTCTCCGATAACTGAAGCACCTAAAAAACCATCGTGGGCTTTATTAGAGTACCCAAAAATAACCGAACTACCTACTTCACCACCAGCTTTAGAGTACGGACCTAGCGTAGTATTAGGTCGAATTTTACTTCCCCAAACCACTACACTACCTTCATCTACTGAAACTGGCCCAATGACAATCGAGCCTTCTTGTATGGTAGCATTTTTACCAATATAAATCGGGCCTTGCTCGGCATTTAAAATCACTGATTTAATACTTGCTCCTTCTTCGACAAAAATGTTCTCAGCACCATAAACCCTCGTAAATGGATCAGAAATCTCTTGTGAGGTTCGTCCCTCAGTGATTAATTTAAAATCTTCCTTTATCTGTTCACCATTTTTTAAGAAAATATGTGGCAACTGCGTGATAATGCTAAGCGTTCCACTAAAGGATTTCTTTTTAAAGGGTTGAAAATTAATTGGAAAAGAAAGTTTTTCATTCGTACGAATTGCCAATACATTACTATTAGTATCAACTAAGCACTCTCCAACAGTCAGGTTATTTATTTCATTAATCAAAACATCATTTGGACAAACCGCCCCATTGATGTAAGTGTTTATTGAACTTTCTGTTGTAATTTCCTCTAAATAGCGTTTTGAAAGGCACGTAACTCTTGTCTGCAATCTTTTTATCCACTTATCTCTAATAGTCAATATACCACAACGAATATCGGCAACCGGACGAGTAAAAGTAAAAGGTTTCAGTTGATTTCTAATTAATTCATCATCAAAAAGTATGTACGCCATCTAAATTCTATCAGTTAGTAGGATACAAATTTACGAAAAAATATGGGTAAGCACTCAAACTGAAATTATCTAATAAGATTTGATAAAAATGTTGTTTTAAAAAGTATTTATGAAAAGAGCTTTTTTCACATTCAGGGGTTTAACTCAGGAGATATTGACTATTTCCTGATATTCTTCGGGGGTATTTTTGTCTTTTTGAAGCCTATAAACAACAAAAAAAGGCAGCCTTGTGAGCTGCCTTTTGCTTTAATAAAATCCTGGCGTCTACCTACTCTCCCAATTTTGACATTAGTACCATCGGCGGTGCGGGGCTTAACTTCTCTGTTCGAGATGGGAAGAGGTGAACACCCGCCCTATTAACACCATGAAGATTGTCTGAGCCTTAACTCAATATCTTTTAATTATTCATGACTTATGTTACAGAAAGATAAAATTATAATGTAAATAAAAGAGTCCTCGATTCATTAGTATTGCTCGGCTTAGTGTTACCACTTCTACACCTGCAACCTATCAACGTCATAGTCTATAACGTATCTCAATGGAAGACTCATCTTGAGGTGGGTTTCACACTTAGATGCTTTCAGCGTTTATCCCGTCCGTACTTGGCTACTCTGCCGTGCCCTTGGCAGGACAACAGATGCACCAGCGGTACGTCCAACTCGGTCCTCTCGTACTAAAGTCAGAACCTCTCAATCTTCCTACGCCCACCACAGATAGGGACCGAACTGTCTCACGACGTTCTGAACCCAGCTCGCGTGCCACTTTAATCGGCGAACAGCCGAACCCTTGGGACCTTCTCCAGCCCCAGGATGTGACGAGCCGACATCGAGGTGCCAAACCTCCCCGTCGATGTGAGCTCTTGGGGGAGATCAGCCTGTTATCCCCGGAGTACCTTTTATCCTTTGAGCGACGGCCCTTCCATACAGAACCGCCGGATCACTATACCCATGTTTCCATCCAGCTCGACTTGTATGTCTCACTGTCAAGCGACCTTATGCTATTGCACTCAACGCACGGTTACCAAGCGTGCTGAGGTCACCTTTGGAAGCCTCCGTTACTCTTTTGGAGGCGACCACCCCAGTCAAACTACCCACCAAGCGGTGTCCTCGTCTTTGACAAGTTAGAATCCAAATAACCAAAGGGTGGTATTTCAACGTTGGCTCCTGAACGCCTAGCGACGCCCATTCACAGCCTCCCACCTATCCTACACATCAGTTACCCGAATTCAACGCTAAGCTATAGTAAAGGTTCACGGGGTCTTTCCGTCCCGTGGCGGGTAAGCGGCATCTTCACCGCTACTACAATTTCGCCGAGCTCACAGCTGAGACAGTGCCCAGATCGTTACACCATTCGTGCAGGTCGGAACTTACCCGACAAGGAATTTCGCTACCTTAGGACCGTTATAGTTACGGCCGCCGTTTACTGGGGCTTCGATTCAATGCTTCTCTTGCGATGACATCCCCTCTTAACCTTCCAGCACCGGGCAGGTGTCAGGCCTTATACTTCGTCATTAAACTTAGCAAAGCCATGTGTTTTTGTTAAACAGTCGCCTGGGCCATTTCTCTGCGGCCTACTTGCGTAGGCTCCCCTTCTCCCGAAGTTACAGGGTTAATTTGCCGAGTTCCTTAGCTGTGACTCACTCGAGCACCTTAGGCTTCTCGCCTCGACTACCTGTGTCGGTTTACGGTACGGGTGGTTAATGGCTGAAGCTTAGCGGCTTTTCTTGGAAGCAATTCGACTCATTCGATTCAGCCTAAGCCTCCTCTCAACGCTCTATTCCGTCAGAACGTATAAATCTCCTCACTCCGTCCCCGCATCGCACCATCACCAGTGCAGGAATATTAACCTGCTTGCCATCGGCTTCTGCTTTCGCATTATCCTTAGGACCCGACTAACCCTCAGTTGATTGACGTAGCTGAGGAATCCTTAGTCTTTCGGTGTGTATGGTTCTCACATACATTATCGCTACTTATCCCTACATTTGCTTTTCTATACGCTCCAGCATACCTCGCAGTACACATTCGCCGCATATAGAATGCTCTCCTACCCAAGACTTACGCCTTGACTAAGCTTCGGTACTATACTTGATGCCCGTTTATTATCGATGCCCGCCCCGCTCGACCAGTGAGCTGTTACGCACTCTTTAAATGATTGCTGCTTCCAAGCAAACATCCTGGCTGTCACTGCAGTCAGACTTCCTTAGTTCAACTTAGTATAGATTTAGAGACCTTAGCTGTAGTTCTGGGTTCTTTCCCTTTCGGACTTGGACCTTAGCACCCAAGCCCTCACTGCCAAGTATATTATACCGCATTCGGAGTTTGTCAGAATTTGGTAGGATTTGACTCCCCCGCATCCTATCAGTAGCTCTACCTCGATATAACTCAACCTTGACGCTGTACCTAAATACATTTCGGAGAGTACGAGCTATTTCCCAGTTTGATTAGCCTTTCACCCCTACCCACAGTTCATCCAAAAACTTTTCAACGTTAACTGGTTCGGACCTCCATGTTGTGTTACCAACACTTCATCCTGACCATGGGTAGATCACAAGGTTTCGCGTCTACCGCCACCGACTATTCGCCCTATTCAGACTTGCTTTCGCTTCGACTACACTACTTAATAGCTTAATCTTGCCGGGGACGGTAACTCGTAGGGTCATTATGCAAAAGGCACGCCGTCACTGGACTTGCCAGCTCCGACCGCTTGTAAGCGTACGGTTTCAGGTTCTTTTCACTCCGATACTCTCGGTGCTTTTCACCTTTCCTTCACAGTACTAGTTCACTATCGGTGTCTCAGGAGTATTTAGCCTTGGCAGATGGTACTGCCGAATTCAGAGGGGATTCCACTGGTCCCCACCTACTCAGGATACTGCTCGTCCATTAAATCTTACGCTTACGTGGCTATCACACTGTTTCGCCAGGCTTCCCAACCTGTTCAGCTTAATCTAATATTCTAAATGCAGTCCTATAACCCCTACTTTGCCGTAACAAAATAGGTTTGGGCTTCTCCGCGTTCGCTCGCCACTACTTGCGGAATCACTGTTGTTTTTTGTTCCTCCGGTTACTTAGATGTTTCAGTTCACCGGGTTAGCTCCATCTTGGATGGTGATGACTCTTCAAGTCACCGGGTTGCCCCATTCGGAAATCTGCGGATTAACTTGTATGTGCCAATCCCCGCAGCTTATCGCAGCTTATCACGTCCTTCTTCGCCTCTGAGACCCTAGGCATCCTCCGTACGCCCTTTCATAACTCTTCTCATTATAATTTTATCTCTCTGCCAACATGTCAATGAACTCTTTTTAATCTCTACCAACCGCCTGCTATCTACCAAGCTGTGCTAAATAACAAACTTTTAGCTGGTTCAATTAAATTGTGGTATAAATACCCTCTTAAATTATAAGTTATCAGTCCTTTATCGATAACTTTTACTTTCTGTGGAGAATAACGGATTCGAACCGTTGACCCCCTGCTTGCAAAGCAGGTGCTCTAGCCAGCTGAGCTAAATCCCCATTAAATGTCTCTCAACTTAGTGGTGGGCCTGCGTGGACTCGAACCACGGACCTTTACATTATCAGTGTAACGCTCTAACCACCTGAGCTACAAGCCCTCGTATCAGAACTATTACTCTACTCCGTAATCGTCCGATTCTCTTCTCAAATTAAATAACTTAAATTAAGAGAACAAATGCAAAATTTTAAGTGTCAGTCGTTTTTTCTTTGTTAGAAATTCTCTAAAAAGGAGGTGTTCCAGCCACACCTTCCGGTACGGCTACCTTGTTACGACTTAGCCCCAGTTACTGATTCTACCCTAACGAAATCTTTTACCTTCCGCTTCAGGTCTACCCAACTTCCATGGCTTGACGGGCGGTGTGTACAAGGTCCGGGAACGTATTCACCGAATCATAGCTGATATTCGATTACTAGCGATTCCAGCTTCATAGGGTCGAGTTGCAGACCCCAATCCGAACTGTGAACAACTTTTTGTGATTGGCTTACTATTGCTAGCTCGCAACACTCTGTATTGTCCATTGTAGCACGTGTGTTGCCCTGGACGTAAGGGCCATGATGACTTGACGTCGTCCCCTCCTTCCTCTCTACTTGCGTAGGCAGTCTTATCTGAGTCCCCGACTTAACTCGCTGGCAACAGATAACAGGGGTTGCGTTCGTTGCGGGACTTAACCCAACACCTCACGGCACGAACTGACGACAGCCATGCAGCACCTTGTTTTGGGTCATTGCTGACTTATCCATTTCTGAATAATTCCCTCACATTCTAGTCCAGGTAAGGTTCCTCGCGTATCATCGAATTAAACCACATGCTCCACCGCTTGTGCGGACCCCCGTCAATTCCTTTGAGTTTCACCGTTGCCGGCGTACTCCCCAGGTGGATTACTTATCGGTTTCCCTTGGACACTGGCTTACGCCAACATCTAGTAATCATCGTTTACTGTGCGGACTACCAGGGTATCTAATCCTGTTTGATCCCCGCACCTTCGTGCCTCAGCGTCAGTGTGACTGCAGCAGACTGCCTTCGCAATCGGTATTCCTCCTGGTATCTAAGCATTTCACCGCTACACCAGAAATTCTATCTGCCTTCTGTCAACTCAAGCTAACCAGTATCAACGGCATGTAAAACAGTTAAGCTGCTACCTTTCACCGCTGACTTAATCAGCCGCCTACGCACCCTTTAAACCCAATAAATCCGGATAACGCTCGCCACCTACGTATTACCGCGGCTGCTGGCACGTAGTTAGCCGTGGCTTATTCGATTGGTACCGTCAAAATCTCACGCATGAGATGCTTTCTTCCCAATCAAAAGCAGTTTACAACCCAGAGGGCCTTCTTCCTGCACGCGGCGTGGCTGGGTCAGGCTTCCGCCCATTGCCCAATATTCCCTACTGCTGCCTCCCGTAGGAGTCTGGCCCGTATCTCAGTGCCAGTGTGGGGGATTCTCCTCTCAGAGCCCCTAAAGATCGTAGACTTGGTGAGCCGTTACCCCACCAACTATCTAATCTTACGCATGGCCATCCTTATCCGATAAATCTTTAATAGCTGAATGATGCCATTCTACTATCTTATGCGGTATTAGCTCGAGTTTCCCCGAGTTATCCCCCAGATAAGGGCAGGTTCCATACGCGTTACGCACCCGTACGCCGGTGTATTGCTACCCCTTGACTTGCATGTATTAAGCCCGCCGCTAGCGTTCATCCTGAGCCAGGATCAAACTCTCCATTGTAAATATCAAGTTTGCCTGACTACTTAAAATCTTAAAGCTTGCATTTGCTCTCCCAATAAGTTAAGGAACTTTATTCAACTTACTCCCAATTCCATCTCTGAAACCCTTTCAGCTAAACTTGTAAAACCTTGTTAATCAATTTGTTAACTCCAGTTTTTCTTCTCTCTATTTCCATTTCTACTTTCCGAAACGGATTGCAAAGTTACTAGATTCAATTTTTAAAACCAAATATTTTTGCAACTTTTTTTAAACTTAATCTCAATTTCACTACTCTTCCTTCGTTACTCTCTTAATCGGGGTGCAAAATTCTGAATTTAATTTCTTATTTCCAAATTATTTTACACTTATTTTTTTTACCCTCTTAATCTCCTTAACCACTCTCTCTTCGTTACTCTCTTAATCGGGGTGCAAAATTCTGAATTTAATTTCTTATCTCCAAATTATTTTACACTTATTTTTTTACCCTCTTAATCTCCTTAACCACTCTCTCTTCGTTACTCTCTTAATCGGGCAATTCCATTGGGGGTGCAAAATTCTGAATTTAATTTCTTATCTCCAAATTATTTCGCAATTTTTTTCTAGACTAGTTTACCATGCTCATGCTACGTAACGTTTATCTTCCTCCCCGCTCTCCGTCTCCGTCGTTTGGGAGTGCAAAGGTACTAACTTTATTTTATAACGCAATACCCTACACAAATACATTTTTTAAGCAGTTTTGCCTACTACCCTCACCCTCAGTTACTTATCAATTTCTACCACACAAATAACACAACAACTTCTTCTTATTATCCTATATTTTTTTTGGATTTACTTAATTACAAACGAATTTTTCCAATAATACTTTATCACGGAATCAATTCCATGCCTAAAAAACAAAGGATTATCTTTTCTTAAACTGAATCAATTCAGTTGTGGGAAGATTTGGAAGCGATTTCCTACTAATTTCAAAACTTACTATTCGAATCTCAAAGAATTATAAAGTAATTTGGGTTTGTTTAAACAAATAGCGTGTATATAGGTTTTCTGAGTAGTATGTATTAGTTTCAATTGCTAAATATATAATGTATATAATACTGTTTTTTAAATGAGCTAATATTCAGCTCAGTATTTCATATTTTGTTTGACGTATTTTCTATGAAGAAGGTTATTGTTATTGGTGCAGGCTTTGCAGGCTTATCGGCGGCTACTAAATTAGCTGATGAAGGTTTTGATGTAACGATTATTGAGAAAAACTCAATGGCTGGCGGAAGAGCTAGAGTATTTGAAAAAGATGGTTTTGTGTTTGATATGGGACCAAGCTGGTACTGGATGCCTGATATTTTCGAACGCTACTTTGCTGAGTTTGGCAAGAAACCTTCTGACTACTATAATTTGGTAAGACTCGACCCTTCATATAAGGTTATATTTAATAAGGAAGAAGAAATATCGCTACCGGCCAATATGCAAAAGTTAGAAAAACTTTTTGAAAGTATAGAAATAGGCAGTAGCACAAAGCTTAGAGATTTCTTGGAAGAATCGAAGTATAAATATGATGTGGGTATTGGGGAGTTTGTTTGGAAACCTAGTATTTCGATTACCGAGTTTTTTGATATTCGATTAGTATCGAAAGCAATCAGCTTAGACTTGTTTGCGTCTTTTGGAAAACACATCCGTAAGTTTTTCAAAAATGAGCGTTTATTGCAGCTCATGGAATTCCCGATTTTGTTTTTAGGAGCTACCCCACAAAATACGCCAGCCTTATATAGTTTGATGAACTATGCTGAGATTGCTCTTGGCACTTGGTATCCGATGGGTGGAATGCACGAGATTGTAAAAGGTATGGTGGCATTAGCAGAAGAGAAGGGTGTTAAGTTTAAATTAGATGAGCCTGTTTTACAGATAGAGGTTATTGGTAAAGAAGCGAAAAGGGTAATTACGGCCAAAGGAAAATATGATGCAGATGTGGTTGTTGGTGGTGCTGACTATGAGCATATCGAAAATAAAATGCTCAGCAACGAAAATCGTAATTACAGCGATGCTCAATGGGATAAGCAAGTGATGGCTCCCTCATCATTATTATTTTATTTGGGCGTAAATCGTGGAGTGGATAAACTTACGCATCATAATTTATTTTTTGATGAAGACTTTAATGTACATGCTGACGAAATTTATACCAATCCGAAGTGGCCATCTAAACCATTATTTTACGCCTCGGCCCCTTCTAAGACCGACAACAGTGTTGCTCCAGAAGGCTGCGAAAATTTATTTATTTTAATTCCGATTGCTCCTGACCTTAAAGATAACGAAGAGACCAGAGAAAAGTATTACCATATAATAATGGATAGACTTGAAGCTTACGTTGGGCATGATATAAGAAATCATGTAGTGTACAAACGTAGCTTTGCAGTTGATGATTTTAAGAAAGAGTACAATTCTTATAAAGGCAATGCCTATGGCTTAGCCAATACATTAATGCAAACGGCATTTTTAAAACCAAGTCTTAAAAATAAAAAGGTAAAGAACCTATACTATACAGGGCAACTAACAGTACCAGGCCCAGGTGTTCCGCCATCCTTGATTTCGGGTTTAGTTGTAGCGAAGCAAGTCATGAAAGAAAATCTGTGAGAAGTATCTAGCTGCTACTGTATTACCTAAATAAAAGGTAAGCTTTGTTACCTATAAAAATAATATTAAAAAATTTTAAACAGTTTATGGCTTTGTTAGTTTATTATTTTAATTGATTCAAAGAAATGATACACAATGACATTGCTCATGTTTTTTAATATTTTTTAGAATCTACTAAATCTATTTTCCTAACAGTTTGAACGAAGAAATATCATGTTGGATTTGTATGAAAAAACAACTTTTGGTTGTAGTAAGCTAATAACCGAGCTTTACAGTACATCCTTTACGTTAGGTATCAAGACACTTGACAAGAAGTTCCACGAACCTATTTTTGGAATTTATGGGTTTGTTCGTTATGCCGATGAAATTGTAGATACATTTCATGGCTTTGACAAGAAAACCCTACTTGATAGATATAAAGAAGAAACTTATCTTGCCATAGAAGAGGGAATAAGTTTAAACCCTGTTTTACATTCTTTTCAAAAAGTTGTAAGAAAATACAAGATTGAACACGATTTAATCGAAGCTTTCTTGCACAGCATGGAAATGGACCTTTACAATATCGCTTATGATGATGCTGGCTACAACGAATACATATATGGGTCGGCAGAAGTTGTGGGTTTGATGTGTTTGAGAGTTTTTTGTGAAGGAAATAGTGAATTATATGACAAACTCAAAGCTGATGCTCGTAGTTTAGGGGCTGCTTTTCAGAAGGTAAACTTTTTACGTGACTTGAAAAGTGATTTCAGCGACCGCGGACGTGTTTATTTCCCAGGAGTTGATTTTGATAATTTTGATATTTCTGCCAAAGCTAAAATTGAAGATGATATCCAGCAAGATTTCGATAATGCTTATCGTGGAATCATGGGCTTGCCCGAAGGAGCACGCAAAGGTGTTTACTTAGCATATGTATATTATTTAAAGCTTTTTGGTAGAATTAAGCAGACTGCGGCCAGCAGAATTCAGCATGAACGTATCAGAGTTCCAGACCGAATCAAGTTTGCATTATTAGCCAAAACATTAGTACAGAGTAGATTAAACGTGTTATAATACCTTAACTGTCGCAGTTCGAACTTCATCATTTTTTAAAAAGGCTATTGGGAAACCAATAGCCTTTTTTCTTGGGGATATTTATAATTTTCACTACTTTTGCTGACTTGCTCGTACATGAAAATTTTGGCATAATTTTCGTACAGCAGGATTAAAATTGAAGCTATAAAAGAAAAAACCAGATAAAAACCATGAAATTTGTTATTTCATCATCTAGTCTACTAAAACACCTCTCGACAATCAATGGTGTGATTGCGAGTAATCCGATTGTGCCGATTCTTGAGAATTTCTTGTTTCAATTGGATAAGAACAACTTGACGGTTACGGCTTCGGACATGCAAACTGTAATGATTACTGAATTTGAAGTTGACTCTCGTGATAGTGGTTCATTTGCAGTGCCTGCTCGTTTATTATTAGATACTTTACGCAGCTTGCCTGAGCAACCTGTGCAGATAAATATTGATGCCGAAACCTTTGGTACTGAGTTAGTAACCGCTAATGGTAGATATAAATTGGCAGGCGAAAATCCGATGGATTTCCCGCGTGTACCACAAGTAAACAGAAACTTTAGTATTGAAATGGACTCTGATACACTTGCGTCGGCCATTGCTAATACTATTTTTGCGACAAGCACCGACGATTTACGTCCTGCGATGACGGGAGTTTTTGTACAAGTATCTGACCAAGCCACTACTTTTGTAGCCACTGATGGCCACCGCCTGATTCGTTACCGTCGTGAGGATGTAAAATCACCGAATAATACTTCAATGATTTTACCACGTAAGGCTTTAAACTTGTTGAAATCATCACTTCCAAGCGAATTAATGCCTGTGAAAGCTGAATTTAGCAACTCTAATGCTTTCTTTAGCTTTGGGCATATTAAAATGATTTGCCGTTTGATTGATGAGCGTTTCCCTGATTACGAAAACGTGATTCCTCAAAATAATCCGAATAAATTACGTATCGAACGTGCAGAATTATTGAGCACATTGAAGCGTATTTCAATTTACTCGAATAAGACTACGCACCAAATTCGTTTAAAAATTTCGCAAAATGAATTGGTCATTTCTGCTGAAGATTTAGATTATTCTAACGAAGCCACTGAAAAGCTTTCGTGCGAATACGATGGTGAAGAAATGGAAATCGGTTTCAATGCCAAGTTTTTGATTGAAATGTTGAATAACCTAAGCGTGAAGAATATTTCGTTGGAAATGTCGCAGCCAAATCGTGCTGGATTGATTATTCCTGTTGAGAAAACAGAGAATGAAGATACACTAATGCTTGTAATGCCTGTGATGTTAAATACTTATGCATAGTAAACATTCACTAAATATGGCTTGAAACAAAAATCCCTGCTTCTTTCGAGGCAGGGATTTTTGTTATTTCTATCATGAAATTTCTTATTTCGTCATACTTGCACCTAAATATTCACGGTTCAAGCGAGCGATATTTTCTAATGAAATTTCTTTCGGACACTCAGCTGCACAAGCACCTGTGTTTGTACAACTACCGAAACCTTCTGCATCCATCTGAGCAACCATGTTTAGAGCACGGTCCTGACGCTCAGCTTGTCCTTGTGGAAGGAGTGATAATTGAGAAACTTTTGCCGAAACAAATAACATCGCTGAAGCATTTTTACAAGCAGCTACACAAGCACCGCAACCGATACAAGCCGCAGCAGCAAAAGCTTTATCTGCTTCATTTTTCGGTATTGGTAATGAGTTACCATCTTGAGCATTACCAGTATTTACCGAAACGAAACCACCCGATGCAATGATGCGGTCGAATGATGTACGGTCAACTACTAAGTCTTTAATCACTGGAAATGCAGTAGCTCTCCAAGGCTCAACCACGATAGTATCGCCATCTTTAAAACTACGCATGTGTAATTGGCAAGTAGTTACACCTTGTAGCGGCCCATGCGGGCGACCATTGATATACATACTGCACATACCACAAATACCCTCACGGCAGTCGTGGTCGAAGGCAATTGGTTCTTTACCTTCAGATACTAATTGTTCGTTTAATACATCGAACATTTCTAAGAAAGACATATCTTCTGAAACGCCTTTCACTTCATAAGTTTCGAGATTGCCAGTAGCTTTACTGTTTTTTTGTCTCCAAACTTTTAGATTTATTGTCATATTACCATGCATCTTGATAAATTTGATAATTTGAAGATTTGAAGATTTGAAAATGGTTTCGACTCAACAAATCTTGTGATTAAGAAAAAATATTTTTAAACTAAAGATATAAAGATTTATAAAGTTTTATCCTTTTGAACTACTTACAATTTTCGATAAAATTCTATTTATTCTTTCTAAATCTTCTACTAATTCTATATCTGGAGAAATATAACTATCGGCTAATTCACAAATTTTTAACCAATATTTAACTTCATCGGCTTCTTTGCAAGCAATTTTCATTTTATGAATAAAATCTGCTTTACTTTCTGCATTCTGAGCCTCCCAAACATTTGCACCAATCGAAGTTCCAGCTCTGAGTAACTGTTTGGCAATTACTATTTTTCTATTTTGTTCTAAAACTTCACAATATTTAATGATTTTAATTGAGAATTGAAGTGTTTCATTGATAATTAAATTTTCTTTATCATTTCTCATCTTCAAACTCTAATTATACAAATTTGATGATTTGATTTCACATCTTCAAATCATCAAATTTACAAATCATCAAATCTATTTATAATTTCTTTGAGCAATCTTGATGTTATCGTAAACCAATGGTTCTTTATTCAATTCCCATTCTGATTCACCTTTGAATTCCCATGCTGAAACAAACATGAAGTTTTCGTCATCACGTTTTGCTTCACCACCATCTTCTTGATATTCTTCACGGAAGTGACCACCACATGACTCATTACGAGTAAGGGCATCTAAACACATCAATTCGCCTAGTTCAATGAAATCGGCTACGCGGCCAGCCTTATCAAGTTCTGGGTTGAAGCCATCGGCATCACCTAAAACTCTTACATCTGACCAGAACTCTTTCTTCAAAGCACGAATTTCTTCGATTGCTTCTTTAAGGCCTTGCTCATTACGAGCCATACCGCATTTTTCCCACATAATCTTTCCTAAACGCTTATGAAGAGATTCTGGAGATTGAGTTCCTTTGATATTAATTAATTGATTAATTCTATCTCTAACTCCCTTCTCAGCCTCTACGAACGCAGGGTGATCAGTTGGAATTGATTTAGTTTTGATTTCACCTGAAAGGTATGCACCAATTGTATAAGGAATAACGAAGTATCCATCTGAAAGCCCCTGCATCAATGCCGATGCTCCGAGGCGGTTGGCTCCGTGGTCAGAGAAGTTAGCTTCTCCGAGAGCATAAAGACCCGGAATGGTAGTCATCAAATTGTAATCTACCCACAAACCACCCATTGTGTAGTGAACGGCAGGATAAATACGCATTGGTACTTCGTAAGGGTCTTCACCAGTAATTTGTTTGTACATATCAAACAAGTTACCGTATTCTTCTTTTACTACTTCTTTACCTAAAGCTACTAATTGGTCTATAGTTGGATTTTCGATACCTAATTTAGAAGCTTCAGCACGGCCATACTTATTGATAAGATTATAACGGAAATCAAGGTAAACCGCTTGTTTGGTTGTTCCTACGCCGTATCCAGCATCGCAACGCTCTTTTGCAGCACGTGAAGCAATGTCACGTGGTACGAGGTTACCGAATGCAGGATAACGTCTTTCCAAATAATAATCACGTTCGTCTTCTGGAATATCATTAGCAGCTCTTGGGTCATCTTTTTTCTTAGGAACCCAGATACGACCATCGTTACGCAACGACTCCGACATCAAAGTAAGTTTTGATTGGTGGTCGCCTGAAACTGGAATACAAGTTGGGTGAATCTGTGTGAAACATGGGTTTCCAAAAAATGCACCTCTTCTGTGAGCTTTCCAAATAGCAGTTACGTTTGAGCCCATTGCATTGGTTGAAAGATAGAATACGTTTCCGTAACCACCTGTACAAAGCAATACTGCGTGTCCGAAATGACGCTCCAACTCACCAGTTACTAAATTTCTTGCGATGATACCACGAGCTTTGCCATCAATCATTACAACTTCAAGCATTTCGTGGCGAGAGTACATCTTCACATTTCCAAGACCAACCTGACGCTCTAATGCAGAATAAGCTCCCAAAAGTAATTGTTGACCAGTTTGACCAGCAGCATAGAAAGTACGTTTTACTTGCGTACCACCAAAAGAGCGGTTTTTCAACATACCACCGTAATCGCGAGCGAAAGGTACACCTTGAGCCACACATTGGTCAATGATATTAGCAGAGTTTTCAGCTAAACGATGTACGTTTGCCTCTCTTGCACGATAGTCACCGCCTTTAATTGTATCGTAGAATAAACGGTACGTAGAGTCACCATCGTTTTGGTAATTTTTCGCAGCATTGATACCACCTTGTGCTGCAATTGAGTGAGCACGGCGTGGTGAATCTTGAAAGCAAAATGCTTTTACAGCATAACCCATCTCGGCCAAAGTAGCAGCGGCAGAAGCACCGGCTAGACCTGTACCAACAACGATGATTTCAAGGTTACGTTTGTTGGCTGGGTTTACTAACGGCACAGTCGATTTATACTTTGTCCATTTTTCTGAAAGTGCTCCTTCAGGTATCTTGGAAATTAATTTATCTGACATATTATTCTATCGATTATTCTGTTATTATCAATTACCCGTTAATATTATTGTAAGAAGAAGTAGATTGGCATTGCAGCAAAACCTAGTGGAATTGCGATTGCAAAAATCCAAGTACCGATGAACTTCACGAGTGGTGTGTATTTAGGGTGATTCCAACCTAAAGTCTGGAATGCACTTTGGAAACCATGATATAAGTGATATCCTACGGCAATCATACCTAAGATGTAGAAAATCACCAATAATGGATTTTTGAATGATACACCAACCTGCTCATATAAATCTTTTACGATGTAAGTATGAGTCCCCTCTGCTTCATTTACCATATCAACCATTTTCACTTCTTGAGTGTAGGTTTCAGGCATTTTTTCAGTTACAACTTGTCCCGTAGTTACGTTTTCAGTGTATTTCACGTAAGGAAGCGGCTCATTGTGGAATTTATACCAAAAATCGCCCATGTGAACCACAATGTAAACCAATAGGATTGTACCAAGAATTGCCATATTGCGACTTGAGAACGTAGATGAGTTTTTTACAACTGCATAACGAACTGGACGAGCCTTACGATTTTGGAATTCGAGGTATAGCCCCCAAAAAGCATGGAAAAGAATTAAGGCGTAGTTCACGTATGAAACTACCTTAATTAAAGGAAAAGTAGTCATGAAAACCGCATACTTATTAAAAGCATACCCGCCATCGTGTTTGAATAGCTGGAGATTTCCTATGAGGTGTACTAATAGAAAAGTACAAAGAAATAACCCTGTAAGTGACATCAGGACTTTCTTTCCAATTGAACTTGTTAACGTTTTTGTGAGCCAAGACATAGCCTTATTTAATAAATTTAATGGACAATTGACGAATTTTACATTCCTTTGAAAAGTACAATTACTTTCATCGCCCAAAAGTAAGCCACAAATAGATTAGAATCAATAAAAGTTTTCACTTTTTTGATAATTTATTATCGTTTTAAAAATCCAACAGTTTGTTTTGTAAAATTGTTTTCAAAAAATCTATTCATTCTTAACACAACCTTTACGAAATTTTCGTTTATGTTTATGTAAATACCAAACCTTGGTCTATGAAAGCATTGAAATTTTTACTTTTTACATTTGTTATTGGACTTTTAGCTATTTCAAATGCGAGGGCAACCCATATCCGGGCTGGCGAAATTACAGCTAAGCGAATATCTACGACGAGTCTTACTTATCGAGTCACCTTAACTACTTATACTGACCAAATAAATGGTGTAACTGCCAATGAAGGGCAAAACACAGTAAATTTTTATTTTGGTGTGAATGGTGTCCCAGCCTACACGGTCAAGCGTAAGAAAAAAACACTGATTAATACTGCTACCATGTGTAATGTGTATGATACTACCTTTACCTTTCCTTCTCAGGGTAGATATACTATTACGTGTGCCATCTCGAATCGAAACGCCAATACCGTTAACTTACCCGGTAGAACCGACGAGATTAGTTTTTTCGTTGAAACAACAATTGTAGTAAATGGTACTTTAGGACTAAATAACACGCCTGTGCTCCTTAATATACCTATTGATACCGCAAGTGTGGGTAATAAATTTATTCATAACCCGGGTGCTTTCGATGCCGATGGTGATAGTTTGGCGTATCGCCTCACAACTCCGAAGCGAGATTTTGGTGAGGGTACAGGTGCTGGAGAAGTTATTACTGGCTACAAAGACCCTTCAACCCTTGGCACGAATCTATTAACAGAAGATGGGTCGGGACCATCTACATTTAGTATAAACCCACTCACGGGCGATTTAATCTGGAATGCCCCTGGTAAGTGGACAACCCCTCAATATCAGATAAATGTGGCATTTATTATTGAAGAGTGGCGGAAAGGAGCCAATGGCCAATATACTAAGATTGGGGAAATAACCCGAGATATGCAAATTATCGTGGTAGAAACTCCTAATAAAAGACCGATTCTGACAGTTCCAAGTCAAATTTGTGTGGAAGCTGGGCAAAAGGTTGAGTTTAAGGTATCAGCACGAGATGCCGATGGTAATAACATAAAAATCACAACTAATAGTGGGGTTTATAACCGTGATGCTTCGGGGGCAAGTGCCAACTATGTAGCCTTGCAAGCAGCCAATTTCATTCCAATAAACCTTATCCAAAAAAGCCCTGCCGAAGGCACCTTTACTTGGGAAACCAACTGTAAGCACGTACGTGAACAGGCTTATGATGTATTATTTAAAGTGGAAGATTACCCCGGACGCTTTGCAGTTCAGCTTATAGATATTAAAACTGTGAAAATTAAAGTTATTCCGCCTCGTCCGAGGGGGCTAACGGCCAGAAACACTGAGCGTGGTATTGAAGTACGTTGGCAAAAATACCCTGATTGTAGTATCACGAATGCTCAAATTATTGTTTATCGCAAAGAGGGTTGCTCAAATTATATTCCTGCACAATGTGAGCTTGGCTTGCCCGCTTCTCTGGGTTTTGTTGAAGTTGCTCGTGTTTCAGTAAAAGATACTTTATATTTAGATACAAAAACTGAAAATGGTAAGATTTACAGCTATAGTTTAGTAGCAAGCTTAGCTGCTTCCGATTTTGTTTCGATTCCAAGCAGTCCTTCGAATGAAGCCTGCGTAGGAAGCGAACTTCCTCAGAGAGCCTCAGTTATTACCAATGTAAGTGTAGAAACAACCAATGTGACAACTGGTAGAATTACCATTAAATGGACTCGCCCACTCGGATTCGATTCTACTCAATACAAAGGCCCCTATCAGTACAAACTCTATCGTGCTACCGGCATTAATGGTGGGGCATTCCAACTCGTAACCAGCATTCCAACTAAAGTCAACAAAGCTGCTGATACCATTTTTGTCGATGGTGGACTAAACACACAGCAAAACGGGTACACTTACAGGGTAGCATTCTTATATGAGGGAGAGAAGGTTTTAGCCGAAAGTCAGATTGCTAGTAGCGTAAGGCTTACGGCTGCCTCTGATGCTCAGAAAGTTAGATTAACTTGGCAAGCCAATGTGCCTTGGAGCAATGATAACCGTCGACATCGAATTTATCGTGAATCAAGAACCAGTCCAGGTACTTTTAATATCATTGCAGAGGTTGCAGTTACAGCCGTTAATACTTATACCTACCAAGATGACGGTGTAGATAGATACCCTGATGATGGTATCAATACTATTACCATGAAAGTAGATACTTCATACTGCTATAAGGTTGAAACTGTGGGTGCATACGCCCGCTTGCCACAATTTGGTTTACTCTATAATATGTCGCAGGTATCTTGTGGTAGTCCGATTGATAATACCCCGCCTTGTCCGCCAACGTTTAGTTCAGCAGAAATCAACTGTGAAAATCTCGATAGAAAAGCTATTTGCGAATCAAATACGCTTTCGAATACCTTTAGCTGGCGAACCCCATCGAGTGCCAACGGTCTTGTATGTAGAGTAGATATTTTGAAGTATAACATCTATTATGCTCGCTACAAAGATGAACAACCCAAGTTTTTAGCTTCAGTAACGGCTCCAGAAACTACGTTCACACATAATAAACCGATTCAAGATGGTTTTGCAGGATGTTACTATATTACGGCGGTCAATCGTTTGAATATTGAAAGTGCCCCAAGCAATATCATTTGTAAGGATAATTGTCCGATTGTTGAATTACCAAACGTATTAACGCCAAACAGTGATGGTAAAAATGATACGTTTACACCTATGACTTGCTCGGCATTTATCAAGACAATAAGCATTGAAATTTATAACCGCTACGGTGCAAAAGTTTACGAATCAAGTGGAAATACTTTAAATTGGGATGGTAAAGGAAATAACGGAGCAGAACTTCCAAGTGGGACTTATTTCTATGTTTCACAAGTAACAATTCAGCGATTAGATAAAGCCGATGAAGTTCCGACTACCATCAAGGGTTGGGTAGAATTAATTAAATAATTGATAATCAGAAGACAAAATAAAGGTTTTTAATCTGTGCAAATGATACTTTTCTAACCGAATCAGCTATCTTTGCACCCCAATTTGGTATAGTTTTTGAAGTTTTATATAAAAACATCAAATATCGGGTCTAACAAAAACCTTTTTAAGATTACATAATGAAGAAATTAAGCAATTTTACGGCGAAGATTCTAAACAATTTTACTGATTCTCTTAACAAACCGATGGCTACTTCAATTAGCTCTACTCGCGGGTTTATTATCTCGCTTTTAGTAGGTTTATTCGTAGCAATAGTAGCAACGGGTGTACAACCTTTCGGCCTTGCTGAATTTAATCATGAATCAAAAACGCTGTTTCTAGCAGGTTTTGGTTTAGTAGCATTTATTGGAATGCTCATTGCTAAATTTATTTTTCCAATTGCTTTACCAAACTTCTACAACGACCAAACTTGGACGGTAGCTCGTCAGATTACTCACCTTACAGTAAGTGTATTCGTTGTTGGAATTTTAATTATGTTTTACGCTCAAGTATTTGCTATCACGCAATTTTCAATTGTCAATATATTAGTAGCTACGGCCATAAGCATAATTCCAGCAGCAGTCATTACTTTCATTCAACAAGGCTTGTTTCATAATAAGTTTACAAGCAATGCCGAGAACATTACAAGCAGCTTAGGTTCAATTAACCCACCTGCAAGCCAACAGTTATTTCCTGTAATGGTGTTTGGTGAAAGTGGGAAAAAGCTAAGTTTGGTACCCAATCAATTAATTTACGCTGAAACATCTAAAGATTCAACTGATTTTTATTGGCAAAGCTTAATGGGCGTAGAAAAAACAACCATTCAAACGCCACTTTCACAAGTAGAGAAAGAGTTAGCGGCTCACCCACAATTTGTTCGCTTACACCGTAATTTTGTAGTAAATATGCGTGGTATTCATAAAGTTGAAGGCAATGCTCGTGGCTATCGTTTACGAATTGCACGAACTAAACATGAAATTCCTGTTTCAAGAAAGTTTCATAAAAAACTAGAGCAATTAGGTCAATAATTTATCAAGAGATATAGAAAACCCTCAGTTTGTTACATAACGAACTGAGGGTTTTATTTTACACTTTTATAAATGTATCAATTATGAATATTTCGGAAATTTATCATAATCAGGTTTACGTTTCTCTAAAAAAGCATCACGACCCTCACGGGCTTCATCGGTCATATAACCTAAACGAGTAGCCTCTCCAGCAAAAATCTGCTGCCCTACTAAACCATCATCAATCATATTGAAAGCATATTTTAGCATTCGAATAGCCATTGGGCTCTTTTCTAAAATCTCTTGTGCCCATTGATAAGCCGTTTCTTCTAATTCTTCATGCGGAATTACGGCATTCACCATCCCCATTTCGAAGGCTTCTTGTGCCGAATAGTTTCTGCCCAAAAAGAAAATCTCTCTTGCACGTTTTTGTCCTACTTGACGAGCCAAATACGCTGAGCCATAGCCCGCATCATAACTGGCTACATTGGCATCTGTCTGCTTGAAAATGGCATGTTCTTTACTAGCTAGCGTCATGTCACATACCACGTGGAGGCTATGCCCACCACCCACTGCCCAACCAGTAACTACCGCAATGACAGGTTTTGTCATGAAACGAATTTGGCGTTGAACTTCCAAAATATTTAAGCGTCCTACCCCCATTTCGTCTTTATAGCCATCTTTTCCTCTCGCACGTTGGTCGCCGCCACTACAAAATGCCCAACCACCATCTTTAGGAGAAGGACCTTCTCCCGATAATAATACCACACCAATTGAAGCGTCATTTCGAGCATCCTCAAAAGCATCAATGAGTTCGAAAACAGTTTTTGGGCGAAATGCATTACGTACCTCTGGGCGATTAAATGCAATACGAGCTACGCCATTACGCTTCATGTAGGTCAAATCTTTGTATTCTTTGGCAACTTGCCATTCTGGACTGAGCATATTCGGTTAATGTATATTTTAAAATGAGTAATGTAAAAATTGTTTTCGCCCCAAAATCATCATTTAATATTAGAAATGATAAATTTTAATTATTCCATAATCATCTGTGCTACTTCACGACCAGTTTTCATAGCAGCATTGAGCGATGGATAGGCCAAGTAATCGCCGCAGCGATAAAGATTACCGCTTAGTTTTAATTGCTGAACTTCATCACCTGCTCGGTATTGCACCAATGATTCTGGGATATGGTAAGTTTTTAAGTGCTTCCAAACGTTTACTTGAGCACCAAACCACTCGAATAATTCACGTTTGATTCGGTTCGTTAGGTTACGTTCATCTAATTTTTCTAAACCTTGTGTACTTACCGAAATCAATGTTTTGCCACCCTGACCATAATGCGAGGAAATATCACTCGGTACACATACATTATGCACGACACTCTTACGATTTGGATTCAAGGCTATAAATTTTTGTCCTTTCAACGGCGAAACTTCGGCTGAAAAATACGTACAGGTTGTTGTATTATATGCCCGTTCGGTGTTTTCACCTAAAAGTTCATCGCTTGTTTTAGGGTCAGTTGCTACCACAATTCTATCGGCTGTAATTACCTCACCCCCATCTAAAAATAATTGGTTTCCTTCAAAACCTTTCACACGTGCATTTTTACGAATACTAATTTTGGGCAACATCTCAGCAATTTGTTCAGGAATAGCCTGCATTCCTTCGGCGGGGATTGCGGCATCGCCTTTAAAAAATTGCTTAAATACAAACTGAAAGAAATTGCTTGAAGTAGCCAATTCATTTTCAAGAAATACACCCCCAAAAAATGGTTTGAAGAAATTATTAATCATTTTATCGCTCCAACCGTAGCTTCTTAAAAACGAAAGGGTATCAGTAGCATTCATATTGAAAATTTCATCCTCTGAAATTTCGGCTAATTCATTGGCAAATTTTCTTATTTTCAATTTATCACTAAGCGTACCAACCGATGAAAATGCCATTGTTAGATATGCCATTTTATTCTTGAAAGGGTTTTCCATTTTCATAAATCCCTTTTCAGTTTTTATCATAGCCCCAGAATTAAAATATCTTAAATCAAGGTTACTATAATTAAGTATTTTCTTTGCTTCTGGATAATTTGTTAATAAAATTTGAAAGCCCCTATCAAGTAAAAAACCATCTACATTATCGGTTCTTACACGCCCTCCTAAGGCATCTGAGCCTTCAAGTAATAGAAAACTATAGCCTTTTTCATTCAAATATTTTGCACAGGTTAACCCCGATATTCCACCACCGATAATAACAGTTGAAAAATCATTCATAAACTTTTATGGTAGGTTTGACGTTTTTAAATTAAAAGTTTTGAAAATTCGAATTTAAAGCCCTATTTTGTCTTTAATATCCACAAATATACCATCTTGTAAGTTACAAATCATGCTTGGCTATCTGAATTTCTTTTAGCTTAACATTCACAAGAGGTATTTTGTTAGCGTACAATACAAAAACCATTATACTGGAAACAGTAGTTAGAATTTTTAATTGAAAGAATGAATTACGAAGTAAAACACGAAGGCGAGTTTAAATACATTGATGAAGGTCAAGGCGATACTTTATTGATTTTACACGGGCTTTTTGGAGCATTGAGTAACTTTGATGATGTAATCGAAGGTTTCAAACACCGTTGTAGAATAGTAATACCTGTAATGCCTATTTATGATATGCCCATGCGTGAGGCAAGTTTAGAAGGTTTACGGGCTTTTATCGAACGCTTCGTTACATATAAAGAACTCAAGGATTTTATCATTCTTGGTAACTCGCTTGGTGGCCATGTTGGTCTTCTTTATACACTTTCACACCAAGAGAATATCAAGGCATTGGTACTTACCGGTAGTTCGGGGCTATTCGAAAACACCATGGGGGGCTCGTTTCCTAAACGTGGTAGTTACGAATATATCAAGGAACGAGTAGCTTATACTTTCTACGACCCAAACACCGCAACAAAAGAATTAATTGACGAATGTTTTGAAATTACATCGAGCATTCCGAAATGTATGAATATTGTGCAAATTGCCAAATCAGCTCAACGACACAATATGTCGAAAGAGATTCAAAGCATATATGTAAAAACTTGCTTAATTTGGGGGCTTAATGATACCATTACCCCTCCGCATGTAGGTTTCGAATTTAATCGACTCATAAAAAACTCTGAGCTCTACTTTATTGACAAATGCTGCCATGCCCCAATGATGGAGCGTCCAGCAGAATTTAATGTTTATCTTGAGAAATTTCTTGATAAAATTCAGGCTGAAGTAGCTGTTTAACGATTTTATTAAACTATTTAGATATTTCATTTTCAATGACAATTACCGAAATTATCAACCACGATTTGCCTGTTTTGAAGCCCTCTGATAGTGTTGGAGATGCTTTGAATTGGATGGAAGAAAACCGTATTGGGCAATTAATTGTAGTCGATGCGGGAAAATATGCAGGAATTGTCAGTGAAGATATCTTGATGGATTATGATGAAGATATGCCATTAGCTGATGTAATGCTTCAATTTTCAGAAATTACAATCAATGATTCTCAGCATATTTACGAATCACTAGGCCTCCTCTCGAAATATCATTTACAAGTACTTGCAGTTTTAGATGAAGAACAAAACTTTATAGGTCTTGTAGCTGCAACCGATGTTTACAACAAATTTGCTGAACTACTCGGTAGCCAAGAACCAGGGGCGGTTTTGGTTGTTTCAATCAAAAACCGTGATTATTCATTGGCCGAAATTAGTCGTTTGATAGAATCAGATAACGCTAAAGTACTTAGTAGTTATTTTTCGGGTAATACTTTCAATGACTCGGCAACTCTTACGCTTAAAATTAATCGAGAAAGCATCAACTCTATCATAGCCACTCTCGAAAGATTTGGTTATACAGTAGAAGCTAGCTATGCCCACGAGCCCATCGATAGCATTGAGCAAGAACGGTATGATTTACTAATGAAATATTTAAGTATATAAATGAAAAGGCTAAGATTTGAAAATCTTAGCCTTTTTTATAAAACTCCACCTATTTTTCTTAGACTTTATCTTTATTCAGTGTTCTCACAATTAATAATAAACTTAATAAACTGAGCACTGCTGCCGCCATAAAAGGTGCACCCGGAAAATAAATAGGAGCTCCTTTTTCGGTAAACTTATAAAAAAGAGAAGTCATCAAAATTGGGCCGATAATGGCTGCTACACTATTTAAACTTGTCAGTGAACCTTGCAATTCTCCTTGTTCGTTGGCAGGAATTTGAGTAGAAATAATACCTTGCATAGCAGGCCCTGCTAAACCACCCAACGAAAATGGCACCATAATGGCATACATCATCCAACCTTGATTGGCAAAAGCATAAGTAATCGAACAAATAATTGTAAACATAAAGCCAATATATATTGAATTCTTTGCCCCTAATTTCGGAATAGCCACTCGCGTAAGTCCACCTTGTACTAAAGCAATCATACAACCAATGAATGTCAGTGACCAACCTATTTCTTGATTCGTCCAATTAAACTTTTCTTTTACATAATATGACCAAGTTCCTTGAGTTGAAAAATTGGCAATATAAACCAAAAACAATGCCGCAACCAAGCCAATCAACATTGGGAAACGGCGTAAATTCAATAAAGCACCCACAGGATTTGCTCTTTTCCAATCAAATTTACGGCGATTTTCAAGCTTTAGTGATTCTGGTAAAATAAAGAATCCATAAAGCCAGTTTATCAGTGTTAAGACGCCCGACACCATAAATGGTACACGAGTACCGAAATCACTCGCTAAACCACCAATAATTGGCCCAATGATAAAACCTAAGCCAAATGCCGCTCCAATCATACCAAAATTTTGGGCTCTTTTCTCTGGAGTACTAATATCGGCCATATACGCTGCAGCAGTTGTGAAACTTGCTCCCATCACCCCAGCAATCAAACGTCCTACAAATAACCACTCAATTGTGGGAGCAAAGATTAGCAATACATAATCAAGGCCAAAGCCAAATAATGAAGCCAATAAAACGGGTCTTCTACCATATTGGTCGCTCAATCCACCCACTATAGGTGAGCATATAAATTGCATAACGGAATAAGCCGCAAATAAAAATCCACCATAACGTGCAGCTCCACTAACATCAGTATGAGCTAATTCAGAAATCAACGAAGGCATTACGGGAATAATTATCCCAAACCCTATCGAATCAATCAACATTGTGATGAATATGAAAATGGTTGCTGCATTTCTTTTATCAGACATATTTTATAGTTTTTGTTCTTTAGTTTTTAGTTATTCTTCAATCTCATGGTTTTTCCAAACAAATACTCATCAAATAGCATCTACTTTTTTAATCGTATCTAGTCATATAGTGATAGTATCTAAAAAATACTTTTCCCACGTAGAAAGTCTCTCTGAGCGAATGTAAGTAATTGGATTTAGAGTGATTACCTAAAATTTTGCTCTTTCTCTTATTCAGTAATTTTGTGCTTTAGGAATACTTAAACGCAAGTTAATCACAACTTTCCAAATCTCATGACATTTGATTTGAGTAATTATAAAAACAAAAAGCGTTCTCTTTCGAGAACGCTTTTCTATATGAATATCTATTAATCTTGGAAGATTAAGCGATGATTTCAGTTACCTGACCAGCACCTACTGTACGGCCACCTTCACGAATCGCGAAACGAAGACCTTTGTCCATCGCGATAGCGTTGATTAATTTCACCTCAATAGTGATATTATCACCAGGCATAACCATTTCTACTCCAGCTGGTAACGTGATTTCACCAGTTACGTCAGTTGTACGGAAGTAGAATTGAGGACGGTATTTGTTAAAGAATGGCGTGTGACGACCACCTTCTTCTTTGCTCAATACGTAAACCTCAGCTTTGAAGTGATTGTGAGGCTTAACTGAACCTGGCTTACAGATAACCATACCACGCTTGATATCAGTTTTCTCAATACCACGAAGCAATAAACCTACGTTATCACCAGCTTCTCCACGGTCAAGGATTTTACGGAACATCTCAACACCAGTTACAACTGATTTTAAGTTTTCAGCACCCATACCTAAGATTTCAACTGGCTCACCAGAGTTGATAACACCTGTTTCAATACGACCTGTTGCTACAGTACCACGACCTGTGATAGAGAACACGTCTTCAACTGGCATCAAGAATGGTTTGTCTGTTGCACGTGGAGGAAGTGGAATCCAAGTGTCAACAGCTTCCATCAATTGCTCGATAGTTGCTACCCACTTAGCATCTCCGTTCAAACCACCAAGAGCAGAACCTTGAATTACTGGGATATTATCACCGTCGAATTTGTAGAATGACAACAATTCGCGGATTTCCATTTCTACTAACTCTAATAATTCTGGGTCATCAACCATATCCACTTTGTTCATGAATACAACAAGTTGAGGAACACCTACCTGACGAGCAAGAAGGATGTGCTCACGAGTTTGTGGCATCGGACCGTCAGTAGCAGCAACTACAAGGATAGCACCGTCCATCTGAGCAGCACCAGTTACCATGTTCTTAACGTAGTCAGCGTGACCAGGACAGTCAACGTGTGCATAGTGACGGTTCGCTGTTGCATATTCTACGTGAGCAGTATTGATAGTAATACCACGCTCTTTTTCTTCAGGAGCATTGTCAATTGACGAGAAATCTCTTTTCTCTGCCAAACCTTTCTCTGCAAGTACTTTTGTGATGGCAGCCGTCAAAGTAGTTTTACCGTGGTCAACGTGACCGATGGTACCAATGTTTACGTGAGGCTTACTACGGTCAAAATTCTCTTTTGCCATGATTGATAAAGTCTATTATTGTTGTTCTTATATACTTAATTTAAAACTAATGCTTAATTTGGTTCTTGAAATCCTATCTGGACTCAAAATTTGGTAAGAAGTTCCTTAAAGTTAATTTAAGAAAGAAAAGAGCCTTTGAGCAGGATTGAACTGCCGACCTCTTCCTTACCAAGGAAGTGCTCTACCACTGAGCTACAAAGGCTTTTCAGTGAGCAGCTACGAGCGAAACAGCAATCAATCGGACCTGAAGATTAACAACTGTCATATTGTTAACTGTTTACTTACTAAGAGCGGGAGACGGGGCTCGAACCCGCCACCTATAGCTTGGAAGGCTATCGCTCTACCAAATGAGCTACTCCCGCTTGGAATCATTAAAGTAAAGAGTGGGGGCGGATGGATTCGAACCACCGTAAGCATACGCTAGCAGATTTACAGTCTGCCCCATTTGGCCACTCTGGTACACCCCCTTGTTAAATTTCTTCCCTTTTCTTAACGAGTCTTTTGTTGTGAACTCGTTGAATCGGAGTGCAAAATTATATTGTTTTTTTGTTTTGTCAAATAGTTGAGCAACTTTTTTTTATTTTTTTTTTATTTTTATTTCCCCTCTAACTAAGCTATCTAATACAAAACTTTATAAATCCACTGATAGACAATTATTTATGTAAAATACATCTAGCATAATTATCCATAAATCATTCCGAATTTATAACTATTTTTAATATGGAATATTTATTCAGTAGCCTTGCAAGAAGGGAATATTTTCTAAAAGCTTAAGTTGACATTTGAAAAATAAAAAGGCTATCCCAAAAAGATAGCCTTAATACTTCGAAACTAATGCATTCTATAATCTTAAGCCAATACTCCATGCCTGTAAACCTTTGGCATTTATTTGCTCAACCTTGAAAGTTTCGCTTAAATCATAGCGAACAAAGAAAGTTAAGCCTTTTTTCTTTCCTAATTCGGCAGTTAAGCCATATCTAAAGTCTTCTAAACCATAACTACCTTTTAACTTTTCTTTCTTGCCCCCATCATCATATTTAATTTTTCGATAACCACCAATACGGTAACCTACATAACCTCCCAAACCAATTCTAAATTTGGCTTCTTCAAAACCGAAATTAAGCAATATCGGAACATTCAGCATTGGCACTACCAATTTACTCTTAGAAAGGTTTTGTCCGAAATCTTTAAAAACCACTTGTTTTCCAAGCATTTCAGTTACCGTATTCCCCTCAAACATAAAATTATTCCAAGCTACTTCTGGTCCATAGGTAATGGCCACATCTACTTGCTTACCATTGATAAGGGTAGCATTTCTTTGTAGAGAAAGAGCCACGTATCTTGAACCCCAAGTATCAAGCGATGAACCGGTGGTAGAGCCTTTAGCCCAATTATTTAGACCTATATATAAACCAAAATCACTGCGTGAGAAGAATTTACCTGAACCTTTACTCTTTTTTTCTTTTTTATCATCATCCTCATTGCTCTCAGATTTATAGGTGCGGTTTTCTCTACTCCAATGGTCTTCGTTATCATTCCGAGAAGTATCTTGTCGAGCTACCGATAGCTCTTTTGGAGCACGCAAAACAATTTTAATATCACGTCCATCGCGAGCTACTACTAAGATGGTATCCTGTTTCTCGCCGTTACTTCCTGCTAAAACAATAGCTTTTTTACGCTCCAAAGAATCCACCCCCACGCTTTTCAATACATTTTCAAGGTCGAGTACTTTGGGTAAATCAAAATCTCTTTTGCTTGACGTATAAACCGTTACACGCTTTTTTACACCTTTATCGGTAAATTCAACAATGGTGGTATCTGATTTAAAGTTAGCTTTCACTGATAATACGCTCATTATCAGGAGCAGGGTAAAGTGTAGTTTTTTCATCGTTGTATTCCTATAATCAATAAGTTAGTTCATTATTTATTTATTAGCAAAATCAGTTAGTTTCAAAGAATTAATCGTCAAGCCTAATCACTTATTTGCCTTTCTATCCTTTAATTAATCTCTTTTTTGTAAACGTCCGACACGACGCTGAAAGAAATCTCGCACATCGGTAATATCTTCTTTAATTACACTGTTATCTACACGTGCCATGACATCTTTCACTCCTAACTTTTGCAAATCAACTTTTTCGCCATATTTGAAATGTTTGTATTCTCCATACAATTTGGCAATAAACGACTTTTCTTTCTCGTCTTTTTCTTGACTCAATCGCTCAACTTCTTCTGCAGAAGTAGCAGAATCTTCATTGATGGCTGGTATTACTTCATTGGCAGCCATTGTAGGTTCAAGTATAACGACCACCGACTCTCCAACATCTGTTTTAAATACACCTTGATTTTTGGGGTCTTCGGTTGGCTGAGCAGCGGCAATTGCCGTATGAGTTTCATCAAATATTGGCTGCGTGGTGGTTAAACTCACTAATTCCTCGGGTGAATCATCGAATTTCGGACTTGCAGCTGTCGTTGCTACCAAGCCGGATTTTTCTTCGGCCAAAACTCGTTCTATTAGCTTTCTTGAAGTTTTATGACTATTATTTGTCTGCACCTTAGCACCATCTGCTTTAGATAGTGTTGGAGTCATAGTTTGCGGTTCAACTGTTTTAGGCAATTCCACAGTAGTAGTTGATTGAACACTTGCTAAAGTTTGTACATCTGGAGAGCCTATCTGGCTCAAAAATCCAATCGAAAGAGCAATCGCCACCCCTGCAGCCGCAGCATAGTAAGTCCAGTTACGATTAACCCAGAAAAATCCACCTTTTGGTTTTTGTTGTTTTTCCTGCAAACGTGCCTGAAACTTCTCGAAAGCTTTCTGAGAAGGCTCTTGTCGATATTCCGCCAATTTTTTGGCAAAAAGTTCGTCAACTGGATGTTTTTTCATTTTTATTATCGAATTCATTTCCCGAATTGATTATTTGTTATTGGGAAATCTATTATTGAACATTTTATACTTTAATACTTTCTGATTTTGTAATTATCCGAAAGCTTTATTTTCGAGCTTCATGACTTTCGCCTGCAACATTGCTCTTGCTCGGCTTAATTGTGATTTTGAGGTACCTTCAGATATGCCAAGCATCTCGCCTATTTCGATGTGGTTGTACCCTTCAATGGCATATAGATTGAAAACTGTTCGATAACCTACGGGCAACTCTTCAATTATTCTTAATAAATCGGCTGCTTCGAGGTCAGTGCTAAACGAAGATTCGTTGGGTTCTTCGATGGCATATTCTAAATCTACCACCAGCATTTTTTTGCTTCGAACATACATTAATGCTTCGTTGACCATAATTTTACGCACCCAGCCTTCAAAACTCCCTTGGAATGTAAACTGGTCGATTTTATCAAAAACCCGCATAAAACCATCTATCATCACATCTTCGGCCTCCATCTTATCTCCTACGTAGCGAGTACACACCGCCAACATCTTCGACGCAAACTTTTCGTAGAGTTTGGTCTGTGCTTTGGGGTCTTGTCGCTGTACGGCCTTTGCGAGGTCGTATTCGTTGGAAAAAAGTGATAAAAGTTTAGCCATAAAATCTTGTGTTCAATACCAAGATGCAAAAAAATACAAATAGGGTTGCATGAAAATTAAGAATTAAGAATTGAGAATTAAGGGTTAGATTATAAATCTCTAATTATCAAATACTTACAAGCACACAATTCTTTGAGAATTTTATTTTCAAAGAAAATTTATATTTTTTTCTACAAAATCTTTGGGAGTTTGGCATGAGTCTTGTACTTTTGCAATCCGATTCCTCGGCTTCGCTCGGAAACCAAAATTGTTTAAATGGTAAGTGAGCGTTGTCAAACTCAAAATATGGTCCTGTGGCCGAGAGGCTAGGCAGAGCTCTGCAAAAGCTTCTACAGCGGTTCGAATCCGCTCGGGACCTCTGAAAAGTACAAAAAGCACCTCAAAAGGGTGCTTTTTTTGTTGTTTACAATTTTTGGTGAACCTCAAAAAAGCAAAACACTCAACAAACCCAAAGTTCCTAATACTGTTAAAAGCAAAGCTAAAAAAGTATAAATCCAGAATCTTCTCCAAAGCCTTAAAATGAGTGAAACACTTCATTTTAAGGCTTTTTTGTTTTTACACCATGATATTTTAAGTTTAGTAGTTCAAGCACTTCATTTTTTTCAAAGGTGTCCCCTCCTATTCTATCTCATCATCGTAGCATAGCATTTTTTAGACTTCTTTATTATCTTTGATATTTATTGATATTCACAACTGTCAATATACACTTTTACCTTAATACAACACAATGTAATGTTTAACAAAAAGCTGCTATCTGAAAGAGACATCTGCACGAAATACATTTCACCTGCCATCGAAAAAGCGGGTTGGAATAAGCACATTCACTACTTAGAGGAGGTAAACATTACCGCTGGTAAAATCTTGGTTAAAGGCTCACTCACTACACGAGCCAAAAACAAACGAGCTGACTATATTCTGTACTACAAAGACAATCCTGTTGCAATCATTGAGGCAAAAGACAATAACCATGCTATGGGTGCAGGTATGCAACAAGGTTTAGAATATGCCCGAATGCTTGATATTCCTTGCATTTTCAGTAGCAATGGCGATGGTTTTATTTTCCATGACAAAACTGCTCAAGATGAAAACATCGAGGTCGAAATTGGCTTAGATGAGTTTCCGAGTCCCGAAGCAATTTGGCTTAAATACAAAACTTTCAAAGGGCTTGATACACCCATTACTGAAAAGGTAGCTTTACAAAAATATTACTCCGATGGCAGCGGACGAAAACCTCGCTACTATCAACAAATAGCCATTAATCGCACGGTACAAGCTATTGCAAAAGGTAATAATCGCATTTTATTGATTATGGCCACTGGTACTGGTAAAACTTACACAGCGTTTCAAATAGCTTATATTTTATGGAAGGCCAGCGTTAAGAAACGCATTTTGTTTTTAGCTGACCGAACCGCTCTAATCGACCAAACTCGTAAAGGAGATTTTAAGCATTTTAAAGATAAAATGACGGTTGTAGAACATCGTCAGGTAGATAAAAGCTATGAAATCTATTTAGCACTCTATCAAGGCTTATCGGGCAATGAAGACGATAAAAATATCTACAAACAATTTTCACCCGAATTCTTCGACCTAATCATTGTTGATGAGTGCCATCGTGGTAGTGCAAAGGATGATAGTGCTTGGCGTGAAATATTGGCGTATTTCAGTAATGCCACACAAATCGGTTTGACAGCAACGCCTAAAGAAACCAAAGAAACAAGTAATATCGAATACTTTAAAGACCCTGTTTATACCTACTCGCTCAAACAAGGGATTGATGATGGTTTTTTAGCTCCGTATAAAGTCCTAAAAATGCAGTTTGGTATGAATTCGGGGGCGGAACAATGGCGACCCGAAAAAGACAAACTCGACAAGCAGGGCAATCTGATAGAAGACAGGGTATATAACCTCAAAGACTTTGACCGAAACTTAGTGATTGAAGAACGAACTCGAAAAGTAGCGAAACGTATCAGTGATTTCTTGAAAGCAACTAACCGTTTTGACAAAACGATTATCTTTTGTGAGGATATTGAACACGCTGAAAGAATGAGGTCGGAGATAGTGAACCAAAACCCTGACCTTTGCCGAGCAAATGATAAGTATGTAGTGCGTATCACTGGGGATAATGACGAGGGCAAACGAGAATTAGACAATTTCATTAACCCCGAAGAAACTTATCCTGTCATTGCCACTACATCGGAGTTAATGACCACTGGCGTTGATGCTCAGACCTGCAAATTGATTGTGTTAGATGCCAATATTGGTTCAATGACCAAGTTTAAGCAAATCATCGGGCGTGGCACTCGCATCAATGAAGAGTTTGGTAAACGATTCTTTACTATCATGGATTTTAGAAGTGCGACCGAGCTTTTTGCCGATAAAAACTTTGACGGTGAGCCGATTCGGATAAAAGAAATAAACGAAGAAACCGATTTTGAGGAGATTGTAGCGGAGGAAAACGATTTAGAAGCTCCTATTTCGAGCGAATATGATGCAGAGGAAACGGTAGCACTCGAAAATGCTGTAAACGAAACAAAAGAGACTTATAAAACAAAAGATTTCTTTTCGGCAACACCTAACAAACGCACCAAAGTCTTTGTGAATGGCGTAGAAGTTACGCTATTGGTTGAGCGTGAAATGTATTTCGATAATGATGGTAAGCCGATTACTAAAAGTCTGAAAGATTACACCAAAGATATTATTCAGGCACGATATAATTCATTAGATGAATTTTTGAATAAATGGAATGCCACCGATAGAAAAGATGCCATCATTGCCGAACTCGAAGAACAAGGCATATTCATTGAACATTTAAAAGAAGCCGTAAACAAGGATTTTGATTTGTTCGACCTTATTTGCCACATCGCATTTGAGCAGCCTCCATTGAGCCGTAAAGACCGAGTAGAAAGTGTAAAAAAACGCAATTATTTTACGAAGTATGGCGAACAAGCTCGCAAGATTCTCGAAACACTTTTAGAGAAATACGGAGAAGAGGGCATTGAGAATTTAGAAAACATTGATATTCTGAAAGTGCAGCCACTAAGCCAATTTGGTTCGGCTTACGAGATTATCACTACTTTTGGGGGTAAAAGCAAGTATTTACAGGCTATTAAAGAATTAGAAAACGAAATTTATAAAACTGCATAAGTGGCATTTATGAAATATCAAACTTCTTATGACCAGAATGAAAACCTACCCAATAAGCAGGGACTTCTGAATAAAGATGAAATAGACTTAGCCGAATTTGAAGGTTTTTTAACTGCCGAAATCTTACTTACTGATAAGCTAACTTCAAAAACTAAATTCGACTTAAAATATATTCAAAACATACATTTGTTGGCATTGGGTGAACTTTACGACTTTGCAGGAAAATGGCGAACCGTAAATTTATCAAAAGGAGGTTATGTCTTTGCTTCGGCTCAGTTTTTAGACCAAACCATGCAATATTTTGAAGATGAAATGCTGAAAAACTTACCTAAAAGATATGCTTCAAAAGAAGATTTATTGAATGATGTAGCAAAAATTCATGCTGAATTACTCTTTATACACCCTTTTAGAGAGGGGAATGGACGAGCAGCTCGGATATTAGCAAATTTGATGTGCAGAAAATACGGTTATGAGCCACCCAATTGGGAGTTGATAAGCAAAGATGAAAAAGAGCCTTTAAATTTCGGAATTTATGTAAAGGCTGTTCAACAGGCTGCTAATCAAGACTATACCCTCATGCAGCAAATTTTTAGGCAGATTTCTCTATCTTGATTAATACTTTTTGTAGTATCTTTTGGGCGGTATCTGGTGGAATATTAATTCCTTCCAAACTGCCTGAAGCAATAGCCGAGGCAAGGATAGAATTATAAAGTATAGTATTTTTACTATTGTTTTTTGCCTTTATCATAACAATATTCTATATGAATCACATAAAAAGCAATCTTTTGTAAGTCGTGCCGATATTGTAGCAACCCCGACAGGTGTAGGTTATAGCATACAAAAATTGCTTATGTAAAGTTACAAAAATTATATTTTAAAACAAATTATAGTAAATGACCAACATTTCAGGCACAATAAAAAGTATCCGTGATATCATGTGGCAAGACACTGGCCTTAATGGCGATGCCCAACGTATTGAGCAGCTCGGATGGATGCTTTTCTTTAAGATTTTCTCGGATAAAGATAAAGAACTCGAACTCATTGACGATAATTATAAAAGCCCAATCCCCGACCATTTTCATTGGGAAGAATGGGCTGCCAACGACGAAGGAATAACGGGCGACGAACTCCTCAGTTTTATTGACCGTGAGTTGTTTCCTGCTTTGCGTAATATTGATGTCTCGACTGGCAACCGTCGGGCTTTGATAGTGCGTGAGGTGTTTGAGGGCAACAACAACTACATGAAAAGCGGCACGAATATCCGCAAGGTGCTAAACAAGCTCAACGAAATTGATTTTAATATTGCCAAAGACCGCCACGCTTTTGGCGAGCTATATGAGGGTATCTTGAAAGAACTCCAAAGTGCGGGCAAAAGTGGCGAGTTTTATACCCCAAGAGCCATTACGCAGTTTATTACCGACATCATCAACCCCAAAATTGGTGAGCGGATTCTCGACCCTGCTTGTGGCACTGGTGGGTATCTGACTTGTGCCATTGAGCATCTGAAAAAACAAGCCAATAACGTTGAGCAACTCAAAAGCATTACCGAAAACATTGCAGGTTGGGAATACAAACCACTGCCGTTTTTGTTGGCTACTACCAACCTGATTTTACACGATATTGAAGTACCAAACATTCGTTTTGGCGATGCTCTCGACCAACCTTTGAGCAATTTTACCGAAAAAGACCGAGTAAACGTAATCTTGGCAAATCCGCCGTTTGGTGGCATTGTAGCCAATGGCAATGAGTCGAATTTTCCGCAGAATTTCCGTACGAAAGAAAGTGCCGATTTGTTTTTGATTCTGATGATTCATTTGCTCAAAGCTGGCGGACGTGCAGGCATTGTACTACCCGATGGTAGCCTCACGGGCGAGGGCGTGAAACAACGAGTACGTGAAAAACTACTGAAAGACTGTAACCTACACACCATCATAAGGCTACCACAGAGTGTTTTTGCCCCTTACGCCACCGTAAATACCAATCTTTTGTTTTTTGATAAAGGCACGCCAACCAAAGAGATTTGGTACTACGAACACACCCTACCCGAAGGACAAAAAGCATATAGCAAGACCAAAACCATAAAAGTTGAGGAGTTTGAGCCAATAAAACAATGGTGGCACAACCGCCAAGAAAGCGAGGTAGCTTGGAAGGTCTCGATTGATACCATCATTGAGCGAGGCTATGATTTGGATATTAAAAACCCGAATAAAGTGGTAGAGGAAGTGGTTTATGATAGAAAAGCGATTATCGAAAATCTTGAAAAATCGTTTAGGGCTTCTTTGGCGATTATTGAAGAACTAAAACTTTAAATTTCAAGTTTATTTTGGAGAAATTCGTAAATTCGTAAAAAAACACTATGCAAACTACCACAGCCCCCTTGTCGCCTTTGCAATTAGAGTTGCTCAAATCCTTTAGTCAGCAGTCGGTTACGGAGCAAGATTTGATACAAATCAAAATCTTGCTATCGAAGTTTTTTGCCCAAAAGGCATCAAAAGAAGCTCAAAAAGTGATCGAAACCAAAGGATTGAGCAAAGCCGAAGTAAATCAGTTGGCAGAGCAGCACCAACGCACACCTTATAAAACCACTAAATGAGGATTGTTTTAGATACGAATGTACTTGTAAGTGCGATTTCGCCCATTTCTGATTATTATTGGATTTATGAAAGCATCTTTGATGGTAAACTGACGCTATGCGTAAGCACCGATATTTTGACAGAATATGCCGAAATACTCGAACGTTTCTATGGCTACGTAGTTGCCGAAGCCACCCTTACTGCTCTTTCATACTCGCCTTTTGTAGAGCAGTTTAGCCCTTCTTACTTCTGGAATATGATTACGCAAGATGCCGACGACAACAAATTTGTTGATTGTGCCATTTCGGCAAGTGCCGACTACATCATTACGCTTGATAAACATTTCAATGTACTACAAAACATACCTTTTCCGAAGGTTTTGGTACTAAAACCTAATGAATTATTGATTAAATCGGAGGAGGAGAAATGAAGAAAAGTTATGCCATTTATTAAAGTCTATATTCATTTTGTTTGGAGTACCAAAAACCGAGAGCAATCTCTCGTTACCAAAGAGATTCGGCAGATGGTTTGGCAACATATCAGAGAAAATGCCCGAGAAAAAGGTGTTTTTATAGATTTCATCAATGGCTATTCCGACCACTGCCATTGCTTGGTTTCACTCGGAGTTGACCAAACTATTCAGAAAATAATGCAACTCATTAAGGGGGAATCTTCTTTTTGGATAAACAAGCATAAGATTATCGAACAAAAATTTGAATGGCAAGATGAATACTTTGCTGTATCGGTTTCAGAATCGATGATTGATAAAGTTAGGAATTATATCAAAAACCAGGAAGAACATCATAAAACGAAGACATTTGAACAAGAATATGATGAATTTATTTTGAAATATGGATTTGAAAAGTTTAAAGATAATCAATGAATTTCGGCTAAAGCCAATTTTGTGATGATGTTATTTCTGTTTTCCTCCAGCTAAAGCAGGAGGCAATTCAGCAAGATGTAATTCAATGAATAGAATAGCCCCCATTTTCAAATGGGGTAACATAAAAACAATTATCCAATTGGCTTTAGCCAAATGATAAATAGAGAGATATAAATGAAATATAGATTAGGAGACATTTGTACCATCACCAAAGGCGAAACTGGCATTATGAAAGCCATTGATGGAGCTTACACGATGGTTACTTTGGGAGAAGCCAACAAAACACACAATGCTTATCAGTTTGATACTAAGGCGGTTATTATTCCTTTAGTTTCTTCTACTGGACACGGACACGCCAGCATGAAACGAGTAAAATACCAAGAAGGGAAATTTGCATTGGGCAGCATTCTTTGTGCAGTCATACCGAAAGATGAAAACTTTGTTTTGGCTAAATACCTGCACATTTATTTGCACTGGAATAGAGAAGAATTATTGGTTTCGCAGATGAAAGGAATGGCAAATGTAAGTTTGCCGATGAATAAAATTGCCGATGTAATTGTAACTGTACCGAGCCTTGAAAAGCAAAAAGAAATAGTTGAGTTGGAGAAAAAATTGGTTGAAAAAGAGCTTGAAGCCGACAAACTTTATACCCACCAACTCACCCTCATAGAAAACCTAAACCAAGCTATTTTACAAGAAGCGGTGCAAGGGAAATTAGTACCACAAGACCCCACCGATGAGCCAGCCAGCCAATTATTGGAGCGAATAAAAGCAGAAAAAGCCAAAACAGGCAAAAAAGAAAAACCGCTACCACCCATCAAACCCGAAGAAATACCTTTTGAAATTCCTGACAATTGGGTTTGGTGTAGGTTGGGGGAAATTATTAACTTCATTTCGGGAAATAATTTTGAAAGTACCGATTTTTTTAAAGGAAATGGTGTAAAATGTATTAAAATAACTAATGCAGGGGTTGGGCAAATTATTGAGACTGATGATGTTCTACCATTTGAATTTCTTGAAAAATATAGCCAATTCATTGTAAATGAAGGGGATTTAATTCTTGCATTGACTCGTCCTTACATTTCGACAGGGTTAAAAATAAGTATTTGCCCTCCTTCATATCATCAATCTTTGCTAAATCAAAGAGTAGCTGTAATCCGACCAATTTCAGGTGTTATAAGTTCTTTCTTGTTTCAGTTTTTATCATCAAGTATAGTTTTAAAAATTTATCAAGATAAATTTGATGGACAAGGACAACAACCAAATCTAAAAAAAGAGGATGTTACAAATTTATTTTTCCCTCTTCCGCCCCTATCCGAGCAGCAGCGAATAGTAGCCGAAATAGAAAAGCAATTGAGCAAAACCAAAGAACTAAAGGCACACATCATAGCCAACCAACAAGCCACCGAGCAATTGCTCAAAGCACTATTGCATGGGGCTTTTGAGGTGGAGGAGAACGTGTAAATAGATTTATTATGCAATAAAAAGATTTACATAACTTAATTGATAGTTTACTCCAAGAACCCGAAGAAAAGGTGTGGTTGAAGTATAAAGCCAATATGTAAGTAATGTAAATATTACAAATAAACTTTGGGTAATTTACAAATAAAGCACAAACAAACTCTCAACAAAAAACTGATAATCAACAACTTATAGATTGTTTTATTTGTAGATTTAGAAAGAAATATTATTATTTTTAGAAACAAAGTACAAATAAATCAAATCTATATTTTTTGAAAACTTCTGGATGCAATCAAATTATGATTGATGCAGATTTATAGTTTTAGCCTTATATTTTTCTCAAACAGTAAAAATTCAATTAATTTTTTAGAGTGGGTAATTGAAAGTATGGACTTTTTCACCCATTTTATTTTAGATAATCTACGGAAAAAAGCTTTTGAATTTTCAATTAATATTTCTCTTAATCCAAGCATTTTTCAATAATCAATTGCACAAAACCTCCTTCTTTACTCACCCATCTCTTATCCTTATTGTCTCCAGTAGGTTATATTCTTTATAAATGTGACAATCTGCAATTCTAAAGTCATAATAATAATTTCCTGAAAAATACAATCACAACATTATGACCATAAAATTACTAATTCCACTACCGTTCCAGACTTTATATTCAGAGCTGTCTGCTTTACTCTACATGATATTTCAGTTCTGAGATGATGCTACAAAAATCAATTGTTGAAGATAATTTTTGCCAATCAAACATCCATCATTTTTCGCTGTGTATTAATTCTGAAAATCAACGATAACTCTGATTCACAAATGATGCCGCATAGAATGCTTGGAGCTATCTCATACAACCAATCCGTGTGATTCAATGAAAATAAATAACATACAATGAAAAACACTAACCATGACTATCAATTACGCTATAAAATCCATTACAAAAAGAATTGGAAAAACACCTCTTTTAGTTCAATTACTACTCTCAACTTGTTTTGGGGTTGTTTTTGCACAGAATTATCCCGTTACTTGTACGCCCATTGTCAAGCCGAGTTATTCGTTGAAATGGTCAGAGTTGAGTACCAGTACCGATATGTTCAAGGTGCATTTATTACTCAAAGACCTCACTAAACATTCGGTGGATGTGTATCTAAAAATCCGTTTGTCGGGCGTTGGGATTGATATTCGTACCGTAGATGGCTTTATTCCAAATCAGACCTTGACACTAATCCCTGGACAACCAAGAATGCTGACCACCAGTGATTTAGCCGAGTATTTCAATATCTCTAATTTAGTCGTCGATGGCGTGGATATTAGTGCTTTGTATAATGGTGGACGTTTGCCTGAAGGACTCTACACTTGGACAGTAGAAGCCTACGAAATTGACAGAAATCGACAAGTATCGAATACGGGTATGGCCTTGATGAATGTATTCAAAAACTATCCGCCCATCATCAATATCCCGCAGGATGGGGCGATTCTGCCCGTAACCACCCCCCAAAATGTGTTGTTTTCTTGGACAAGTCGCAGCACGGCTTCCTTGAATGCCGCCCAAGGAAAAACCTATAAACTTAGAATTTACCCACTTAATAATGATGATGACCCCAATGTAGTAGCCAATAGCGGAATTCAGCCCATCGAAATTACCACTACCAATCCTTATTTTAATTATGTAGCAGGGAATATTCCGCTGGAGAAAGGAAAACGCTATGCCGTACAGGTACAAGAAAGCGATGCCAATGGAGCCGATGAGTACGAAAATGAGGGAAAAAGTCAAGTGGTTACTTTTAGCTATGGCAAGCCCTGCATAGCCCCCGAAGGTTTGGTGGTTAATCCAATTGGTAAAGGAAGAGTGCAAATCACTTGTGAAGCCACTGCCGAAGATGCCGAGACTTATCCCATTACGGGTTGGTATAAGCAGGCAAGCACAGCTGTTTGGAACTCATTGCCTTTGAATAATAACAATGCGGTCATTAGTGGATTGAAAGATAAAACAGTCTATGAATTCAAATTAAGTTCGGCTTGTGGAGATAATACCAATACGATGACCGCCCTCAGTGCAGGAGATTTGCTTCCTTCGGGTGATGCCAGTACTGACCCTGTCACATTTAAAATTGATGATTCGGAGTTTGATGAAGAAGTGGAAGAACTTGACCCTGCTATTCTTGACCCTTACACCATTGGCGTAACACTCAACGCCGATGGTACGACAAGACCCGTGGAAACATTGGAAGGTATTTTCAACAAAATCATCAAACCCAAATGTGTGACGGATGCCGATGCTTATGCCGAATGTAGTCCTAATCATCCATTCGTTGACTTGCCACCAGTTGATGCCGAAGACCTTCGCTCGCTCAATGTAGGCGATGTACTGGGTATTTACGATTACGCTGTTTTAGTAACTGCAACCAATGGAAGTAGTCCCTTTTCTGGTAAGGGGCTTGTCCGATTACCCTTCCTTGATAACGCTTTCATGGCCGTTGAGTTTTCGGGTATCAAGGCAAAAAAAGGTGAAGCAGGTACACAAGGCGGCTGTGTCTATGAGGTGGGGGATTATTTCCGCACTTGCCAAATTAGCCAAACTGACTTGCAAAATGAGCAAGTTAGAACCATTGCCGATATTATTAAACTCACCGAACCTACGGTTTTTCATGGTGATTTAGAAGTAGCCATAAAAAAATACCAAGAAAAAGGTAGCGAAATAGCGACCAAAGGAACAGCAAGCCCACAAGAAAAACAGGATTTACTGACTTATACAAAAGGCGTAGAAACCGCAGTAGGTACTTGGAAAGATAAGTTTTCGGAGGTATTTGGTTCGGGCGAAACTGACCCTAAAATAGCCGAAATTCTGGGCGATATGACGGCCATCTTGACCCAACTCAATGCCGACAAACAAACCATTGAAGGCGGAACGCCGCCCGCAGGAACAAGTTATCCGACTATTCCTGATTTAAAGGCTAAAATTGATGCCATTATTGAGAAAATAAAGGCATTACAGCAAGAAAACTCACCTAAACCGCCCAAAATACAAAATGTATTGGCTACTAATATTGGCTATAACGAAGCTACCCTCACTTGGCAAGGCGACCCTCGTTTTACGAAATACGTAATTAGTTACAAAACCGCTGATGGTGGGGAATTACTTGAAACCGTTTATTCAAATCGTTTAGACATCAAAAAACTACAAGAAAACAGCCAGTATGGTTTTAAGATTGAAGGATATGTGGGGGATGAAGTGGTGGACAGGTATGAGAAAGGAGCATTTAAGACATTAATGCATAAATTACCACCTCCAATTAATTTACTTAGCACTAAATTAACTGGAAAATCCACAAAACTATCATGGGACAAAGACCCTAAACATAAAAGTTATAAGTTGATTTATAAAAGTAGAGATGGTGAATTGCATACCATTTTCCCTCAAACAAATGAAGTGATTATTGATAATTTAGACCCAACAGAAGTTTATCCATATGAAGTAATAGCTCTTAGTGATAATTTGGTAAGTGACGCAGCAAATAGTGAGTTTACAACAGGTCTGTTATGTAGTGTTTCTTTAAAAGTTAGTAACTTAAATATATCAAAAGGAGAACAAACAACGCTCACTGCCAGTTGTGGCAGTACAATTAGTTGGTACAATGGTGGAGAAGACGTGGGAGTTATTCAAGGAAACATAATTTCTTGGCAAAATGGAGAAACTGCCACTATTTCTTCCGATAAAAAAATGTTAGTCGTTACTCCACCACAAAATACAAGCTATACTGTAGTATGTGAAATAACAGACGGCATTGAAACAAAGTCTTGTACAAGTACAAGTTTAATTAGCGTACAACCTGAAATATGTAAATACTTCACTCTCAATGCCTCAAAAAATATTGTAGAGTCAGGCTCTCCTATAATTTTAACCGCAAATGGTTGTGTTGGAAACTTTTCTTGGGATAACCAAATAGGCTATGAAAAAATCATCACAGTAAGACCTGTTGATAATTCTTCATTCTCTGCCACATGTAAAACAGAAGAAAGTACCTGCATCGCTAAAGTAGATGTTGGAATTATGGAGGAAGAAAAATGTGCTTGTTCAATAAGTCAAACAATAAATTATAATTTAAGTTGTGGTTTTTGGGGCTTAGGCCAATGTGACCACTACGTTTTTTCACTTAAATGTTTTGCGGCATATCCAAGTGCTTTAAAAACATCTTGGGATTATAGTGGTAAATCAAAAGACATTCAAGAATACACTAAGAATATTGAACAGAGTTATTCAATAAAAGTTTTTGAAGTTGTTGAGCCGAAAAGCTCAGGTATTGTTACAGCAACTTACTCTTTTATGGATGGAATGATTTGTAAAAAATCCACAATTATAAACACAAAAGAAAAAAACTGCGATTTCAGTATCACTCAAAAAATAGAATCAGACGGAGGAATAACACTAACACAAGCAGGATGTAGTGCAGGTAATACTGTAATATGGGATGATGGTACTGGAGGTATTAAAGGCGTTTTAACTCAACAACCAAGTATCACCGTACCTCCAATTGATAAAAAATATACTGCAATCTGTGGACGTAGCTCGTGCGTAGCAGAAACTTATGTAAAGAATCCAGTTAGTTTAGGATTACTCGTCACGGCTCAAGACTTATCAGGTAATCCAAAAACGTATAATAATGGCAAAGTGCTTGATATTCCAGTTACCGAATATCCAGTAAAAATAGATGCTCTTTATTGTAATGGAAATTTAACATGGAGTAGCTCGCCACAAGTTGAGTTAAATATCAATAATAATAGTATTAGTATCAGCACTCCACCAATACAAACAACAACCTATATTGCTACTTGTATTAAAGATAATATTGTTATGCAACAAAGCGTAACAATCAATATTTTAAGTAAAAGCTGTTTTGCACTCGAAGCTCCAGCAACCATTGAAATGGGAGAGGATGTAGCACTAACAGTAACTGAAAATTCTGGTTGTGTAGGTGATATAACTTGGTTTCAAGGAGATGCACTGATTGATGAAGGAACTGAGATATTTGTAACGCCTTTGCAAAACACTACTTACACCGCCAAATGTAGCAACCCACAATGTGCAGAATCGGTAACAATAAAAGTAAAACCATGTAGCCTTGATATTGCTTCTTCTACGGGTAAAAACAGTGTAAAAATGGGTGAGACGGCTACCCTAACAGTTGAAGGTTGTTCGGCTGGAACAATCAATTGGCAAGGAGGTGATGCCGATGGAGAGAGTGGAAATGAGATAATTGTCAGACCATTTGAAAAAACAACCTACACAGCCACCTGTGATATTGTTGATGGTTGCAGTAAAACAATAATTATTGATGTAATTACAGATTTACCACCTAAAATTCCATGTGAAAATTTCACACTTACGGCCAATAAAACAGAAGCAAACATCGGCGAAAACATTACGCTTACAGCCAATGGTTGTACTGGTGGAACAATTTCTTGGCCAAATAATAGTACCATAGTTAGTGTAAATACTGCAAAAGTAACTATTTCTACTTGTGGAGAGAATAATTACGCAGCTACTTGCCAAAAAGGAGGACAAGTAGGTACATCACAAGTTAAAATCAACGGTAACCTTAATTTTACAGTTGAGCCAATTACAGCTTCTATTCCGATAAATTCATCAAAAAGTGTAATAATTACAGCCAATGGTTGTGAAAGTGGCTCTATTAACTGGACGACAGCAGAAGCCACAAAAAGCATTACCGTTACACAGGTGGGGAATTATGCGGCTACATGTACTTTGGAAGGTTGCCCAACAACTACAAAAAATAGCACCGTGTCTTCCTCATGCCCAGATTTAAAAATATTGGCATCGAAAAATGCCATCGAAACTACAACCGATATTACTATGACGGTAGTGGGATGTAGTGGGGGAACTGTTACATGGAACGATGGATTAGTAGCCACAAGTATGGTTAGAACTCTTTCTATAACACCACCAACAAGCCCACAAATTTTTACTGTAACCTGCTCGCTCTGTACAGTTAATAATAAAGCATCTACAACCATTACCAAACTGATTAGACCAACTCCCACAGATTGTGCAAGGGCTGGCTTTGCTACTCTTGCTTCAAGAGATGTGTATTATGAAAACGAAGAATATCCAATTTCGCTTGGTATTACTAATAGTTATAATTGCCCAGGTACTATCTCTTGGAACGTTCCAGACCCCAATAATGTAAGACCAACCGTTAGTAATAATACCTATTATGCTACCTGTACTTACGAAGGACAACAGTGCGATGCCAGCAAGGTAACCATAACTGTTCGCCCATGCAGTGATTTTAGGGTGGAACCTATTCAGAGTTATACCACAACAACAACCGTCAAGGGTTTGGGTTGTTATGGTTCGATTTCTTGGAACAATATAGTAAAATTGGGAGGTCTTAATGGTGGTAGTTTTCAGTTTGAAGTACCGACATCAGCAGGCATAGGGAAAGTGACATGTGATTTACCAAAATGCGAACGCCAAATAACCATTTCTACAAAAAAAGACTGCCCAACCCTAACTTGGGGCGAATCTCCGACCTGTTTTCAAGAAAGAGGTTGGGATGGCAGATACTATACCAGCGACCAACATACCTTTACACTTGATAATAATGCTTGCCCGTATTATGCTATTACATTAGCAAACGAAACAGGAGAGTTTGCTAATGAACGAACATCTAAAACATTAAGAATTGTTAGAAGTGCTACTGCTCCAAGAAAGCTAATATTACGATGCTTTAGTGATGCTACTCATAGTAAAGAGGTATGTAAAACAGAGACACCGTATTTACCACTGGGACCATTGGGTACCAACTCATGTCCTATTACAACTACGGCGAGTGCCGACCCTAATTCAGAAACTGAACCCAATAGCAGAATCCTAAACTCAGCAACTATTGATGGAACGGAGACTTATTTATGTAATGCCCCAATACCGATGAGCACAGCAGCCACTGGCTATTTAGCCAAGCTATGTGAAGATATTGGACAGCTTAAAGACGAAAATGGCAAAAGTTTTCTAAAGAATGCAGATGGCACCATGAGCGAAGCCAATGCCAAACAGATGTTTGCTTTGGTAGAGCAAGCTCTCAAAAATAGTGATAACAGCGACCTTAGTAATTTTACGACTCCAACTGACCAAGCAGCTATTTTGGCAGCCTTACAGACAGGAAACTGCACAGCCTTTGGCACCGAAATGGCCAAAGGTTACAGCAATACAATAACAGCTGGGGGCTATAATACAACCATACTAAGTACGTTTGAGGAAACAGAGCGAACAGCTTTAAAAGTACTTTATCAACTACCCGAAGCCATAAAGGCAATATTGGCACGCATACGCCAAGGCAATATTGATAAAAAAGAGAGTATCAGCATTAGTGATATTATTCATAACTATGAAATAGCGTTTGGTATGGTAAAGAAAAAAGACGGTGTGATGGAATATTATCAACCATTGGTATTATCAGATGGAATAACTACTGTAAGTGCCATACAGCTACTCTTTAGTGATAATATCGTGAAGGTAAATCCAGTACCATTACCACCAGCAGTTGATATATCATTAAAAGATAGACATGAGAAAGAAACAACAATAGGTTATGGATATGAAAGTAGGGCTTCAGCTAACTGGATTACAATTACTAATAATAACAAAGAGGAATTTCAAGCTTTGAAGCAATATCTTAATCCACCTTCTTATACAGCTACTTTCCCGATTACGGGCGAACAATTAAGAGAAATATATTGTGATGATGTAAATAAATGTAAAAAGCCTTCATTGGACAAATGTATTGAGGTAGCCAACTTAATTAATAAATATAGTGATAAGTTTGGCATAAACTCATCTCTCAGAATGAGTCATTTTTTGGGTCAAATTGGATGGGAGTCAGGTAGGCTTACAGCTATGGGTGCAAAAAGTGGTGAGGGTACTTGTTTTAAAGAATCAAGTAAAGGTTGGAGAATTTGGTTTGGATTAACATGGAAGGAAATACCATTTGATAAAGAAGGATGCCCAGATGCTCCCTCAAATGCAAATAAACCAAGAAAGAAAAAAAATGATTGGTCTGATATTTCAGAAGTACCCAAGAAATATATATGTGATGGGGGAGAAGTAGATGCGAAAACTGCGGGAAAAAACTTGTATTGTTATGTATATCGATGCGAAGGAGGAAATGGAGATGAGAATAGTTGCGATGGATTCCGTTACAGAGGACATGGGATTATGCAGCTAACCTGGAAAAAACAATATGTGGCATTTGATAATTGGCTCCAAAAAAATGGATTTAGCCACGATTACAATAAAGTTCTCTCGGAACCAGACGAAGGTTTCAAGAATATAGAATTAGAAATATTATCGGGAATGTGGTTTTGGGATAAAACTGATTGTAATGAAACCGCTGATAATATAGAAAGCGGCTCTACACAAGATGAGTTCGATAAAATTACCAAAAAAATTAATACTGGATTAGATGCCAGCGAGAAAAGAAAAGAGATATTTGAAAAAGCATATTCCAAATTAAAAAAATAAAATTTATGAAAAAAAACAAGAAAATTAAATACTTCATTTTGTTGTATGTATGTTTCTCTTTCGACGCTATTTCACAAGAAAGAGTTAAAATTGAAGATTTGTTAAATAAGATTTGGAAATTAGATACTGAAAACTTGGCCCCAAAATATAAATATGAGAATTATGAACAATTTGTATTTTTTGAAAAAAATATAAGATATCATGCTAACTATTATCCAAAAGATAAAGAGACTTTTAAAGGAAGCCTTCAAGAGGTTGAATACCACTTTTTATCAGACAGTGTTATGAATATTTTTATTTCAAAAGAATATGATAATGATAGCTTAATCATAAAATTCTTCAATGATATACAAAATAAAAGTTTTTTAAGAGATACCCTGTCTTTAGATTTTACAAATAAAATGATGAGTGCCAATATCATTCATATCAAAAGAGAGGGTTTTAAAATTATAGATGCACACTTATATACGTATGACTTTTATAATGAAAATATATTTATTCAATATGGATATGGTTGGACACCGGGACAACCTCAAAGCGGATTGGTTTATAGTAGTGTAAATAGTATTCCCGCAGAAATTATTAAAAAAATTAAAGAATTAAGAAGAAAAAGGTTGAAAACAATATTGGTTCCTAAATCTAATTTGTTTAATACTCCCAATGTAGCAACTAAAATGTATTTAGTAAAAGGGAATGAGATAGAGATTTTAGAAAAAAAGAGTGAATGGTTAAAAATAAGATATTATGGCAAAAAGATAGTTGAAGGGTGGATTAAGAAGAGTGATGTGGAGTAGGATTTACCCGAAGCCATAAGGTAATATTGGCACGCATACGCCAAGGCAATATTGATAAAAAAGAGAGTGTCAGCATTAGTGATATTATTCATAACTATGAAATAGCGTTTGGTATGGTAAAGAAAAAAGACGGTGTGATGGAATATTATCAACCATTGGTATTATCGGATGGAACAACTAACGTAAGTGCCATACAGCTACTCTTTAGTGATAATATCGTGAAGGTAAACCCAGTACCTTTACCACCAGCGATAGATATTAGTTTAAAAGATAGACATGAGAAAGAAACAACAATAGGTTATGGATATGAAAGTAGGGCTTCAGCTAACTGGATTACAATTACTAATAATAACAAAGAGGAATTTCAAGACTTAAAGCAGTATCTTGGAGGAGAAGCTAATTGTGATATGGCTAAAGATTTGACGCTTGAACAATTAAAAACAATAGCTCCACATGCCAGCAAAGCCAATAGAGTAAAATATTTAGAACCTCTTAACCAGACTATGCTTGCTAATGAAATAAATACTATTTTGAGAAAAGCTCATTTTTTAGGTACTCTTCTACACGAATCTGGAAGTTTTCGTTATAATCGAGAAAGTGGAAAAAGTAATGATTCTTATGGCGGATTTCCAGGCAGAGGATTAATTCAGATTACAGGTAAAGATAATTACACTAAGTATGGTCTTTTTGCCAATGAAGATGTTACCTCTACACAAGAAAACAAAGAAAAAATGGAAAAATTGCCACACAGCGTTTATTCAGCAGGATGGTTTTGGAGTGAAACAAATTTAAATCCAATAGCTGATGATAACGACTTATTGTATATTTCTTATAAAGTTAATGGTGCCTATAATAATATTGATGATAGAAACGATAGGTTCACGGATGCTATGTCTGGATTAGATGCTTCTGTATGCTTAAATAAAAAAAATTCTGAACTCTTAAGTTTTCCTTTTGAAAGGAGTAGGATATATAACAATGCAGATGCTGCTTTTAAATGGGGAATTTGGCACGATAGTACCCCTAAAATGTATAACCCATTAGGTGCAAAAAAAGACACAAATGAGGCACTAAAAGGTTACTTAAGGGCCAAAGAATTATGGGATATTGACAAAGTAAATGCTATTTTAGCAAAACCTGAAAATAAAATGACTAATAAAGAAAAAATATATATAAAAAAATGGAACATTATTTTAGAAGAAACCAATTAAATATGAAAGTCATGGCAACGCTTGCTTTTGTTATGTTTATGCTTGGAGAAGTTAAAGCCCAATACATGGAAAAAATTAATTTTATTAATAATAATAGATTTGACGGTATTTCATTGTCTAATAAAATACTCAATGAAGAGAAGGTTAAAAAAAAGTTTGTCATAGCTTATAAGAACGAAAAAAAAATTGATTCAGTAAAAAAAGAAAATGAGATATTTTTTAGTAAAAATAAAGCAAAAAACCAATATACTTTACGTGGCTTTTATCCTACAATTCCATTTTCAAGTGTTGATACTGTCAAAAATACCTTTTTTAATCTTGTATATACTTACACCATAGGCGGTTGGTATTATAGTGAATTGCAATTTATATATAAAAATGATCTTCGTCTCAATAGATGGTCTTTAGCCTTTGTCCGAGTGATTGAGAATAAAACTAATTTTCAAAAAGATATAGAGGAAGTAGGTTTTGAACCTAATCCTACAATCATTTCATGGAGAAGACCAAATAAAGTTATTGATTTTTTCTCATTAGATAAAATCAATCTTGATTCAACACAGACTCTCTCGTACTTACCAGTTTTAGTTTATAACAAAAAAATAAAAGAGGAATATCAAAGAAAAAACTATTCTTTCTTTAAAAATACTTTTACTGAGTCAGAGATAGAATATTTACTCTGTTTATATCAGAGAACTCCAGACTCAATTGAGTTTTTTAATAATTTAGGCTACTACTTAGAAGAAATCAATATGAATAAAGAGGCTATCTATCTTTTAAATATTGTAATTGGTTTTGACAAATTCCGAACTGTTGCCTACCTAAATTTGGGTGATGCGTATTGGGCAGCGAAAGATTTTGCAAAAGCCAAAGAGATGTATAAAATCTATCAGACACAGATGATAAATAATAGAAGCGAAGACCGAATTCCTAATAGGGTCTTGAAAAGATTATGATAGATACTCCTCTACTCTTTAGTGATAATATCGTGAAGGTAAACCCAGTACCTTTACCACCAGCGATAGATATTAGTTTAAAAGATAGACATGAGAAAGGAACGACAATAGGTTATGGATATGAAAGTAGGGCTTCAACTAACTGGATTACAATTACTGATAATAACGGCGGTGTTCCAAATTTGAGGATAAGCATTTTAGAGAAAATTGAGCATTAAATCAAAATATTTCAAAGCAAAAAACCAATAATTAAAGAATAGAATTAGAAATTCACCGATAAATATATATTTAATGGCAGCATCCTTAGAGCATTCGTGTTACAGATTTGGGGATGAGCCTATCAGATGCTCAACAATGTAGTGGTAATATTGTAAAAAATGGAAAAATATTGGGTAAACAGCAATATAAATGCAAAGAATGCAACAAAAGATTTCAGTTAGATTATACCTATAAGGCTTGTGAGCCTTGCACCAGCCCGAATATTGTTGCACTGATAAAAGAAGGCTATGGTATTCGCTCAATAGCAAGGCTTTTAAGTATTTTGGCAAGCTCGGTTTTAGTACGAATTCGTAAAATTGAAGCGAAAATCCAACAAACAACCATCGTAAAAGGAAAAGAATTTGAAGTCGATGAACTCAGAACCTATATCAAAAAGAAAGATAAACCTATTTGGATTGTGTTGGCATTAGAGCGAAGTACCAAAAAGATAGTGACTTTTAATATCGGTATCTAATAAACAACAAAATCCATAGTACGAAGCAGTATAGTACAAATCACGTCGAAAGGGTCAATTTAAACTTACGGACGAACTTGAAAATATATTTTTGGTATTGAAATACACCTTCTTATTCCCTCAGGGTCTTCGGCTCGAGACCCTGAGGGAACATTGGTCTAAGCAAATAGGGATAATCTAAAAACACAAAGAACAAAAACATGGCAGTAAAGGTAAGACAAGACCAGCGAGCAACAATCTACTTTGTAACATTTACTTGCTATAAATGGCTACCTCTTTTTGAAGAAACCACGTTATATGACAATATCTATAATTGGTTAAGCTGCTGAACGAGAAAGGCATTAAAACAGTAGGTTATGTACTCATGCCAAATTATTTACATTGTATGCTTTATTTACCCAAAGAAGCATCCGAATTATATGGGGATGCCCATTTAAAATCATCAGTAATGCTAAGCGTTTGATGGCTTATGAAATTGTCAAAAGATTAGAGCAAGCAGGTAAATCAGCATTATTAGCAAAACTCGAAGAGGGCGTAAAAGTCAAAGAAGACAAAAAGGGAAAATTGCACCAAGTATTTAAAGAAAGCTTTGATGCAAAGGAGTGCTTTAATCAAAATTTTATCATTCAAAAATTAGATTATCCAATTAGTAGATTATGGGATTCAATCAGTGATTATTTACTATATCCTCTCCTTCAGCAAGGTTTTATGATTTGAATGAAGTAAATGAACTCGTAGTTTTAACCTATTATCAAGATGTCTGTGTTTGATAGTACAATACCATCAATATCCTTAGCCAAAGATCCTGATGGAACGGAAAATACCAATGAAAAACGGAGGCTTTAAGGAAACTCTGAATCATGATATAAACTATTGAAACACCAACCTCAACCCAAAACTAATAATTCTATAATCGGGGCTAAAATTATTACGATAAGTAACACGACAGTATTCCGCACCATCTAAAAAACTACCCCCACGCAAAACCCTTTGATTAAGTTTCCCCTGCTCTTCATAGGCACTTCCATCTACAGGCTTATCTTTCAAATAACCATACCTATCCTCACACCATTCCCATACATTTCCACTCATATCATAAATACCCAATGCATTAGGTAACTTTAAGCCAACTGACATAGTTTGCTTATTTGAATTTTCAGAATACCAAGCTAAATCGTTGATTTCTGTTCCTCCAGAATATTCTAATTTGGGTTTATCCCACCATTTACCTCCTCGGGCAGCATATTCCCATTGTGCTTCACTCGGTAAGCAAAACTCTCCTTTTAAATCAGGATATTTTTCTTTAATTTCCACATTTAACTTTGACAAAAAACTATATTTCCCATCGCCGATATCATCGTATGAAACCATTGTTACGGGATGATGATGACCTTTAATTCTTGATGGGTCTAAGCCCGTAACCTCTTTATACAATTCTTGCGTAACTAAATACTTACCAATATAATAGCCCTCTTCGAAACAAATTGCTAATTCATTATCTCCCATCATAAAATCACCCGGCTCAACATACACCAGCTCGGTAAAATCTAAGCCAAATAATCTTAAAGGTTTCCCTTCGTAGATCAGTAAACCGCCTTCTTGCATAAAAAAATTGTTTTTTCAAAAATCGAATTTATCAAAGCCTTATTAAACAAATTAGAATCAATTCTATTTTCTCAGAGTCTCAGTTTTTCGCGAGACCCTGAGGAAATACAAATTACTTCAAAATCTTAATCTTAATATCTTTGAAATAAACAATGCTCTTAGGGTCATGACCTTGGAGGGCGATTGTGCCAGAGCTGAGATGCTTCAAACCGCGTTTTTCTGGTAGTGGGTCTGGCTCGGTATAATCAACTGCCACTTTATCATCAATCTTGATGGTTATGTGTTTATCTTGTACAATAATGTGGTATTCGTACCATTCATTGTCTTTTGCAAAATTTTCTTTTACATCTTCAAAACTATATAAACTACCCGTTTTACGCCAGTCGGTGTGCGTTTGGTTGACTTGAACTTCATAGCCTTTTTCGGGCCACCCCTTGGCCTGATAATCTGTATGAATAAAAATACCTGAGTTTGAGCCAGGTAATGTTTTGGCTTTGATTTTTAATTCAAAATTTTTGAAGTCGTGATTACCCACTTCTCCTTCATAAAACATGTGGGCACGCTCACCCGCTACTTTAATCGTGCCATCTTCAATAGAGAATGTGGCGGGATGGTCTTCGTTGATGTGCCAGCCATTGAAGGTTTTGCCATCAAAGAGCGAAATCCAGCCTTTTTTTTCTTTTTTCTGGGCGAAAGTGAAGCTTACTGTACATAGAAAGAAGAGTAAGAACGAAAGTTTTTTCATGTTAAGCTAATTTTTGGAAGGGATGAATATTTATTTTACGACTCTAATTTACAATTTTCTTATATTTCCGAATAAGTTTTCGAGGTAATACTTTGATTATATCGACTAATTGCCACCAAATTGCTTCATTCAGGCTATTTATTTCTATTTGTGCTACCCTCGCTCTTTATCTTTACCTACTTTTGCAAAAAATAGCGGATTTTACCCCAATGAGTCAAACCAATAGTGTTTTTATTCTCACCCTCGCCATTATCAGCTTAGGGTTTTTCTTGAAAAAGTATCAATTCATTACCGAAAAAGAAGGTAAAACAATTTCGAAGTTTCTAATGCACACCACTTTTCCGGCCTTGATGATTATTTCAACAGCTCGTGTGAAGTTAGACACCTCTCTTCTATTACTTCCATTATTTTGTATTACTTTTTGTTCTATCATGATAGCCATTGCGTGGGTTTGGTTTGCCAAATACCCTAATGATTTGCGTGGGATTCTGACTATGGGTGCGGGTGGTCTCAATGTTGGGTTGTTTGGTTTTCCGATTATCGAAGGCTTGTTTGGCAAAGAGGCGATGGTTTATGCTGTAATGTTTGATATCGGTAATACAATCATGACTTTCGGGGTAGTTTATCCGATTGGGAGTTATTTTTCTGCTAATCATAAAGGTTTACCCGAATTTAAAACTTTAATCAAAAAAATATTTAGTTTGCCGCCAGTTTTAGGTATGTTTATCGGACTAACAATTAATATATCGGCCGTTGAAATGCCTCCGTTTTTCTTCGATTTTTTAGATACAATCGCCAAAGCCAATAAGCCTCTGGTTTTATTATTGATGGGCATTTACTTGAGTTTCGAGCTAAATAAAAAGCAATTCTTGGCTATTTCAAAGGTCTTGGTAATTCGCTACGTTGTGGGTCTTTTATTTGTTTTGGGTCTTTATTTTAGTTTATCGCACGATACGCTACTTTACGCTGTGCTTGTTGTATGCGTAACTTTACCTTCGGGATTAACAATTTTACCTTTTTCTGATGAACTTAACTTTGATTCCCGAATTGCGGGTACGCTCATTAATATCTCGCTACTGATTAGTTTTGTACTTATGTGGGGGCTTGTATTAGGCCTACATTTGACCTAAGCTATTCGTTCATCCTGAATTTTATATAAAGATTTTAATGGGTAATTTTTTTAGTTCATTGCCATCATTAAACTGATGGCAATGAACTAAAAAAATGAATCGCCTTTTAGTAAATAGCCTCGGAATGACTCATGTTTTCTTAATCATCATCTTCGTCTTCCTCTTCTTCGCTACCTGACATCTTCGCTGGATATGGTTTTGTACCTTTGGCTGAAAACCAGATAATGCGATTCAACATATTATCATTTCCACGGTCAATTCGATTAAAAGCAAACTTGATTGACTGATTCGTGAATTTCAAAGCTGCTCCCTTTTGTTTTTCGGCAGGTTTATTCATCTCATCTAGAGGAACGAGGTTTTTCTTGTGCGTAAACTTATAATCAGTATTGAGTTTATCAGTAAAACAATCAAACATTGGCGAGGCGGTGGCATCAAGGATATTCATCGGAGGTAAACCCAAGATTTGCTCAATTGTACGCAATAATGATGTTTGATTATAATTGGTATGTACTGTTTTTTGTAGACGAGAATAGTTACTTACCACAAAGCCAGTCGTGCGGTAGGCACTTACGTGGTCCCAGCCCGCTTGCGAATCATCTTCACTGATAAAAATTACAGTAGAATCTGCAAAGCGACTATTCATGATGGCTTCCACAATACGCCCCACCGCCAAATCATTATCGGCAACCATTGCTCTCGGCGTTGGGAATTTAGGGTTTAGGCCCGTAGTATGGTCATTTGGCAACGACATAATCATTAAATTCGGCAAAGAAGCATTAGGGTTTGCCTCAATAGCTTTAAATTCTTTCAAGAAAGCATCAGTTCGCATTTGGTCGCTAATTACTTCATTATCACAGCCCGGAAAATCACTTGCTAAAATTGGTCTTACCCTCGAAATTGTGGTTGTATTTGTATAAGGAAAAGTCTCACCTTTTTGTTGTAATTCGTATAGTTTTGCCCAATCGTAGGCTTTTTCATCGAATTCACAGGTGCAAGCTTCTCCATAAATTCGCACAGTTTTTCCGTGGTCGAGAGCACTATTCCAAATCAATCCTTTTTTATTGTAAACCAAGGCATCATACAACACGTGCGGATAACTTCTAAACCAAGCACGGACACTTTTTTCAGTATAATCAGTCACCATACCCGCACTTGCCCAGTGGTGACCTTCGGCCGAAGCTTTCCCCGAAACGTGGTAATTATCCATCAATAAATATTCTCTTGCAATACTGTGCTGGTTTGGCGTAATGCTATCGCCAAAAATACAGAGCGATTCCATGCCATTTCCTTCTTTCATATCGCCCAAAACTTGGTCGTAAGTGCGATTTTCTTTGATAATGTATAGCACATGTTTAAAAACTGAAGGTTCCCCAATGCGTTCGGGAACAGGCCTCGGAGCTACATTTTTTCGAGGTAGAAGTTCCGCCAATTTTGCTCTTTTATATAAGCTTTGGTTTTTTACTTTTTCGGTGAAAGTTTTGAGTAAAGTTTCATCGGGTAAAGGAATAAATGAAATAGAAGCCAATTGTTTGTGGGAATTATACGCTTTATCAGCCTTGATACCATCGTTTAATTTATGAGCAGCCCTTGCTCCTACCGCCTCTAAATTGGTAATATATAGTTCATTTTCATTGACTATAATTCCTGATGGATACGCTTGTGTTGGAATATATCCTTTCACTAAACTTTGTCCTGAGCCAGTATTACTCACACGTTTTCCTAAAGAAACTACCGCCACAGCATTATCTAAACCATTGGCTACATAAAGTATCGAACCTGTTTTATCTAAAGCTAATGCATTGGGAGTGCTACCAATCAGTTTTTCATTGTCTTTGAATAGTCCAACATAAATCGAATCTATCACTTGCAGTTGTTGGGCATCAATCACCGAAACGTGGTCGCTATTACCATTGGCTACGTATAAAAACTGATTATCAGCACTTGCAATAATGGCATTGGGGTGGAGTCCTACGTTGAGTTCTTTGATGGATTTTCCAGAATAAATATCAAAAACCGAAACCGTACCTCTCGAAATCGCCCCAGTTTGTGGGTTGATGTAAGCACTTCCCCAAGGTACCCCCGCAGTTTCTTTACCATCGGCAGGATTAGTTATTGGGCCTGCCCAGTTGGTTACAAAAGCCTGATTACCAACAATCTTTAAACCATAAGGTGCAACTCCTGTGGTTTGTTTCCATACTTCTTCGCCCGTATTGACATTTACTTTTACAATTTGATTGTTTCCATTCAAAACTGTATAAAGAAATAACTCCCCATTTTCGAGCTTTACTTCTACTTCATTTGGCAAAGCAATAGCAGCAGGAGCTTCTGCTTTGAATGTAAAGGCTTTTAAAAACTTAATTTCTTTACCAGTCCACGTTGCTTGCATGACGTATGAATTTGGTGTTTCACGGCCACCAGTTCCCCAAAAAATATAAGTTGAATCTTTGAAAGTAACGGTTTTAATGCCCGAAAACGAACTCATATAATTTTTATACTGAGATACTTTATCATAACTCCAACGATTTACCAATTTGTGGGTTTTTGCATCAAAAACGGCCAAACCGTAACGGTCTTCAACCAAAACCAATGAAGTATTCGGAATCATCACTAAATCGAGGCTATGATTTTCAAGGTCGGGATTTCCAAAATTAACCGACTCACCAGCACCATCAATGATGCGATTGTAAGGCATTAAAAAAGGAGAATTTTCGGCGAAAAGAGTAGTATCATCATAACGAGGCTGTGATTGATTAACAGCTATGTAAGTATTCTTGACCGATTTACAAGCCCAAAAACTACTAATCATAACCAAGGCTAAGGCTAGTAGTAAACTGCTATTTTTTTTCATAAGAGTTGTTTAAAATGAATATTCTCCAAAATTAATCAACAAAGCTTAATTTTTAGAGAATTGTAAGATTAAGGAATTTTTATAAAATAGAAGAAGTGGAACACATTAAATAATATCGAGTAAAAGATATGCCATTAGGCACTCTATTTTAACATTATTACTAGGTCGCCAATATTTAGGCATATTGTATCCAGAAAATTAAATGCGTTTAACCTAATTGATGAAAGCATAGGTTTATTCAATAGAAAATTCTTTCTATATTTGAGTAATTCAAACTACGCCTAAACATGAAAAACTTCATCAAAATTGTACTGCTCATCTTACAGTCTTATGCTACATTTGCTCAATCTATTAATATCAAAATCTTAAAACAATCCGTTGAGGTTTACAAAGACCAATGGGGAGTCTCGCATATTTATGCCCAAAACGAGCATGATTTGTTTGTTACGCAAGGTTATGTGGCTGCTTCTGACCGATTATTTCAACTCGAAATGTGGCGACGCCAAGCCACAGGTACAGTAGCCGAACTACTCGGCGAACGTGAACTCAAGCGAGATATTGGTACCAGAGTTTTCAAATTTCGAGGAAATCTGGATGCTGAACTTCAGCATTATCACCCACGTAGTAAGCAAATTATTGAGGCCTTTGTGGCAGGTATAAACGCCTACATTGCTGAAGCTCGCCAAAACCCAGCAAATCTGCCCTTTGAATTCCAAATACTCCATACTCTACCCGAATTTTGGACGCCCGAAATTGTCATTAGTCGCCATCAAGGACTTTTGGGCAATATCGAAGAAGAAATAAATACGGCTCGCTTGGTTAAGCTCATTGGGGCAGATAAAGTAAGAGAACTTTCGTGGTTTCATCCAAAAAATTCAGATAACGAACCAAACCTCGAACTTGATAAAATGCTCGATAATGATGTGCTTTTTGAGCATATTTTAGAATATTATGAAGCCTTCAGAAGTCCACTAAAGTTTCCTAAACCAGATAATAAAATAGGCCTTTTAGAGGGTTTTGACGATTGGTACAAAGATGAAAAAGCAAACGTGGGCTCGAATAATTGGATTATTTCGGGGAAACTTTCTGAAAGTGGCTACCCAATGTTGGCCAACGACCCTCATCGAGCACAATCTACACCATCGCTAAGATATTGGGTACACTTAAATGCTCCCGGCTGGAATGTAATAGGCGGTGGCGAACCAACACTCCCAGGTGTTTCGATTGGCCATAACGAATACGGTGCTTGGGGTTTAACTATTTTTGAGACTGATAATGAAGATTTATATGTCTATGAACAAAACCCTAAAAATCCGAATCAATATAAGCACAATGGCATCTGGAAAAACATCAAAATCATCACTGATACCATTCGTATCAAAGGGCAAGCACCAAAGATTGTTCAATTAAAATATACGCATCATGGCCCAATTGTTTATGAAGATGCTACCCACCAGCATATTTATGCTGTAAGGGCAGGTTGGCAAGAAGTAGGTTGTGCCCCATATTTGGCAAGTTTACGCATGAATCAAGCAAAAAATTGGGAGGAATTTAGAAAAGCCTGCACCTTTAGTCGCATTCCAGGTGAAAACATGATTTGGGCTGATAAAAAAGGTCATATTGGCTGGCAAGCCGTTGGTATCTCGCCGATTCGTAAAAATTGGTCAGGATTAGTGCCTGTTCCGGGTGATGGCCGCTACGAGTGGGCGGGTTATTTACCCATTGAACTTTTACCCAACAAATTCGACCCCAACGAAGGTTTTGTTGTAACTGCTAACAATAATCTTACGCCCGCTAATTTTCCGAATCGAAATGCCATTGGCTGGCGATGGGCTACACCCGTAAGAGCCCATCGAATTGAAGAGGTTTTGGCCTCGGGTAAAAAGCATACCTTAGAATCGTTTGCGACTTTACAAAGCGATTACGTTTCGCTCACTGCACGTGTTTTAGTACCGATCTTGAAGCGTTTGAGCATTGACGAAAAGTATAAATCCTATCATTCAAAACTCGGCGAATGGAATACGTTTGAACTTAGTCCAGAATCAACGACGGCTACGATGTATGTAGAATGGGAAAATCTTTTACAAAAAGCTGTGCATAAAATGGCCGTTCCAGAAAAAGCACAGAAATATTTAAAGACTATTCCAACCAAACGCCTTACCGATTGGCTTGTAACACCGCCTCCATTTTTTGGAGCAAATCCTGTTGTAAGTCGTGATTCTATACTCATTACTTGCTTCAAGCAAGCCATTGATAACCTCCAAACAAGGTTAGGCAAGGATGAGAGCAAATGGCAATATGGACAAGCTGATAATAAGCACATTAAACTTACGCATGCTTTATCAGATTGGGTAACTGACCCTGCTCTGAAAGCAAAAATAAATCTTGGCCCGATTCCAAGAGGGGGATATGGTGAAACTGTGAATAATACCAGCAATAATCTTAATCAAACGCACGGAGCATCATTTAAAATAATTGTGGATACTGAAAATTGGGATAGAACTTTGGGCATCAATAACCCTGGGCAATCGGGCGACCCACGTTCGCCGCATTATGGTGATTTATTTAATTTATGGGGAAAAGGTGGATATTTTCCTGTATATTTTACCAAATCAAAAATAATGGCTGTTTCAGAAAAAGTTTTGGTTTTGAAACCTTAACAGGTTAAACACACTTAATTTTATGGTTAAAACATGCCACTTTAGGAGCTAAATATTGGTAACCGACGCTCTGTAGTATATCGTAATAAAGTTGCGTACCTATGGCACGCTGATACTTATTCGTTTCTACCGATATAGAGTGCCTAATGGCACATTTCTTAACCAAATTAGAGGATATTGAATGCGTTCAACCTAAAAGTTTGATAAAGATTTGTTTAGGTGTTGGCTATTGAGTCAACACCTAAACAATTTTATTAACCCAAAATCTCTCTAGCCACTCTTTCTCCCGAGCGAATCGCTCCATCAATATAGCCATTCCAAATATCAGAAGTTTCAGTTCCTGCCCAGTGAATATTACCCACGGGTTCACGTAATGCTTTTCCGAGCGATGTCCACGCACCAGTAGGCATTAGCCCAGCATAACACCCACGAGTAAATTCTTCAGTTGCCCAACTATGGTCAATATACGTAATCGGATGACGAGCCTTTTCACCATAGAATTTTGCAAACGAATCTAATATAGAATTTCTACGCTCTTCTTCTGAAAGATTAGCAAAAGCTTTTGCTTGATTTCCCAAAACAAAGCCCATCATAATTCCCTTACTACCATCTTTCGGAGAATTATCGAAAGTTACCGTTGTAAAGCCGTCATTCGTTGCCGACAGACCATTTAAACCTGCCTCTCGCCAAAAAGGTTTATCATAAATGGCATAGGTTTTCCAGACTGTTCCCATGGGCATTCGTTGGGTTAGTTGCTCTCGGTTAGCAGGCATTATTGGCAAGTAATTGATTCGTCCTGCTAAAGTTGGCGGTAAAGCTACTACTACTTTCTTAGCCACAAACTCGAAGCCTTCGCCTTGTATTTTTACTAATTCTCCCTCTTGAATGATATTTTTTACTACAGAATTGAGTCTGATTTTATCTTGAAAAGTTTCAGCCAAACGCAAAGCTGGTAAAGAAGCTCCGCCCAAGATACGTTCTTCTTGAGCTCCATTTTTTACATTAATTAAAGTGTCTAAGTCTCTACCAGATTTGGTATAGAAAAGAGCATGTAGCATCGAAATTTCATTAGGGTCTGCCGCCCAAATAGCCTCGGCAGCGAGTTTAAACATAATACGAGCTGTTTTGAAACTCATTTGTTTTTGCATCCATGTAGCCAAGGTCATGGAATCATAGTAAGCAGCATTCGGTGAATCCCAAGGCTTTTCTAAATCAATGGTTTTTGAAAGTTTATTCATTCGCTTGATGGCAAAATCTAAACTGAGCAAAGAGCCAATCGGCAAAGGAGGAATAATGCCTTTATAATGTTTTACTTTTCCATTGAAATATAGGGTGCTTTTCCCTTCATCATAAGTTGGAAAAGTGCCCACACCAAACTCTCTAGCTAATGCATATATTTTATCTTGAGTGGGCCCGACCCACGCAGCACCCAAATCGAGGTACGAACCATCATCGTAGTATTTTGTATAAACTCGCCCTCCCACTCTATCACGGGCTTCAAGCAATAATACATCTTTTTCGGCTTTGAGGAGTTCACGGGTAGCAGTTAGTCCAGCGTAGCCTGCTCCAATGACAATGGCATCGTAGATTTTCATGTTTTTTTGAAGGTTGAATTATTGGGTGTAATATACAAAAAAGGTCACAGAGTAATTCTGTGACCTTTGTATTAAAAGCAAAATTTCTTAAAATCTCTTCAAAACTAACTCACTGACAGTCTGCCCGATAGAAAGTGAAGAAGTAGCCGCTGGTGATGGAGCATTACAGACATTGATTGCTTGCTGATTTTCGAAAATAGCAAAATCATCTAATAGTCCACCATCACGGTCGCACGCTTGGGCACGCACACCAGCTCCACCCGGAATGAGGTCGTCGGACTGAATTTCGGGAATAAGTTCTTGTAATGCCTTCGTAAAAGCTGCTTTTGAAAACGAACGATACATTTCGCCCAAACCTGTCTGCCAATATTTAGCAGCCACTTTTTGAAATCCTGGCCAAGTGAGCGTTTCAAACAATTCTTTGAAATTAATATCAAGCTTTTTATAGCCTTCTCTTCTAAACGCCAAAACGGCATTCGGACCTGCTTCTACACCACCATGAATCATGCGTGTAAAATGCACGCCCAAGAATGGAAAATTAGGGTCTGGAACTGGATAAATTAAGTTTTTGACAAGGTATTGTTTTTCAGGTTTTATCTCGAAATATTCTCCTCTAAATGGCGTAATTCGTAGATTATTAGCTCTTTCATCGGTCATTTGCCCAACTTTGTCTGAATACAAACCCGCACAATTAACCACCAACTTAGTTTCGTAGATATTCTTAGAGGTTTTCACTACTGAAATACCATTTTTAGTAGTAATGCCTTCTACTTTTTCTCCAAAAGCAATCTCACCGCCAAGTTTTTGAGTTTTGGCTAAATATTTTTTACAGACATCCGTATAGTCAATGATACCCGTTTGGGGCACAAAAAATCCTTTAAGGCCATTTACGTGGGGTTCATAATCTTTCATCTGCTCTGGTGTAAGCATCTTGAAACCATCTAAACCATTTTGTTTACCACGCTCAAATAGTCCATCAAGAATAGAAATTTGTTCGGGGCGGGTAGCCACCACAATCTTTCCGCAGAGTTCGTATTTCACTTCTTCTTTCTCACAAAAATCCAACAACATGTGGTAGCCTTTGATACAGTTGGTGGCCTTCAAGCTACCTGGCTTATAATACAAGCCCGAATGAATGACACCACTATTATGCCCTGTTTGATGTTTGGCTACAACATCTTCTTTTTCAATAATCAGTAATTTTAAATTCGGATTTTGCTCTTTAGTTCGCAAAGCAGTGGCCAATCCGACGATACCACCACCAACTACGATTACATCATAAATCATTGTTTTAATTTTTGCATTCAGCCACTAACAATAAGCCATTGACTAAAAATGTTTCGAAACATTAGGTTTATTTTTCTAAAAAAGTACGTTATTTAATTAAAAACTAAGCACTATAAGCAAAAAGCCAATTGTTCTTAGGGGTATTAATTTAAAAAGTACAATTTTTTTTGGCGTTTTGAATTACCAAACTTAAATTTGTGCAAATTTAATTACAACATTCAGACATGAAAAAGTTTAGTGTTTTATTATTTGCAGTTGCAGCGGTTTCGTTGACTTCATGCGATTATCAAAAAAACAATCATATCGAGCAGAAAGATGTTCGTGCGGGAGATGAGTGGGTATATGGTGTAAGTCCAGATTCTGCGGCACGCCAATTAAAAAATAAATATACAGCTAACCCTGAGCTTGAGAAAAGAACTAACGCGATTCGTGAGAAACTTTTTGGTTCAGGAAAAGTAAATGAGGGAGCTTAATTTTTTTAGAGCTTTCGCAAAATAGGCAGTTTACAGTTTATCTTAGCAATTTTTGCTACGTCTGCTGTGATGTGCCTATTTTTTATTTTTTTAATACTTGATGATACTTCAAGCATCATTTATCCTAGAAACTTCAACAAATGAACATAGCATTGGTAACAGGCTCGGCAGGATTGATTGGTAGTGAATCCGTTGCCTTTTTCGCCGAAAAATTCGACTTAGTCATTGGTATTGATAATAATCTTCGCTCTTATTTCTTTGGTGCAGAAGCATCTACTGATTGGAATCGCCAAGGTTTAGAAGAAAAGTTTAGCAATTACAAGCACTACAAAGCTGATATCCGTTCGGAAGAAGAAATTGGTAAAATCTTCGCAGAATATGGTGCAGATATTAAATTGGTTGTTCATACAGCTGCTCAACCAAGCCACGACTGGGCTGCTCGTGAACCATTCACCGATTTTACGGTAAATGCCAATGGTACACTTGTATTACTTGAGTCAACACGTAAATATTGCCCAGAAGCAGTATTCATTTTCACTTCTACAAATAAGGTGTATGGCGATACGCCAAATTATCTACCTTTAGTAGAACAAGAAACTCGCTGGGAAATTGACCAAAATCACCCATATTTCACCAATGGTATTGATGAGTTGATGTCGATTGACCACTCAAAACACTCTATTTTTGGAGCTTCAAAAGTGGCTGCCGATGTAATGGTACAGGAATATGGTAGATATTTCGGCATGAAAACCGCGGTATTTCGTGGAGGTTGCTTAACTGGCCCGAATCACTCTGGTGCTCAGCTACATGGTTTCTTGGCTTATTTAATGAAATGTGCAATTACTGGCAATCATTATACCATTTTCGGCTACAAAGGCAAACAAGTACGTGATAATATCCATAGCTGGGACTTAGTGAATATGTTCTGGCATTTCTACCAAAACCCACGTGCGGGCGAGGTTTATAATGCAGGTGGTGGCCGTTTCTCGAACTGTTCGATGCAAGAAGGTATTACTTTGTGCGAAGAAATCACGGGTAATAAAATGAAATATAGCTACGCCGAAGATAATCGTAGTGGCGACCACATCTGGTATATCTCTGACCTTACGAAGTTTAAGAGTCATTATCCAGATTGGACTTGGAAATATGACCTCAAAACAACGCTCACGCAGATGTATGATAATATCAGCAAACGTGTTTAAATATTCATACTTTAGGTCTAATGGCCTATCGTAAATTATACACCGCAGATTTGACAATTTTCGCAAGTTCGAAACGTCAGACCTGCGGTGTAATTGTTTAAATCCTAGCAATCTTAGCGTTCTATCTAAGTTTTTATGTATTTTTGCAGCCTTATTATTATAAAAACTTAGTTAATAAAGTTTGAACCCGTTAATTTTTGATAATCGCACTCAATGAAATTAAGCGTTGTAATTCCTGCCTATAACGAAGAAGAAAGTATCTCCGAGACTCTCAGAAGTTTATATAGTACTTTAAAAAAGTATGATATTCCACACGAAATTTGGGTAACTAACGATAACTCAAAAGATAATACCTTAGGGGTTTTAGCAGCTTTACAACAAGAAATTCCAACTTTAGTTTTTGAAACGAATAAGGGCCCAAATGGCTTTGGTTATGCTGTTCGCTATGGTTTAGAGCGTTTTTCGGGTGATTGTGTGGCTGTTTTTATGGCCGATATGTCTGACGACCCCGAAGATTTGGTTAAATACTATCAAACCATGCTTACCGAAAATGTAGATGCAGTTTTTGGAAGCCGATGGATTAAAGGTGGAAAAGTAATTGATTATCCGATAATCAAAAAGGTCATTAACCGCGTAGCAAATTTTGTCATCAAAATGATGATGGGTATTAAATACAACGATACAACCAATGCCTTTAAACTCTACAAACGCGAAACTATGGAAGGGCTAAAACCTTTTCTTTCACCGCATTTTAACCTTACGGTGGAACTTCCATTAAAAACAATCGTAAGAGGGTATTCTTACAGTGTAGTTCCGAATAGTTGGACAAACAGAAAATACGGTGTTTCGAAACTCAAAATCAAAGAAATGGGTAGCCGTTATTTCTTTATTCTAATTTACTGTTTTGTAGAGAAATATTTTTCCCGTGGCGATTACATGAAGAAATAATTGATTCCGCAGTAGAAAATTAGTCGAAACTGTGGTTTTTGTATCCTATATGAAGAAATTACTGACATGGCAAGTTGATAGCTTTTGGCTAAAACTTGCCTATTTATTATTGCTGATTATTCTTTTATTTCCTTACTATCAAATCTCAAATATTCCGAGTGCTGGAATTGATAATTCTTGGCGAATTGCTTTAGAGATGGCCTATCAAAAAGGCTTAATTTTTGGAAAAGATATTATTTATACTTATGGCCCACTTGGTCGACTCACCCAACGAATCTCCATCCAAACAAGTAATTTCCAATTCTTCCTTTTTGATTTATTTTGTTTCGGAAATATTGGTTTTTTCCTCTATCATTTATTACCTAAACCACTGAAAGTCTTTCAGCTAATCATACATTTTGTATTATTTATGCTGCTATCTTCTATGTTTGGTGGCGAATGGCTTAGTTTTCTTTTGTTTTTTATTAGTATTTTTTCAGGTTTATTGTTTCTAAAAAAAGGCAATCAAATCTTTTTGGCTCATGCCATCTTGATGGGCATCATTAATTTCTACATAAAAGCAAATTATGGGGTAATTGCCTTCGGCTTCGTTTTTATTTTGCTTTCATATAGCTTCATTTCAAAACGCTTATCTTTAAAGAACACGCTTACCTTCTTGCTTGGAAGTATTATTTTGACAATTTCTTTAGCCTATCTCCTAAAAACCGACCTACTCGAATACCTCATTTCAAGCATAGAGATTATTAAAGGCTATAACGAATCTCAATCGTTTTTTCCCAATCATCGTATGATGGCTGTGGCGTCTTCGTATGGTATTTTTATGCTATTCGTAATTGTATTTATAGGATTTGTGGGGCAAAAATTAGTCAAGCGAAGTTTTTCTTTTGCCACTTTCGATTCATTTTTTGTGCTGGGGTGTGTGGGCGTTTGCTCATTTGTACTACTTAAATACGCCTTTGTGCGTGCCGACGACGGACATCTGATGTCGTTCGTAAAAAATGCATCTTTACCTTTTCTACTTTTAGTTTTTTTCTGCCATGAAAATTGGTTGAAACAAAGCGGTTGGGTATTGATTTCGCTCAATATTTTGAGTTATTTATTATTTTATCAATCAATTTACGGAAAAATGTCTTTTTCTGTAACCGATAATGTACGCACCAAGACTTATATTTTTAATGATTATTTTCAAGCTATTTTTAAATCGAATGCAACTCACTATCAACCTACTTATCCAAAAGAAGTTTTGAATTTGATAGACAACAAAACAGTTGATTTAGTACCCAACGAAATATCTGAAATTTACCTCAATAAACTCCATTATAACCCCCGTCCGATTATTCAATCATATCAAGCGTATAATGAATATTTAGATAAGAAAAATCAAGAAAAATATTTATCAGCATCCGCACCTGACTTTGTAATTTATAGCATCGAAAGTACCGATAATAAGTATCCTCTGAGCGATGAAAATCTAACCTTTTTAGCTTTACTCCAACGCTACGAACCCATCAAGGTTTGGAAGAATCATTTATTACTTCAAAAGAAAGAAAAAACAAAATCGCTCAAACTAATTAAGGCCACTGAGCACCAATGGCAGTTGAATAAAGATTTTTCGATTAATTCGAAAGATTCGCTCAAAAACAACCAATTATCGGTCATTAAAGTCAAGACCACATATAATTGGTTTGGTAATTTGCTAAATTTGCTTTTTCAGCCGCCACATCTGAATATGCTTATTGCCACTGAAAATGGCCAAAGAACTGCATACAGAAGTATTCCTATTATTTTACAAAAAGGAATGCTAACCAAAACAAAACTTGATAGTGTAGAAGAAGTAAAAATGTTTTTTGAGCAAGGATTTGTTCAAAACAAAGCCATAAAGAATATCCGATTAGAGGAAATTGTACGAGGGAAAGTTGGTTTTAATAACGAAATTATAATTACCGAAGAGATTTACGAGCTAAATTAAATTCAAATACCAATCTCAAACCTCAAAATTTCGTTATATATCAAAGTTCCATTTCTAAAACCCTTAATAATTGTATTTTGGGTTTTTTATATCCAAACAATATGAGGAAAATTTATATTAAATACATACAACTATTATTATTGATTGTTAGCAGCTTTCAAAATTTCGCTCAACAACAAACTTCCGTAAAATACGTTTGCCAAGGAATTCTCAACTTAGATTCTGATGCAAATTTTGCTATTTCGAGTATGAACCGCATGGCAGCTATTGGCTGTAATTCTGCTCTTCTAACGGTCTGGTGGGAGCGTGTTTACCCACAACCCAACTCAAAGCCTAATTGGGCACAACTCGATAATCAAATCAATCATGCAGTCAATAAATTAGGTCATAAAGTTGCTATTCGCATTCATTTGGGCAGAAATTATAGTCTTACGAAAGGTTTTTGGGAAGAAGAAGAAGCCGTAAAAGATTTTAAAGGCAAAGTTCTAACCAATTATTATGATAATAACCACTTTAGTTTCGCACATCAGCCATCAGTTGACAAAGCTCGTGGATTTGTGAAAGAAGTTTGTGAACGATATAAAAGCTACCAACAAAGTGGAAAGATTATTTTTATTTCAGTTGTAAATACACCTCAACAAGAATTAGGTTTTACTTACCAAAATCAACAATGGCCTGAAAAAGAATATCCAGCTATTTTCGACCATTCAAAGTGGGCTATGATTAAGTTTAAAGATTGGGCGAGAGAAAAATATACCACTATTCGTACACTCAACACTTATTGGGGAACCAACTACAAAAGCTTTTTGGAAGTGGAGCCCTACGTAAACTGGTGGAATATAAACGATTCGTTCAGAGGCCGTCGTGGTAAAGATTGGTTCATCTTTAGGCATTTAATGATAAAGAACTATTACGAACAAATGGTCGAGACTATTAAGTCGGTAGATAGTTCTTATAAAGTAGCGAGCGAGTATGGTGGTGTGTCAGATAATTTAAGTATTCTCCGTAATACACTCGCATTTAAAGATTTATCCGTAAAAAGCGATTACCTAAAAACTTCCATTGAAGGTTTTCAGGGTGATATTACTTACAGCAATACCAGCCCGAACCAAAAACTATATACCGAAGTAGCGTTTTTTGATTTACCTACCTCCGATGAACTAAAAAATTATGTAAAGCGTGCGGCAAGTTATAACATTGAATTTATTATGCTCATCATAGAATCTGATAACCAATCAGAGTATGATAAATTTTTACCTGCATTTCAAGAAGCAGTAAAAGCCATGAAGAGTCCGCCGAGCAACATAGTTTTTACTGACTCCGTAAAATATCGAGTTTCGCAGTTGACTGATAGTCGAGAATTGGTCGTTAATGATTGGAAAACACGTTCGAATAATGGTCAGCAGAAGGTAAAAGTAATTTTGGAAGAAGATTTGATTCTTGAAAACAAAAAAATCGAGAATCCTCTACCTGATATTGTTGAAACCAACCCAATTATTCCTCCACCGCCAATTGTTACTCCTCCGAGCAATACACCTAATCAATTACCAAAAGAGAGTATTACAGCCTATACCAAAGAAATTGTTGTTAATCAGAATTTTCAATTCAGAATTCCTGAAAATTTGTACTATGATACCGATGGATTTATTGCCTATATTGAAATGATTGAAGCTCCCAGATGGATTGATTTTAATCGTTTTGAATTGAATTTCTACGGAAAAGCTCCATACTTAGGCAAATACAAAATTCGAGTGAAGGTTTATGACAATGCTGGTGGATTCATAGAATCGGCCATTTATGTAGAGATAGTTCCTCCAATAATTGATTTTGAGCTCATCAAAGGTGATTATTTCGATGTGCCTATTCAACCCTATGGTTATATTTTCAACAAACGAACACTCTACTTAGACGCTTTACCCGATTTAACGAATATTATTGCTCATTGCAACCTCGATACCATTAATATGGTTTTTGAGCTCAATGGACCTTATAAATTCAAAAGAAGCTCTGATAAAATTCCGTATAATCTCTTTGGCGAAGGCCGTGGTTTGAAGTTCCCAGTAGGAACCTACACGCTCAGTGCCAAGGCTTATAAATTAGATTCGGTTATTTCTTCTAAAACTATTCAGTTTTATGTGAAAGCATCTACTCAGACCGAACACAGCATGATTAATGATTGGGTTGTTTATCCGAATCCTTTTCAGAAAATTTGTAATCTTAGAATTCCCGACGTGGAAGATACCGAAAAGCTAAGTTTTGTGTATTATACTATAGGCGGAAAAAAACACCCAATTAAGAAAGAACACATCAATATTGTCGATAAAATAGCCTACATTGATTTAAGCGAACCAAGTATGCCTGCTGGAAATTATATCTTAGAAGTAAGTCGAGGTACAGAAGTTATAAAAACGATTAAAATCACAAAAAACGATTGAAGTTGATTTATTTAAAAATCAAATCTTTCGCAAAGTAAAAGAATAAAGTTTGAGCCAAGGCCCAAGCCATGGCACTAATCAACATATTAATAATTATTGCTTTCTTTTCGTACCTAAAGGCAACACTTAAGGCTGCTCCTAAAGGTGGTGTAAACAAAATAGGCGTAAGTAAAGCTATGCCTGAAAGCCCAAATTGTTTTCTGATTTTTACACCAAAACGAGTCAATCTAGTAAACTTTTTAGGTTTTTTTTTCTGAAAAATCTTACTAACAAAATCACCAGCAAAAACAATTAACACAACAGTAGCCATCATTCCCACTACCGAACAGATGGCTGTTTCAACCCAAGATAGTTGAATAGCCAAACCTGTAAGGGGGCCTCCCATAAACTTTAACATACTGACAGCTATTACCGAAATATATTTTGCAAAATTCATGGTCATATCAATGCTCAAATGGTGGACGTCGCTTGGTGGTTTTGTTAGTTTAATCTACAGACAGCTTTTTAATCAAACGAATATTTAGATAAATATTGTTTTTTCGCAAAGAAATGTAATTTTTGTTCAAAAATAAAACAAAGCTCTTGAAAGACTAAATGATAGCCCTACAAACAGTTTTGTTAATTATGAATACTCTAAACTTAAGCAAATGAAACTAAAATTACTAACCTGTTTGTTATTATTTTTTTATTTTAACACAAAAGCCCAAGATGCCCCTGCTGATACACTTCAGCCTATCAAATCTGATTCTGTGATGCCCGCTGATAGTACTTCCGAGGAGGAGGAAGAAGGAGAAGACGAAGAGGGTGAAGAAGAGGAGGAAGAACAAGATAGCACTCCAGCAAAGTTTCGTTATCGCATCGGAGCTGACGGCACTTATACTTCAGGAAACGTGAATCGTGCTTTAATTCAATTTGTATCAAATTTTGACCTAAACAGCAACAAAATTATCAAATTTTCGAGTAGTCCATCCTACATTTACGGACAACAAAACAAGGTTCTAGCCGAAAAAGAAGTTTTTCTCGACCTCCGAACGAGTATTTTGCATGAACGAAAGTTTTATTATTTAGCTTTTACATCTTTTGAAAAGAGTAATTTACGAAAGATTAACAATCGTTTTATTGGGGCGGGAGGTGTTGGCCTAAAACTTATACAAAAAGACCACGCCTATGTTTCGGTAACGAATGTTTTACTTTATGAAAAAACTGATTTTGTGATTAATGAGAAATTCCCAGACCGAAATCTTTGGCGTAATTCTACGCGATTATTCGGAGAATATACTTTTAAAGGTAGTAAGGCCAGTATTTCGCATACTTTGTTTATTCAGCCCGGTATTACTGAAAAGAACTTCCGTTGGAATGGCAACCTCATTTTAAAGTACCAACTTTCTAAACATGTAAGTTTCCGTAGTACGGTTGAAAACTCTTACGAAAGTATTGTAGTGCCCGGCCGCCAAAACAATGACTTTAGATGGACATTTGGAGTAGTGTATGAAGGAAAGAAATAAACAATTAGGGCTAATTTCTTGCTGAAATTAGCCCTAATTACTATTTATAAAATATTTGTAACCATATCGACCGCGACATTCGGAACATCACTGGGGCAATCAAAACCGTGAATAGTAGATACCCTCCGATGTAGAGTTTCCAATCTATGCTTTCTTCAAAAAACATATAATAGCTTACAAGTGCAATCACAAAAAAAGCGATATTAAACATATAACTTACATACATAGCTCCATAAAAAAAGCCTGTTTCTTTCTCATAACGAAGGCCACAATTCGGGCAATTTTCGTGCATTGCAGTAATTTTCCCAAAAGCATAAGGATTATTATTATTTTCAAATAAATCACCTTTATGGCATTTAGGACATTTCATTTTAACGGTTGCTTCTAATTTATTCATTTTATGGCTCTCTCCGAAGGAGCTTTAAATAGTAAAAACTTTTAGAATTTAGTGTAGAAATAGTTCCTTAATAATCACCCAGCAGCCTACCACCAAAACAAACCATCCGAAGGCGGGCTTTAAATGCTCACCATTTATTTTTTTAGATAAATATCCACCAGTTAGAATTCCAGCAATGGTAAGAACTGCAAATTTCGTTAAAAAATACCAGTCGAGCGATACTCCTGCCGAAAAATCACCAATGGCACCAAAAATTGAATTGATGGTAATAATCAATAAGGAAGTTCCAACCGCTTTTTTCATGGGTAATTTGGCAAAAACAACCATGGCTGGTATAATCATGAAGCCTCCTCCAGCACCCACAAAACCCGTGAGGATTCCCACCAAAATTCCTTCTAAAAAAATCATCCAATAACTCACCTGATGCCCTACTTGCTCATTTGGTTTCTTATTGCTGCGTATCATCGAATAAGAAGCCCCAATCATTAGCAAAGCAAAAAAGAGCATCACCAATAGATTTTTAGACAATATAAAATTAGCTGTTTGCCAAACAACTTCGGGAATTTCGTGCATGACAAACTTCCGCATCAAAAAGACCATGACAAAAGCAGGGAATGAAAAAAACAACCCCTTTTTTAAATCGACTAAGCCTTTTCTAAAATAATCTATTGAACCTACTAGCGAAGTAATACCTACGATAAATAACGAATAGGTAGTTGCCATCGTAGGCGATATTTGGAGCACATATACCAAAACCGTAACGGTGAGTATTGAGCCCCCCGCCCCCACCAAACCCAATGTAATTCCAATAACAAAAGCTAATATAAACCCTATAATTTCCATAGATTTTAGTCGATATTCAATATTTCAGAATGCCGCAATTTAAAGAATTTAAAACTCTACTGATGGGTTTTAAGTGTATTTTAATTAATAAAAAATATGTCTATGATAAAATTTCACTAAAATCTATGAATACAATAAATGATGCTTAAATTTGCTAAAAACCTACCGATATACTATGCTAAAAAAAATTACACTTCTCCTAAGCTTAAGCAGTACTATTGTATTTGCTCAAATTGAAAAAGCTCCTAACCGTGCCGAAGGCGAATCAGCTAATCGCACTATTATTCGGGGTGTCACGCTCATCAATAGTACAGGGGCACCACCAATGGGGCCAGTAGATATTGTTATCGAAAAAAATAAAATTGCCCAAATTAAGCAAGTAGGTTATCCGGGTGTACCGATTGACCCTAAAAGTCGCCCTAAACTAAATGAGGGAGACAAAGAACTCGACTGCACAGGAATGTATCTGATGCCTGGGTTTATTGATATGCACGGACATATCGGTGGAAAATCACAAGGTACTCCAGCAGAATATGTATTCAAACTTTGGCTTGCTCACGGCATAACTACCATCCGTGACCCTTCGGCGGGCAATGGTTTAGATTGGACGCTCGACCAAAAACGCAGAAGTGAAAAAAATGAAATTACCGCTCCACGTATAAAAGCTTATACAGCTTTCGGTATGGGAAGCGATAAACCTATTACTACGCCTGAAGAAGCACGCCAGTGGGTAAGAGATAACGCAGCGAAAGGAGCTGACGGCATTAAGTTTTTTGGGGCTGAACCTGCTGTTTTCAGAGCTGCATTAGAAGAAAATAAGAAAATAGGTCTTCGTTCGGCTTGTCATCATGCACAATTAGAGGTTGCACGCATGAATGTGTTGGCAACAGCGAAAGCTGGACTTACTTCGATGGAGCACTGGTATGGTTTACCTGAGGCACTTTTTGATGACCGAACGCTGCAAAATTACCCTGCTGATTATAACTATAATAACGAACAAAATCGTTTTGAAGAGGCGGGTAAATTATGGAAACAAGCTGCTGAACCGGGTTCTGAAAAATGGAATCAAGTGATGGATGAACTCATAAAAATAGATTTCACACTCGACCCAACTTTCAATATTTACGAAGCGAATCGTGAGTTAATGCTTGCCCGAAGAGCCGAATGGCACGATGAATATACCTTACCATCAGTTTGGCGTTTTTATGGTCCAAGTCGCATCTCACACGGTTCTTATTGGTTAAACTGGGGAACAGAGCAGGAAGTTGCTTGGAAAGAAAATTACCGTATTTGGATGCGTTTTGTGAATGAATATAAAAATAAAGGTGGCCGCGTGACGACAGGTTCTGACTCTGGCTTTATTTATCAACTTTATGGATTTGCTTATATTCGTGAGTTGGAGCTTTTGCGTGAAGCAGGTTTTCATCCACTTGAGGTAATTCGTGCGGCTACAATTAAAGGTGCAGAAGCACTTGGTATGGCCGACCAAATTGGTTCGGTAGAAGTAGGAAAATTAGCCGACTTTGTGATTACAGAAGAAAATCCATTAGCTAACCTAAAAACACTTTATGGTACTGGAGCAATCAAAGTAAATGATAAAAATGAAGTGACAAGAGTAGGTGGTGTAAAATACACTGTTAAAGATGGGGTTGTTTACGATGCGAAGAAACTTTTAGCCGATGTACGCAAAATTGTAGCTGATGCTAAAGCTAAAGAAAACTTTGAGATTACTCAACCAGGAATGCCACAAAAGGGAGCTGCTAAAATGCAAGGAGCGGGCAAAAATTAATCTCTATTGCTTATTTTTTATAGAAAAATACCCCTCAGGAAATTAACTTGAGGGGTATTTTTTATATTTACTAGCAAATAGCTTTATTTTATATAACAGCTACTTCCATAGGTGAAGAACTGGTTTCTTTCTTTTCTTCTGGTAAAATAAACTTCAATGGGTTAGCTACTTTTTCTTCCAAAAGTGCGATTTCAAGCACTTCCTCAACATAATCGACATAATGGAAAGTAAGTCCTTTTGTATATGCCTCGCCTACTTCTTCTACATCTTTGCGGTTTTTATAACACATGATGATATCTTTAATACCAGCACGTTTGGCAGCTAAGATTTTCTCTTTAATTCCACCCACAGGAAGCACTTTTCCACGAAGCGTAATCTCTCCTGTCATCGCCGTATTAGGCTTAATCTTTCTTTGGGTAAACATCGAAGCCATAGAGGTAAGCATCGTGATACCCGCCGATGGGCCATCTTTCGGAACAGCACCTTGCGGTACGTGAACGTGGAGGTCATAGTTTTGGAAAATTCTATAGTCTATACCTAAATTATCAGCGTGTGATTTTAGGTAAGAAAGAGCTGTAATAGCCGACTCTTTCATTACATCTCCTAGCTGACCAGATAAAGTGAGTTGACCACGACCACGGCTTAAACTCGATTCGATGAATAAAATATCTCCACCAACCGATGTCCACGCCAAACCAGTCACCACACCCGGTACCTCATTTCCTTCGTAGAGGTCTTTATCAAAGACTACTGCTCCAAGCATTTTTTCGATATGCTCTGGTTTAATAATTTTCGGGTAGTCTTCTCCTAAAGCAATCGACTTAGCCACTTTTCTAACCAATGAGCCAATCTGCTGCTCTAATTTACGCACACCCGACTCACGCGTATAGCCTTCAATAATTTTCTGAATGGCTTTATCATCAACTTTCAAATCTTTCACTTTAATACCATGCTGCTCTAACTGCTTAGGTATTAAATGTTTACGAGCAATTTCTGTCTTTTCTTCTACTGTATAGCCCGAAATCTCAATAATTTCCATTCTATCTCTCAATGGGCCTTGAATAGTATCAAGCGAGTTGGCAGTAGCGATGAAAAGTACTTTCGAGAGGTCGAAATCTACTTCTAAGTAATTGTCTTTAAATGCATTATTTTGCTCTGGGTCAAGTACTTCAAGCAAAGCAGAAGAAGGGTCTCCACGGTGGTCACGATTCACTTTATCAATTTCATCTAAAACAAAAACTGGGTTCGATGATTTTGATTTCTGCAAATTCGTAATCAACTTTCCGGGCATTGCCCCAATGTATGTTTTGCGGTGTCCACGAATTTCTGCTTCATCGTGTAAACCACCAAGAGCCATACGCACATAATTACGCCCAAGAGCTTTAGCAATAGATTTCCCTAAAGAAGTTTTACCAACACCTGGAGGGCCATACAAGCATAAGATTGGAGCTTTCATATCATTTCTTAGCTTTAATACTGCTAAATATTCAATGATACGCTCTTTTACTTTTTCGAGGCCTGAGTGGTCAGAATCTAAGATTTTCTTCGCACGCTTTAAATCGAAATTATCTTTGGTATATTCACCCCAAGGTAAATCAACCATTGTTTCAGCATAATGCAACGACACCCCATATTCGGGCGACATTGAATTCATGCGAAGAATTTTATTCAGTTCTTTATTAAAGTGGTCGTTTACTTCCTTGGGCCATTTTTTCTTTGCACCCTTCGTACGCAGTTTTTCTACCTCTTGGTCTGGGGTTTCCATGCCCAATTCTTCCTGCAAAACTTTTATCTGCTGGCGTAAATAATATTCTTTTTGTTGTTGGTCAATATCACTGCTAGCTTTATTCTGAATATCACGCTTAATTTCAAGTACCTGAATTTCCTTCATCATGTGTTCGAGCAACTTATGAGCTTGCTCTCCACCATCAAAAGTTTCTAACAATGCCTGTTTTTCGCTAATTTCAATATTGAGATTTGATGAGAGAAAATGCGTCAAAAAGCTTGGACTATCAATGTTATTAATAGCCATTTGTGCATCACGTGGAATATCGGGATTGAGATTTAAAATTTTGAAAGACGCATCTTTTAAACTCTGAATCAAAGCTTTAGTTTCTTTCTTTCTTACATTCGGAAAGCTCTCAGCTATATATTTAACATTAGCAATAAGATGTGGCTCTGTTTGCGTATATTCTAAAATCTGAAAACGACGTCGCCCCTGAATGATAACCGTTACGTTACCATCGGGTAAAACTATCATCTTCAAAATATGAGCAATAGTACCAACCTTAAATAAATCCTCAGGAGTAGGTTCGTTTTGTGTTTGGCGTACTTGAGCCACTACGCCAACTGTTCGGTCAGTGCGGTAGGCTTTTTTCACCATTTTAATAAACTTCTGTCGAGTTACTGTTACCGGAATTACTATACCCGGAAATAGCACAGTATTACGTAAAGATAAAATAGGCAAATTAGCCGGTAAATTATCTTCATTTTCCATTACTTCTTCTGGCGAAGCAATTTCTATCATTTCAACGTTTTCAACGTCTTGTCTTGCCATTACGAGCTTTGAGATAAGTTCTCTATTCATTCACCACTATATTTATTACCGTCGATTTGAAACTGACTCTATTGATTTGGCTGATTTAAGCAGTGGAGTCTTTATTATCGAATTTTTAGTACGGCGGCCGTTCTTTTTTAATCTTTATGCTAGTTGTTTATTCGGTCTTATTTGATAATCAAGCTCTTAATCAAATAAATAGAAAATCTGTCACATTGTCATAGTGAATGTAAAAAACTTTTCTGACAATTAAAACATTTATTGGGAAATTTAATAGTTCAATACTTATGCCAAGGGCTTGGAGTATGGCAATTTGGCAGAGAAATATTATCTAATGGTCAATAGTTATATTTGTTTACATGATACTAATGTATTAAATAAAAATCTTAGCCGTTCGGTATAATCTCTGTCATTATTTTAATTCAAAAATTAAACTATGGTTTCATTCAGAAAAAGAATATTGATTAGTCTGTTACTACTGTTTACGAGCATACTTAGTTTCTCTCAAGATAATACCACAATCTTTCACGAAGATAGCCTAAGGTATCTTCGTGATAATGGCATAATTAAGATGGGTTTTGGCAAAAGAATAGGAGAAACAATTAGTTATTTTGAGCGAAAATCCCAAGGAGAAAATCTCATCAATAACCACGATGCTGGTAGCTTCTATCAACAAAAATTAAAAGTGTATCATTCTCAAACCAAACGCTCGTACCTAAATACTTAGCTATAAGTGTGAAATCATTTTCATTTTTCATCTACTATGCTCCCTGCTTAGATTTAGTACAGGTTTTTTGGGGATTTTTTATTTACTTTGAATGATATAAACATAGGCTCACAAGAGAATTTCCTTATCAAACCTAAATAATTAATGAAAAAAATATTCTTATCATTCTTCTTATTTTTTAGTGTCTTCGGAAGTTTTGCTCAAAAAGACCCTGATTTCTTGACCAATTACAATAAACGCTGGGTCGATTCGGTTTTTGCAACGCTAACTTTAGAAGAAAAAATCGGTCAATTACTCATGCCTCGTGGCAATACTTCAGGCAAGCCACACGATGTAGAAAAACTCAAACGTTGGGTAAAAGATAGTCGCATTGGGGGTATTGTGATGTTTGCCGCTCCGCCAACTATTCAAGCTCGCATCGTGAATGAATTGCAGGCATTATCGAAAGTACCACTTCTGATAGGAATGGATTTAGAATGGGGGCTCGCTATGCGATTAGACAGCACCGTACGTTTCCCTTACCAAATGACACTTGGAGCTATGAAAGGCAATGAAAAATTGCTATTTGATATGGGTGTGGAAGTTGCAAAACAATGTCGCCGAATGGGTGTGCATATTAATTATGCTCCTGTTGTTGATGTAAACATTAATCCAAATAACCCTGTGATCAACTTCCGCTCATTTGGTGAAAACCCTGTGGATGTTGCCAATAAGGCTCTTGCATATATGCAAGGTATGAATAGCCAAAATTTACTGACGTCAGCCAAACACTTTCCAGGGCATGGCGATACAGGTGTTGATTCTCACTTCGATTTACCACTCATTCCACATGACCGCAAACGATTGAATGAAGTAGAATTTTATCCTTACAAAAAGCTTATAGAGAATGGTTTGAGCGGTATCATGACTTCTCACTTGAGTGTTCCGATACTAGATACAACCAAAAATTTGGCAGCTACTTTCTCGAAAAAAATCGTAACAGATGTTTTGCGTAAAGACCTCAATTTCAAGGGTTTGACCTTTACTGATGCGATGGATATGCAGGGAGCGATTAAGTATTTCTCAAAAGGAGAAGCTAATGTCAGAGCCGTTTTAGCAGGAAATGATATTCTCGAAACTTTTGAAGATGCCGAAGGAGCAATTGCAGCCATCAAAACGGCTTTGGCAAATAAAGAAATTTCGATGGAAGAAATTGATTTCAGAGTAAGAAAAATCTTAATGGCTAAATCGTGGGTTGGTTTAGATAAATATCGTCCGACAGAACTTAACAATTTACTTTTAGATTTGAATACAATCCAATCTGATTTATTGAATCGTCAGTTGGCAGAAGCAAGCATTACTTTGGTTAAAAACAATGATAAAATTCTACCAATTAAAGATTTAACTCAGAAAATTGCTACCGTTTCAATTGATGCCATACAACCAACGGCTTTCCAAAAAATGACCGATAATTACACGACTATCGACCATTTTATATTACCGCCTAACGCTGCTGATTCGAGTATTAATAAAGTTTTAGAACAGGTAAAAAATTACGATTTGATTTTGGTCGGATTACACCTTAATAACATTCGTCCAGCGGCAAAATATGGTATTACAGATGGCAATAAAAAAGCTTTAAAAGCCCTTACAAATACAGGTAAAGCCATCACTACGATTTTCGGGAATCCGTATACTTTAGATAAGTTTGATGATTTAGAAAAGTCTAAAGCTATCGTAATGGCCTATCAATTAACCAATTACATGGAAGAGGCCGCTGCTCAAGCTATTTTTGGTGCGATTCCGATGGTTGGAAAACTTCCTGTTTCGGTAAATAGCACTTACAGAATTGATATGGGAGAAAATACCCAAGCGATGGGCCGTTTGGCCTATGGTATTCCAGAGATGGTTGGCCTCAATGGCATCGAACTTAATAGTAGAATTGATTCTGTGATTAACCTTGGTCTCCGTGAAAAAGCTTATCCTGGAGCAACCATGGAGATTGCGAAAGATGGCCGTGTGATTTACCAAAAGGCATTTGGGTATCATACTTACGAAGCCGCTCAGAATAGTAACAATGTAACAACCACAGATAATAAATTTAAAGCCGATAGCAAAAATGATGTAATGGATGAAGCCGTGAAAAAATCGGCGATTGCCAACAACGCTCAAAACGCCACTAAAGGCACTAAAGGGGCTGTTCGTCTGACCGACCTTTACGATCTTGCTTCAGTTACAAAAGTAAGTACTTCTGCCTTGGCCGTTATGCAATTAATGAGTGAAGGAAAGTTTGATTTAGACAAAACATTCAAAGATTATTATCCAGAATTTGCTGATGGTAATAAAGCAAATTTACGATTCCGTGATATGCTTACGCACAAATCAGGTTTGAAAGCCTGGATTCCATTTTGGATGGATTGTATAGACTCTGTCAAAACGGTGAAAAGTAGTGTTGTTTTCAAAGAAAAATATGCTTCACAATACAAAAAGAAGCTATTTATGAGCAAGAAAAAATACAACCTGATTATTGCAAAAGCTATCAAAGAAAATAAAACACTTTGGAAAGATTGCCTTTCGCCAAAAACATTGGTTTGGAAACCAAACACGCTCTCTACCAAACAAAATGCTGATTATACCGTACAAGTAGCTGACTCGCTATGGCTACACAAAGATTATAGAAAAGTAATTTTTGATGCCATCGAAAATTCTCCAGTAAAACCAGAACAAGGATACGTTTACAGTGATTTACACTATTACACCTATCCTACATTTATCGCAAACATTGTGGGCATGCCTTGGGAAGATTATCTGAAGAAAACCTACAAGCAAATGGGAGCAAACTCACTAACATATAATCCTCTACGTTTTTATTCGAGAGAACAAATTGTACCAAGTGAGCGTGATACACTTTTCAGAAAAACCCTTATTCATGGACGTGTGCATGATGAAGGAGCAGGATTGTTAGATGGTATCTCTGGGCACGCTGGTCTTTTCGGGAATGTCAATGACCTTACAAAATTGATGCAGATGTATTTACAAAAAGGGTATTATGGTGGGAAACAATTCATCAAACCAGAAGTAATTGCCGAGTGTACAAAATACCAATTCCCAGAAATTAAAAACCGTCGTGCGATTGCTTTTGATAAATTAGATTTTAATCCAAAAGTAGGAAATGGGCCAACCTTGGCTTCACCTCAAAGCTACGGACACTCAGGCTTCACGGGTACATTTGTTTGGGTAGAACCAAAGTATAACTTTGTTTATACATTCCTATCCAATCGAGTATATCCAACGCGTGATAATACTAAGATAAGTTCGCTTAATATTCGCACCGAAGTAGGCGACCAGATTTACAAAATGCTTCAGAAGTAATACAAGTCTCCAGACTTGTACAAGCACAAAAAAGGCTTAGAAGTTAATTTCTAAGCCTTTTTTATTCATTACTTTTCTCCCCTCATCAAGCTCAAGGCTCGATTACAGAAAACAAACTCCTCTAATTCTGGAACAGTTGCTCCTAAAATTGTTTGACTATTGCCTTCCCAAAGTTTTTTGCCTTTATAGAGAAACATAATTTTATCACCTATCGAAAGTACTGAATTCATATCGTGCGTAATTACTACCGTCGTTATATTAAACTCATCTGTAATTTCTTTAATTAACTCATCTATTTTGATTGAAGTTAAAGGGTCAAGACCCGAATTGGGTTCATCACAAAATAAGTATTTAGGATTCATTACAATTGCACGAGCAATACCTACACGCTTTTTCATTCCTCCCGAAATCTCCGAAGGCATTCTGCCACCTGTTCCTTCCAAACCTACTCTTTGTAAACAAAACTCCACACGGTCTTTTTTCTCGCCTGCTCCCATATTTGTGAGCATATCTAGCGGAAACTGAATATTTTCGTGAACGGTCTTTGAATCAAATAATGCACCGCCTTGAAAAAGCACCCCCATTTCTCGGCGAATATCTTTTTTATCCTCTTCATCGCCTATATAGAAATCTCTTCCATCGTATAAAGTACTGCCCGACTCCGGACGAACCAAATCGAGCATACATTTCAAAAGTACACTTTTTCCTGTTCCGCTGGCCCCAATGACTAAGCTGGTTTCACCTTTTTTAAACTCCCCACTCACATTATCTAAAACCACTCGACCATTGAAAGCTTTCGATATATTTTTTATTTCAATCATTTGAAAAATAATCTAAAATGAAAAATGGATAATGAAGAATGAAAAAACATTCGCAGTTTAATCATTCGTTCAAGCGGTAGCTATTAAGTCAATAACTCCGCCAATAAATAATCGGCAATCAATACAGCAATACAACTATTGGTTACAGCCGATGTACTCGACTGCCCAACCTCTAATGCTCCGCCACGAGTATTATACCCTTGAAATGCCGAAATTGTTGAAATCAAAAACCCAAAAACAACGGCCTTAATGATAGAAATAAATACATTGAATGGTAAAAATGAATATCGGATTCCGTAAATATAATCTTCTGGCGTAATGATTCCTGTCAGTGTTCCAGCAATATATCCACCCAAAATACCTAAGAATCCAGAGATAATAGCCAATAATGGGAAAGTAAAAACCGCAGCTAATAATTTAGGCAAAACCAAATAAGAGGCCGAATTGATACCCATTACTTCAAGAGCATCTATTTGCTCAGTAATTTTCATTGTACCTAATTCTCCCGCAATATTCGAGCCCACTTTTCCTGCTAAAACCACGCACATAAAGGTCGATGATAATTCGAGCAAGGTCATATCTCTTACGATATTACTTACCACGTAAATCGGTATCACTGGGCTAACTAAGTTAGCTCGGGTTTGCACACAAACTACCGCTCCAATAAACACCGCCACAATAGCCACGATAAATACTGAGCTGATACCAATATTTATACATTCGTCTATAAATCTTTCCCAATAAACCTTAAACGATTCTCTCCGAGTGAATAACCTTCCCAGAAATATTAAATATCTTCCTGTAACTGATAACATGGTTTTTGCCTAAATTTTAACGATATTTGCAAAGATAACGATTTGTTTAGGGTTCATAGTTCTATTCACAAAGGTTTTTCTGAGAAATCAGCAAGCCTATTCATCAGATTTCTTCAATCAATGAGCAGAAAATTAGCAGTAATTTCGGGTGGCACACGAGGAATTGGGCGAGCAATTGCCGAAGAATTTGCTAAAAATAATTTTGATATAGTAATTTCGGCCCGTAATGAAGCCGATTTGGCCGAAGCCAAACAAAACATTGAGCAAACCTACGGTGTCAAATGTTTTACCCAAAAGGCCGACTTATCGAATAAAGAACAAGCCATTGCTTTTGCCGAATTTGTCAAATCACTAAATCAACCCATTGGAATGCTCACCAATAATGCTGGTACTTTTATTCCAGGAAATGTTCATGAAGAAGCCGATGGTGTATTAGAACAACTCATCGAAACCAATCTTTACAGTGCCTATCACCTTACTCGTGGGTTGATTCCAACCATGATAACTCAAAAAAGTGGTCATATTTTTAATATCTGTTCAGTCGCCAGTCTAAAAGCTTATCCAAATGGCGGTTCGTATAGTATTTCAAAGTTCGCTTTATTTGGCTTTAGTAAAGTTTTACGAGAAGAGATGAAAAATTTCGGCATAAAAGTTACTTCAATTATGCCCGGAGCAGTTTATACAGATAGTTGGGCAGGTGCAGGAATTCCAGAAGAAAGATTCATGACTGTTTCTGATGTTGCTGAAACTATCTGGAGTGCATACAGTTTATCGAAAAATGCTGTCATAGAAGATATTGTTTTGCGTCCGCAAGAAGGTGACATATAATTCTTAATTTTGTACCTTTAAAAGGAAAAGAAAATTTTATTCTTAATTTTTTTTAAAAAACATTTATATTTGACCTTTAAATACTTTATAATTTACGCTAAATGGCAACCGAATACTTAGGAATTGATGTGGGCGGTACTAACGTCAAAATGGGCATTGTAGAAGCTCAAACTGGTAAAATATCAAATTTTTATAGCCACGATACTGCAAGTTGGCGTAAATCAGGGCATTTTGTTGAACGCTTGGGCGATGCTATTGCCATTCAATTGGCTGAGAATAAAGACGTTGAAAAATGCGGAATCGGTGTTCCAGGTCTTATTTCTCGTGACCGTACAACCTTAATCGAAATCACGGCAATCCCAGAAATAGATGGTACGCCAATTATTCCATATTTGAAAGAACGTTTCCCTAAATGTGATTTCTTCTTAGAAAATGATGCCAATGCAGCAGCTTTGGGTGAATACTATTTCGGCGAAGATGAGGAAATTCCTGAAGATTATATCATGGTTACGCTCGGAACTGGTGTTGGTGGAGCAGCTATCATCGACAAACAGGTGTTTAAAGGCGGTGGCGGAAATGCCATGGAGCCAGGCCACGTACCCTCAAAAAATGGAAAAGTTTTAGAGAGAAATATCGGCAAAAACGAATTGCTCGACCTTGCCAACAAAATGAGACAAACCTACACAGGAAAAACACAACTTCCTGCTGATGGCACAATCTCAACAACAGGTTTGGTAGCGGCAGCGGCAGAAGGAGATGAACTTGCCCTACAAGTTTTCAGCGAAGTAGGCGAAATGTTAGGTAACGCATTGGTTGCAATGATTCGTATTCTTGATATTACTACAATTTTAGTTGGTGGTGGGCTTTCGGCTTCATTCGATTATATCATGCCAGCAATCAATAAGCAATTGCAATATTGGCTTACACCTTATTACCTAAAAACGCTCGTTATCAAGAAAGCTACATTAGGCAATGATGCGGGTCTATTGGGTGCAGCAAGCTTGTGTTTCTAAGATAGAATATCTATATTTCAGCAAAAAAGGTTGATTATCAATATTGATAATCAACCTTTTTTTATAAATTCAACCAAAACCTTAAACTATGGAACTCTCTCACGCTATTTCAGATGCGGTGCTTACACTCACAGGCATATTCGTATTTTTTCAATATCTACAAAAACTCGAATTCAATACATGTTTATTGTGGGAAGCCTTTATTCTCTCGGTCACGGCTGCGGCATTTTTCGGAGTCATCCGATTCTTAGGTTTTCAACCTGCACGCAGTATTTCAGAGTTTTTTCAGCATTTGGCCGGAACAACCGGAGGAATAAGTTTAGTAACTGCCTCGTTCTTAATAGTTCAAAGAAAGCATGCCAATAAAAATCTGACTTACTTAGTTTTAGCCATTGGCTTCATTGCCTTCGGAGTAGTACAGCTAACAGGCAATCAGAAAGTTTTACAGACTATTTCTATGATTGCCATTCCTGCAGTTTTATTAATTGGTATTTGGGGAATTATAAAAAAACAAACTTCGGTTGGTTCTTGGCTGATTTTAGGCGTACTAGCTCTTATTTTAGCTACTTATAATAAAAGTTTTATGCCTAATAATATACTCGACCCAACTGATGTTTACCACTATTTATTAGCCATTGGAGTATTTTGTTTTGGTCGAGCTGCTCGTCATCATCAACTTAATTAGGTATCAAGCAAAACAGGCTTAGATTTTAAAAATCTAAGCCTGTTTTGCAAAGTCTGAATTTACCAGCTTATTCTATTACCTTCGGAACTCTGAAGTATTCTCCATCTTGACTTGGGGCATTTTTCAAACCCTTTTCTCTCGAAAGTGCATTCACCCCCACATCATCTCTAAACACATTCACCTCTTCGCTCATGTGTGTAAGTGGCACTACATCAGTGGTATCCAATTCTTTCAATTGATCCATCCAATTCAAGATTTTTGATAAATCATCAACCATCTTTACTTCCTCTTGCTCACTGAGTTCCAAACGAGCCAAATGAGCGATATTTTGTACAGTTTTTTGGTTTATTTTCATATAAATTAGTCAACGCTCATAATTAGGCGTTGATAGTTTTTGCAAAGTTAAAATCTATTTTCTTACTAAAAATTTATGTTCAATCAGCTTTATATTTATTCAATGTTGGTTGAATCACATCATACACTTGCTTTTTCAATGTATCCATATCAGCTTTTGTCATACCTGTTGTTTCAATAGGTTTGTGCACGATTACTCTCAATTTATGCCATTTTATTAAAACATCAGGCATCATTTTATAATTATCGAGTAATGAAATGGGCACAATTGGCACTTGGTTTTCAATGGCCATCGAAAATGCTCCATCTTTGAATGGCTGAACCATTTCGGGAAAATTGGTTGAGTGAATTCCTCCTTCTGGAAAAATCATAATGCTTCTTCCTGCTTTCAAAGCTTTTATCGAACGTGTAAGGGCTTTTATTCTGCTGTCCTTGGCGGCTCTATCTACTTGAATATGAAGCTTAGTAAACATATAGCCAAATAAGGGCACTTTCTTCACCGAACTCTTTCCCATAAATGCAAAGTAGTTTTTTACAACCACACCCATCATCGCAATATCAATATAGCTGAAATGGTTGGCACAAAACACATACGCACGCTTAGGGTCGAGCGCAACTTCATAGCTCACTTTCACGGGTTGGCCTATCATGAAAAAGAAAATTTTTCCCCAAATTCTATTACAATAATGAGCAATGGGTTTCCAATTTTCCTTCTGTAATGCCACATAGACTATTGGATACAAAAGCAAAAATACGACTAAAAACCAAAACGCACACCAAATTGTATATATCCAAGAAAAAATCTTCATATCGTTACAGTAATTCCTACTTAGGAACTTCTTTCTTTTAAATCTAAAAATCTATTACCTATCTTACAAAGCGTCGGCAAGGTTTAAAACCTTGCCGACGCTAAGAGACTATTTTTAACTTATCAATTATTTTATTTCATCGTGTAAATCAACTGGCTTTGAATTTTTACGCATTTTAATGTTAAGACTCTCAACAAGGAACGCAAATGCCATTGAGAAGTAAATGTATCCTTTCGGAACGTGTACCTTGAATGCTTCAGCTACTAACAATGTACCAATCATTACCAAGAATGATAAGGCTAACATTTTCACCGTTGGGTGGCGTTCGACGAATTCACCAACTTTACCAGCAAAGAATAACATGGCAATGGTAGAAAGAACTACCGAAACTGCCATAACTATGATATTATTAGTCATACCGATAGCAGTAATGATTGAGTCGATTGAAAAAACAATATTGATAACTGCAATATCCATAATGGCTTTAGAAAGATTTGAGGCCTTTTTACTTCCACTGATATTTTCTTCGTGCCCCTCTAGTTTTTGGTGGATTTCAGAAGTTGACTTATACAATAAGAACAAACCCCCTATCAGTAAGATGATGTCCTTTCCACTAAATCCTAAATCTATAGGCAAACCCAAATCTTTTAGATTAAATAAGTCGGTTTGAAGACCTAGAATCCAACCCAAGACAAATAATAAGCCGATACGAATGGCCATGGCCATCATCAAGCCTATATTTCGGGCTTTTTGTTGTTCTTGCTTTGGAAGTTTCGAAGAAATAATCGAAACGAAAATAATATTGTCAACCCCGAGTACTATTTCTAAAAGAGTTAAGGTAAAAATACTCGTCAAAGCAGCGGTTGTAAAAATTTGTTCCATTTTGAGGTTTAGTTTTATTAGTTTATGAGGCGAAATTAGACTTTTTCGTCATTTCGACAAAATTCAATCATGATAAACGGAAAATTTCAAGCGGTTCTTCCTTGTGATTTCTTGATGAAATTCTAAATAACCTTTATTTTCCACTGTTCAAATTACTAAATGTGAATAGCCAAACTATTCAATTTTATAATTTTTATTTAATAATTATATCTATCTAAACCTTTCTTGTATGATTATGCCGAAAGATTCAATAAAATCACAAAATAGTATTATAATTTAACTGAATTTTAGTTGATGAAACTTAATAAAGTATCTACTTTTGTTATATTCAAATATTTTATATTTTTTGACTTTTAATGAAACTCTCTAAAGAATTACTGACGGATAGTACAACCCTCCAACTACCTGAAAAAGTCTTACAGTTCGGAACAGGCGTTTTACTTCGTGGGCTTTGCGATTACTTCATAGATAAAGCTAATAAGCAAGGTATTTTCAATGGCCGAATTGTTGTTGTAAAATCAACGGACTCAGGCGGTGCCGATGCGTTTGCTGAGCAAGATAATCTCTACACAATTTGTGTAAGAGGTATCGACCAAGGCGTACCAACCGAAGAAAATATCATAAGCTCTGCTATTAGTCGAGTTCTTTCTGCTCAGTCTCAATGGAACGAAATCCTTGAAACTGCTCAAGACCCTAATATTAAAGTAGTTATTTCAAATACTACTGAAGTTGGTCTTCAGTATGTAGAGGAGAGTATCCGTCAATCGCCACCAAGTTCATTTCCGGCCAAACTTACTGCATGGCTTTATGAGCGTTTTCAAGAAAAACAAGGTGGTGTAGTAATCATACCTACTGAGCTGATTGTTGGAAATGGAGATATTTTGAAGGATTTAGTGCTGAAAATTGCAGCATTTAACCAATTACCAAGTAATTTTATTGAGTGGATTAAAGCAGAAAATACATTCTGTAATTCTTTAGTTGATAGAATCGTTCCGGGTAAACCAAAAGGCGATGCTTTAGCCGAACTTCAAACTAAATTAGGCTATGAAGACGAGCTTTTAGCTGTTGCCGAAACATACAGACTTTGGGCAATTCAGGGTGATGAGAAAGTAAAAGAAGTACTATCTTTTTCGAAAGTCGATGATGGTGTAAAAATCGCTAATAATATTGAGCAATTCCGCGAACTAAAGCTTCGTATGCTTAATGGCACGCACACACTTTTGTGTGGCATGGCCTATCTTTCTGGTTTCCAAACAGTAAAAGAGGCTTTGACAGACGAAACCGTTGAAAAGTTTGTTACAAATTTAATGATGTCTGAGATTGCTCCAGCAATTCCTTATGCCATTGAGCCAAAAGTGGCACAACGATACGGCCGTGATGTTTTAGACAGATTCAGAAATCCGTATCTCGACCACCAATGGATTAGCATTACATTGCAATATACTATGAAAATGCAAATGCGTAATATTCCATTATTACTTAATTATTATAAGGAGTTTAATACCGTCCCTCAATATTTCACTCGTGGATTTGCTGCTTATCTTTTATTTATGAAAGCCGTGAAGGAAGAAAATGGCAAATACTTTGGACAAAAAGAAGGCGAACTTTATCCGATTCAATGTGATTCGGCAAAATATTTTTATGAAGTATGGCAAAATCATAAACCAGCCGAAGTTGTAGATGCTGTATTGGGCAATGAACAACTTTGGGGTTCTGACTTACGCAAACTCAAAGGTTTTGCAGAAAACGTAACGACACACCTCTCAAACATGCTTGTGATTGGTGTTCGTGAAGTGGCTGCAGCCTTGAACGTTTACGCATAGTCGTAACACAATTCTCCGAATTGTGTATATGTTACAATTCGGAGAATTGTGTTACAATAAGTAATATTATTTCAATCCTTGAATTATTTTTAAGGCACTTCCCACAATCTCAGTAACTTTTGCCCAATCTTTGGCAGCTAATACATCTTTAGGCACTAACTGCGAGCCAATCCCAACGGCGGTTGTACCTGCTCCAAACCATAATTTCAAACTCTCTTCGGTTGGCGAAACCCCACCAGTAACCATGATTTGAGCATCGGGCATTGGGCCACCTTTAAGGGCTTTTACAAAACCTGCACCCAAAACATCCCCAGGGAAAATCTTAATAAACTCGGCCCCTGCCACACGAGCATTGTATATTTCAGTAACTGTCATTACACCCGGCATCCACGGAATACCTGCTTCTTGACAAACTTTACCAACCTCCGGATTCATCACTGGAGCTACAATAAAGTTGGTTCCTACTTCAATGTATTTTTGAGCCGTAGCGGCATCATAGATAGTACCTATTCCCAAAATCATTTCGGGCATTTCGGTTTCTGCAATTTTTATGAGTTCAACGAAATTTTTGTATGAATTTTCCGTACGATTCGTAAACTCAAAAACTCTTACGCCCGCTGCATAACACGCACGTAAAACACCCAAACACAATTCTAAATCATTGTGTGTGAAAAGTGGCACTAAACCCGTTGCCGAAACCTGTGCCAAGGTTGTATTTTTATCAAATCTTGCCATTTCTTTATTGTTTTTTAGAACCCTCCCTATCGGGGTGGGCAGGGTGGGGCTTTTATCTTCTCAATCTTCCAGATTTATCTCCGCTCATTACGGCTTCAACTTCTGGAACTGTCACTAAATTTTGGTCACCTTCGATGGTATGTTTCAGAGCTGCTGCTGCCGTACCGAATTTAAGCGATTGTAAATCATCTTTCAATACTATTTGCCCATAAACAAAACCACCCAAGAAAGCATCTCCTGTACCGATGCGGTCAACGATATGAGTAATATCTTGATATTCGGTTTCAATAAGTTCTTCACCATTCCACATTTTTGCGTTGTATTGGTTATGCGAAGCACTTACTTGAATACGGTCAGTATCAATTACTTTTTTTACATTCGGATAATGCTCCATCAAAAGTTTGCACGCTTCTACAAACTTACCCTTTTCAACAGTTACTTTCAGACTAAAAATTTCTTCAATGTTCTTGCGGCTTGCTAAAATAATATCAGAATAAGACGCTAATTCAGGAAGAATTTCTTGTGGGGTTTTGCCGTATTTCCACAAATTACTTCTGTAATAAATATCTGAAGAAACCGTTATACCCATTTTCTTAGCGGTTTTTACTGCCTCTAAACAAGCCTTTGCCGCACCTTCTGAAATAGCAGGCGTAATTCCACACCAATGAAACCAATCTGCTCCTTCAAGAATTTTTTCCCAATCGAACAATTCTGGATTTAACTTCGCAAAAGCCGAATCTGCACGGTCGTACACAATTTGGCTGGCACGCATAACTGCACCTGTTTCTAAGAAAAACGAACCTATTCTATCACCCTCTAAAAAAGCGTGCGAATCGTTTACGCCTAATGCTCGAAGAAAAGCCTTTGCTTTTTGCCCCATTAAGTTATTAGGAAAAACTGTCACATGAGTAGCGTCGAACCCAAACTTCACGAGCGAAGCACCCACATTCATTTCTGTTCCACCGAATGTCACATTAAATGAGGTAGCCTGTTCAAGTTTTTGAAAATTTGGTGTCGAAAGGCGAAGAAGTACTTCACCGAAAGTTACTATTTTTGGCATATTTTATTTATTAATGGGGTTTTGGTTATTGGGAAGTAGTTACAGGAAAACTGGTTTTGTGAACTGCACGGGAAACCTTACATTCTTCCTATAAACAATAACTATTATTCTAATGACCGAGTAATACCAAGCTCTAAACCTCGAAGTTCGGCCAAACCACGCAATCGACCAATAGCAGTATAACCAGGATTTGTCCGCTTCCCAGTGTTCAAATCATCAAGCATTTTATGTCCATGGTCAGGGCGGAATGGCAATCTATAATCTGGGCGACCTTCCGAAATTCTTCTTTTTTGTTCTTTTACCAAAGCTTTCATCACGCCATACATATCTACATCGCCATCTAAGTGGTCAGCCTCGTAGAAATTACCCTCAGCATCACGTTTGGTAGCTCTCAGGTGAACAAAATTAATTCTATCGCCCATACGCTCTACCATTCCTACTAAATCATTATCAGCACGAACGCCATAGCTACCTGTGCAGAAACACAAGCCGTTATATTTACTTTCGACAGCCGCCAATAGTTGTTTTGCATCGGCCTCTGTACTCACTACACGTGGTAAGCCTAAAATCGGATACGGAGGGTCATCTGGGTGAATCGCCAACAACACCCCAGCTTGCTCAGCAACAGGTGTAATTTCTTTCAAGAAAGCATATAGATTCTGACGAAGTTCGGCATCACCTACGTACTTATATGTATCTAAGGTATTTCTAAATTCTTCAATTGTAAAACTTTCTTCACTACCAGGTAAGCCAGCAATGATATTTTTTGTTAGGCGTTGAACATCAGCATCTGAAGCAGACTCAATCCACGCTTTTGCTTTTGCCAACTGAGCTTCGGTATATGATTTTTCAGCACCAATTCGCTTCAAAATATATATTTCGAAAGCACAAAATTCATTCATATCAAATCTTAGAGCTCGTGAGCCATCGGCTACTTCAAAATCTAAATCTGTACGAGTCCAATCTAAAATAGGCATAAAGTTATAGCAAACAGTATCAATTCCACACGCAGCCAAGTTTACTAAGCTTTCTTTGTAGTTTTCTATATACTGCTTATAATTACCCGATGCTTTTTTGATATCTTCATGAATGGGAACACTTTCTACCACCGACCACACTAAACCACTACTCTCTATCAAAGATTTACGAGCTTGTATTTCAGATTTTGTCCAAACCTGTCCATTAGGAATGTGGTGAAGAGCCGAAACAACACCAGTTGCACCAGCTTGTCGAACGTCAGATAAACTTACGGGGTCATTCGGACCAAACCAACGCCATGTTTGCTCAAGAGCCATATTTATAAGGTTGAAAATGAAAGATTCTACAAAAATATAGTTAAGCTAAGAACACTCCAACTAATATTTTGTCAAGAATAAATACTATTTTGATAGTTAGAGTAGTATGTTGTGTCAAAAAATGGCATTTGTATTATACAAATCAAATTTTGGATATAAATTAAACAAGAAAAACAAAAAACTTACTTTTTTTTTAGGTGAATATTTGGAAATAAAAAAAGAGACGTGCATCTTTGCAGTCCCAAACACAAAAGTAGTTTGCACTCGGGAGTTTAGCTCAGCTGGTTCAGAGCATCTGCCTTACAAGCAGAGGGTCAGCGGTTCGAATCCGTTAACTCCCACAAGTTTTTTAAACTTAATTAATATTTTTTGTTTCGGGAGTTTAGCTCAGCTGGTTCAGAGCATCTGCCTTACAAGCAGAGGGTCAGCGGTTCGAATCCGTTAACTCCCACAGAAGCCTCAGAAAATCTGAGGTTTTTTTATTGGTATTTTACTGATATTTCTACACATTTCTCTAAAATTGGGTCATCCTGCTGTCCGCAACAATTTCTTAACACTATCTTACAGCTTCTTTACGAATATTTTTCAAGAAAACTAAGGATTTAACCGAAAAAACGCTTACCTTTGCACCCTAATTTGAAAAGGAGTGTTTTATAGAATTTGATTTTCTGCTTAAATACTTCATTACAAGAGACTTACAAATCAAAAAAATAATTTAAAACAAACAAAATGGCACGCGATTTAAAATTCACAAGAAATATCGGTATTGCTGCCCACATCGACGCAGGTAAAACGACTACTACTGAACGTATTCTTTACTATGCGGGTGTTAGCCACAAAATCGGTGAGGTACACGATGGTGCAGCGACGATGGACTGGATGGAGCAAGAACAAGAAAGAGGTATCACTATCACTTCGGCAGCTACAACTGTAAACTGGGGCTACCGTGGAGATAACTATCACATCAACATCATTGATACTCCAGGTCACGTTGACTTTACTGTAGAGGTAAACCGCTCATTACGTGTATTAGATGGTCTTGTATTTTTATTTAGTGCGGTTGATGGTGTTGAACCACAATCAGAAACTAACTGGCGTTTAGCAAATAACTATAACGTTGCTCGTTTGGGTTTCGTTAACAAAATGGACCGCTCTGGTGCTGATTTCTTGAACGTGTGTAAGCAAGTAAAAGAAATGTTAGGTAGCTACGCTGTGCCATTGCAATTACCTATCGGTTCAGAAGATCAATTCAAAGGCGTAGTTGACTTAATCAACTTCCGTGGTATGATCTGGAATGAGCATGATAAAGGTATGACTTACGAAGTAGTGCCGATTCCAGAAGATATGATGGAAGAAGCTACAGAATATCGTGAGAAATTATTAGAAGCAGTAGCTGAGTTTGATGAGTCTTTGATGGAAAAATACTTCGAAGACCCAGAGTCAATTACTGAAGATGAAATCTTAGCGGCTCTTCGTGAAGCAACTATCGCAATGAAAATCGTTCCGATGCTTTGCGGTTCTTCATTCAAAAATAAAGGTGTACAAACAATGCTTGACCTTGTGATGGCATTATTGCCTTCTCCATTGGATAAGAAAGCAATTGTTGGTACTAACCCTGATACAGGTGCTGAAGTAACTCGTCGTCCATCAGTTGAAGACCCATTTGCTGCCTTGGCGTTTAAAATCGCAACTGACCCTTACGTAGGTCGTTTGTGCTTTATCCGTGCATATTCTGGTGTATTAGAGTCAGGTTCTTATATCTTGAATAACCGTTCAGGAAACAAAGAGCGTATCTCTCGTATCTTCCAAATGCACGCTAACAAACAAAATGCAATTGAGCGTTTGGAAGCTGGTGATATCGGTGCGGTTGTAGGTTTCAAAGATATTAAGACTGGTGACTCATTGTCTGATGAGAAAAACCCAATCGTTCTTGAATCAATGGTATTCCCTGACCCAGTTATCGGTTATGCCATCGAGCCTAAGAAAACAGCTGACCAAGATAACTTCTCTAAAGCTATCACTAAGCTTATCGAAGAAGATCCAACGCTTCAAGTTGAATCTAACGAAGAAACTGGTCAAACTATCATCCGTGGTATGGGTGAGCTTCACCTTGAAATCATCATCGACCGTATGCGTCGTGAGTTTAAAGTAGAAGTAAACCAAGGTGCACCACAGGTTGCTTACAAAGAAACATTGACTAAAGGATTCGAACACCGTGAGGTTTACAAGAAACAATCGGGTGGTCGTGGTAAATTTGCCGATATCGTATTTGAAATCAGTCCACGTGAAGACGGAAAAGCTGGTTTAGAGTTCGTAAACGAAATCGTTGGTGGTGCTATTCCACGTGAATTTATCCCTGCGGTTCAAAAAGGTTTCGAACAAGCGATGTCTAACGGACCATTAGCTGGTTTCCCAGTTGACTCGATGAAAGTTCGTTTATTCCACGGTTCTTACCACGATGTTGACTCTGATTCATTGTCATTCGAGATGGCTGCACGTATGGGCTTCAAAGAGGCTGCACGTCAAGCTGGTCCGAAAATCCTTGAACCAATCATGGCAGTTGAGGTAATTACTCCAGACGAATACACTGGTCCTATCACTGGTGACTTGAACCGTCGTCGTGGTATGATGAAAGGTATGGATACAAAAGCTGGTTCGCAAGTAATCAAAGCTGATGTGCCTCTTTCAGAATTATTCGGTTATGTAACTGACCTTCGTACAATGTCATCTGGTCGTGCAACGGCTAACTTGACATTCTCTCACTACGAAATCGTACCTCAAAACATCGCAGATGGTATTGTTAAGAAAAACGCTTAATTAATACCGAAAACGTAGTTTTAGCAATAAAAAAATCCTCCGTCAGCAATAACGGGGGATTTTTGTTTAAGGGAAGTCAGTATTCTACACTCTTTCAATAATCACGGCGTAGCCCATTCCTACACCTACGCACATTGAAGCCAAAGCATAACGCTTTTTACTTCTAACAAGCTGATTTACAGCCGCTTGAACAATTCTTGTACCTGACATTCCGAGTGGATGGCCGAGAGCAATTGCTCCACCGTTGGGATTGATTCGGGCATCATCATCGGCCAAACCAAGATTTCTTGAAACAGCCAAACATTGAGCCGCAAAGGCTTCGTTAAATTCAATTACATCTATATCATTTAAGGTCAAACCTGCTTTTTGGAGAGCTTTCTGAGTTGCTTCGACTGGCCCAATTCCCATGATACGTGGCTCCACTCCTACTACTGCAGAAGATACGATTCTGGCTTTGGGTGTTAGATTGTATTTTTTTAAAGCTTCTTCTGAAGTGATGAGCATGGCAGCGGCACCATCGTTCAAACCCGCAGCATTTCCTGCCGTAACGGTTCCTCCTTCTTTTTTGAACGCTGGACGAAGCTTCGCTAAGATTTCGAGGGTTGTATTTCCTTTTACAAATTCATCTTTATCAAAAACCGTGATATTTCCTTTTTTATCTGCTATTTCTACCCCTATAATTTCTTCGGCTAAAATGCCATTTTTTTGAGCAGAAAACGCTTTTTGTTGTGAACGAAGAGCAAACAAATCTTGGTCTTCACGACTAATATTATACATTTCTGCCAAATTTTCGGCCGTTATCCCCATAGCATCAGTACCATACAATTTGTGCATTTGTGGATTTACGAAACGCCAACCAAAACTCGAATCGAAAAGTTGAACATCGCCCCCGAAAGGTTTTGAGGATTTACTCATTACCATTGGTCCACGGGTCATGTGTTCCATTCCTCCTGCAATCAAAACATCACCATCATCGGCCTTGATAGCTCGATTGGCATGAATAACTGCCGACATTCCTGAAGAACACAGACGATTAACAGTTTCGCCTGGAACGGTATAAGGTAATCCAGCCAAAAGTAAGGCCATTCGAGCCACATTACGATTATCTTCTCCTGCTTGATTATGGCAACCCAAGATTACATCTTCGATAGATTCGAGTGGAATGTTGGGGTTTCTTTTGATTAATTCTTTGATTGGAATTGCCGCCAAATCATCAGCCCGTACGGGCGATAAACTGCCACCAAAACTACCGATTGGTGTGCGTATGGCATCTATGATATATGATTCTTTCATTATTCGATAACTTTTGGCACGCTGATAACTCTGATGTTCCAACGCTGATTTACAGGGATTTTAGTTCACTAAAATTAATTATTAATCTAACTCAATCTCAAACTTCGCACTAGTTTTAGCCTTTACTTCTTCCAAAGTTGCATTTGGCATGAGACCGATGAGGGTTAATTTACCTGCTGGATAAGCAAAAACTGCCAAATCAGTGATAATCATATCAACCACTCCCGAAGCTGTGAGCGGCAATACACACGACGGAACTATTTTAGGCGAACCATCGGGATTGGTATGGGTCATGGTAATAATAAGCCTTTTTGCCCCTACTGCTAAATCCATCGCCCCACCTACACCTAAAAGTGGTTTGCCCGGAACCGCCCAGTTAGCCAAATTGGCTGCTTCATCACATTCTAAACCACCCATAATAGCCACATCAATATGCCCACCACGAATCATGGCGAATGAATCTGCACTATCGAAATAGCTACTTCCATTAAGGGCTGTTACTGGTATTTTTCCTGCATTTACCGGATAATCCATTGCTCCACCACCATCAGTTGGGACTGGCCCGACACCCAACATACCATTTTCGGTATGTAAGATAATGCCGTGTTCTTCGGTAATTAAATCGGCTACTAATGTCGGTATTCCGATTCCTAAATTCACCACATCGCCTTTTTTCAATTCTTGCAATGCTCTGCGGGCCATATTCATACGAACTTCATCGACTTTCTTTGAAGTAGAAACCGATGCCGACGTACCTAAATCTTCAAGCGTGAGGGTGGCTTGTACTAAATAATCGACATAACAACCTTGGGTATGCACATTTTCGGGAGCAATTTCGCCAACTGGTACAATCTCCTCTACTTCGGCAATGACCAAATCGGCGGCAGTTGCCATAGATTTATTGAAGTTATTTTCAGTCATACGGTATTGAAGATTTCCAGCTGTATCGGCTTTCCATGCACGAATAAATGCTACATTTCCCCTCAAACCTTTGATAAAAACATATTCTTCACCATCAATTATTTTTGTTTCTCTACCTTCGGCAATCTTTGTTCCTGCAGAGGTCTTCGTATAAAAACCGCCAATTCCTGCTCCACCCGCACGAAGAGCTTCGGCAAGCGTACCTTGTGGTAATAATTCGGCTTCAACCAAACCTGCTTGTACTGCTTTCACGGCATTGGGATTTGAGGTAAAGAATGAACCTATCACTTTCTTTAACTGTCCGTTTGCCAAAAGTCTATCACCACCTAAGCCTGGTTCGCCAGTATTATTTCCTATAAATGTAAGGTTTTTAGTACCTATTTCGGCCAAAGCGTGCATTAAATGAACAGGATTACCAGTCATACCAAAGCCACCTTGCAAAAGTGTATCGCCCTCTTTAACCATCGAGGCGGCGGTTTTTAAGTCAACAATAGGAACTTGCTTCATGTTTTTATTTATACAGGTCGAATTTATAATACTTGTTTAATCTTCAAATGTTTCAAAAGGCAATCCCACATAGTTTTCAGCAATGGTTGTGGCGTATGCTTCTGATAATGAAATATACTCGAATTTTGCTTTTTGTAATTGATATTGGAATGAACCATGCTCAGCTTGCTTGTGGAAAAGCGTAGTCATGAAATTCGAGAAATCTTGAGCTCTCCAAATACGTTTTAAGGCAGTTTTTGAATAGTCATCTAAGGACTTCATCGAATTATTCTTGTAAAAATCAGTAAATCCATCTACCAAATGTTTTACATCAGCCACCGCTAAATTTAGGCCTTTTCCACCAGTTGGTGGTACGATATGAGCGGCATCTCCTGCTAAAAACAACCGTCCGTGTTGCATATTATCAATAAAATAACTACGCATCGGCGTAATACTTTTCTCGAAAATAGGACCAGATTTCAATTCCCAACCTTCTGTTCCTAATCGAATAGAGAGTTCTTCCCAAATCTGTTCATCTGTCCAATTATCTACGTGGTCATCATTATCAACTTGAATGTAGAGACGACTTACTTTTTCTGAACGTAAACTATGCAATGCAAACCCCCTTTCGTGATAAGCATAAATCAACTCTTCAGAAGATGGAGCGACATTTGCCAAAATACCTAACCAACTAAACGGATAAGTAACGGTATATTCTTTATAACTATCTTTTGGCATTGACTTACGGCCAAGTCCGTGGAAGCCATCGCAAGCAGCAATAAAATCACATTCAATGATACCTTTTTCACCTTCATGTTCGAAATGTATTTTCGGACTTTGGCTATCAATTCCTTCTAATTCAAGAGCAGGAGCTTCAAAAAGCAAGGTTTCTCCAGTATTTACCCATGCTTCGGTTAAGTCTTTTACGACTTCTTGCTGACCATAAATAGTTATATTTCGTCCATTGGTTAATTTTCCGAAAGGCACACGAATACGTTTTCCATCAAAATTCAGATAGACACCATGATGCTCTTGCCCTTCTCGAACTAATCTATCGGCTAAACCAAGGTTTTTGAATATATCAACCGTATTTTGTTCTAACAAACCAGCACGCACACGAGCCTGTACGTATTCTTGGCTACGATGCTCGATAATGACTGACGAAATACCTTCTTTCTTTAACCAATGGGCCAAAGTAAGCCCAGCAGGCCCAGCACCAATAATTCCGACTTGTGTTTTTATTGTTTTCATATTTTTTGAATTCAATGTAAATTCCTACAGTAGAGCCGTTGCATGCAACATCTCTACGATGTTTATTCATTAATATTTATACCTAATTCTTTAAATACTTCTTCGGCAGCATGAGTAGCTTCATTAGCAGCAGGAAGGCCACAATACAAGGCAGATTGCATGATTACCTCCTTGATTTCATCAACCGTTACACCATTATTGAAGGCTGCTCTTACGTGCATTTTAAATTCAGTTTGACGGTTCAAAGCAATTAGCATCGCCATGGTTATCAAGCTTCTATTGTGCTTTGATAAATTTGGTCGAGTCCAAACTTCACCCCAAGCATAATTTGTAATAAACGATTGAAAATCAGCATTAAAAGAGTTTATTTTACTATTCGCACGATCAACATGAGCGTTTCCTAAAACGGTTCTACGTACGTGCATCCCTTTGTCAAAGGTTGACTGGCCTGTAAAAAAATCAATTAAAACTTTGGCATATTCTTGGGGTAATTCGGTAGCGGCTAAATGTCTGGCATGAAGCACTTTAAGTGTAGCATTTGGAATATTTGCTACTAAAAACTCAGCTTGTTCAACATTCGTAACAGGGTCTTCATCGCCAGTGATTACTAAGGTTTCAACACGCAAGTTTTGAAGCTGATTTCGAAAATCGGCATCACGAATGGCACAACAGCAATTTGAATATCCTTGCACATCGCTACGTAAAAACATGGCGTGGGTTTGGGCAACTCTTTCTGGATTTTGTTTGCGAAAATCTTCGGTAAACCAACGCTCCATCGTGTCATCAACAATAGCTTGCATACCATTCTTGGAAATAGTTTCGATTCGGCCATTCCAACGCTCATCATTGCCAATTTTTGCACCTGTATTGCTCAAAACTATCTTTTTGAAGCGATTGGGATGATTTAGTCCAAGATATTGACCAATCAAACCACCCATCGAAAGACCGCAATAGTAGGCAGTTTCGATATTTAGGTCATCCATTAGGTTGATGATATCTTTTCCTAAAAGCTCGATTGTATATCCCTCCATACTGATATCATTCTTTGAACTTCCATGTCCACGCGTATCGTATTGCAAGACTCTGAAATAAGGTAGTAAGTAGGGTATTAGTTCATCCCACATCATCATTTCCGAACCTAATGAGTTTGAGAAAATCAGTACGGGGCTGTTCGGAGTGCCTTGTATTTTGTAGTTCATATTTTTTATCTTTTACCTTTGTCAAAGTTTTGAACTTTGACAAAGGTTTAATTCAAAATCTCATCAATCATTTCCAAACTATTACCAATTGAGTTTTCGGGTTTGAATAATGCTTCTAAATTGGGTAAATCAATATTCATTTCTTCAAGTATTTCTTTCAAATGTTTTTGCTGCGAAATAGCTGATTTACAGGCCTTTTCAACCAATTCGTGAGCATTAATTTTACCTATTTTTGTAGCTAAAGCCAGCGAAACATTTTCGGCATAAATTAAACCTTTGGTAAGTTCGAGATTGAGTAACATTCGCTGTCTATCTACTTCTAAACTTTCCATTAACTCAATAGCTCGCTCAATACTTCCCGCAGTTAGGAGCATAATTTCGCTTAAAACCTCCCATTCAGCATGCCATAATCCAGCCGAACGCTCATGCTCTTGAGGCATCGCCGAATACAAACTTGCCACCAAATGCGGCACCCTTGCGGCATTAGCAATAATAGCCGCACAAGTAACAGGATTACGTTTGTGTGGCATCGTGCTTGACCCTCCTTTTCCCTCACCAGCTCCTTCGAAAACCTCTGCAATTTCGGTTTGCATAAGCAATGAAATATCCTTCGCCATTTTACCCAATGATTGATTCAGTAAGGCAAAAACCGAAGCCGCCTCAACTAAAGTATCACGATTAGATTGCCAAGAAAAGGCAGGTTTTAAATCTAATATATTGGCCAAACTCAGTTGCACTGACTTTGAAATATTAGCATTCCCACTTCCTACGGCTCCTACTAATTGAAGCATTAAAGCCCGCTTTTGTGTACTTTTTAGGCGGTCTTTACTACGTGAGATACTTTGTAGCCAACCTGCCGTTTTCAGTCCAAATGTAATGGGTCGAGCTTGTTGTAATAATGTTCGGCCAATCATCAATGTTTCTCGATGTTTTTTCGTGAGGTCGGTAAGAAGTTCTTGAAGGATTACTAATTTATCGTTGAGCCAGTACCAATATTCCTGCATTTGCAAAACAGTAGCAGTATCAACCACATCTTGGCTAGTTGCTCCTAAATGCACATACTTCGATGCCTCAACATCGTTATTTTTTACGATTCGAGTGAGCTGCTTTACCAAAGGAATAGCGGCATTCCCCCCTAATTTTATTTCGGATTTGAGCTTATCAATATCTATAAAATCGACTTGACAACAAGTATCAATAATTTCGGCCGATTGCAAAGGAATAATATCATTCTCAGCTTGAGCAAGAGCCAAAGCTCCTTCAAAACGCAACATTTGGGCAATTGTTTGGCGTTCGGAGAGAAGGTTATTTATATCCTTTGAATAAAAATACTCGGAGTATAAAGACATTTTTAATTTACGATTTTTGATTTACGATTTACGAATGTAAAGCACCTTTCGAATAAACTTTTCGTCAATCGTAAGCTCGTCATTACATTTTATACTTCAAAAAATACAGTTTCATTTTCGCCTTGCATATAAATATTAAATTCATATTGCAATGATGAGATTTGTTGGGCAATTAGTGTATGTTTTCTATCAGCAGGAACAAGGTTTAATACCTCATCAGTTGCGTTAAGCTCATTTTCATCAGAAAAATAAATACGCGTGTATGAATGAATCAACTGACCACGCATGAAAACAATTACCGACAAATACGGAGCTTGTCCGTTGTACGATTTTGGCTTGACAGTACTAAAAATAAAGCGATTCTCAGCATCCGTTCCCGTACCAAAGCGACCAAAAAGTTGCTTTTCGCCATCATTCTGCCAAATTTCAATCATGGCATCTGGAATCACAACGCCATTTCCATCGAAAACTTTACCAATAATCGTGATAGCATTTTCAACTTCAAAAGTCTTAACCATCTGGTTACCAACTAATTGCTTGAAATCATATAAATATTGCTCAGGCGTGAGACCATAAGCAAAATATGGCCCGACGGTTTGTGAGGGAGTTTGTTTCATTTTGATTTACGATTTGCGAATGACGATTTTACGATTCAAAAATTGACTTTATAAACTATCATTCTTATGATTATCATTTTTACAAATTTTCAAAAGGGGTAGCATTATTGCCTCTCAATACAAAGTCAAAGCGATAGGCTAAGGCAAAACTTTCTTCGGTGTTTTCTAAATCAAACTTAGAAATCAACAAATCACGGCCTTTGGGTGGTACACCCAAGAAAATCGGGTCGTATTGCAAAAGTGGGTCGCCCGGAAAATACATTTGAGTAACCAAACGATTTGTAATATTTGCCCCAAACAATGAAAAATGTATATGATTCGGACGCCAAGCATTATAGTGATTTCCCCACGGATACGCCCCTGGCTTTATGGTATAAAACTTATAATTTCCGTCTTTGTCGGTCATACAACGCCCTGCTCCTAAGAAATTTGGGTCAAGTGGAGCATCGTGCTGGTCAACTTTATGCACATAACGTCCACAAGAATTTGCTTGCCAAATTTCGATAAGTGTATTTGGTACTGGTTGTCCGTTTTCGTTGACAACTTTACCAAAAACCTTGATTCTCTCGCCTAAAGGTTCACCATTTTTGATAGAATTTTTTGTAAGGTCATGATCGAGTGGACCTAAATTAAAATCTCCGAAAACTGGGCCAGTTAACTCCGAAAGCGATTGTTTGATAACCACCAAAGGCTTAGTTGGAGCTCTGAGAATCGTTGATTTATAATCTGGAAATAGTTTTGGAGGATGAACTTCCAAATCTAGGGGGTTGTAGATGATGTTGCTCATTGATCGAATATTTTTTAACAAAAGTATTGTATTAGTCAAAAACTTTCTTGGATAAATCAAAATAATACTTGTACAAATCAAACATAAAATTTATTTGCGATTTGGAATTTACGATTTGAGATTTTTAATTTTTATCTAATAATGAATACTTTATGAATATAAATTAATATTTTAATAATAAACTACTATCTTTAATAAAGATTTTATGACGTTATTTTCAAACATTCAATGAAAAAAGGATTAGTACAATTTGGGGGGCTTTACGGTGATACACAATCAGTGGTTTTTCCGAATTTTTTGCATCATGAAATGCTCGAAACTCGAAGCAAAATTTATGATTGGGAGATAAAAGAACATCTCCATACAGAACTCTTTCAAGTTTTTTTTATTGATGAAGGAAATGGAATTTTGATTTCGGGTGAAAATGAATTAAAAATTGAAGGACCAAGTATTATTCTAATTCCAGCGAATACCGTACATGGATTTGTTTTTCAGCCAAAGGTAATTGGTGAAGTCATTACTTTTTCGGAATCCTTTTTAGAGAATATCTTCAAAAATTCTCCCAAAATCTTGATGGAAACAATGCAACTTAAAATTTTAAATTTTGGTAAAGAAAACTCAACTTTCGACCCAATCATTCAATATAGAAAACAAATTTTAAATGAGTTAATTGATGAAAACCCTGAAAAACGCAATGTCATTCAACTGTTATTTCAGCTTTTATTTATTCAGATTTACCGATTCAGTATCTTAGAAAAACAAGAAATTTCGGTTTCTGATAATCGAATGCTCAATTATTTCAAGGCATTTCAGAAGAATATCAAACAAACAATCACCGAAACAAAATCCGTAGAAGCTTATGCAAAAGAATTAAATATAACGGCTGTTCATCTCAATAGAATTTGTCAGGCAATTGTCAAGAAATCGGCCTTACAAATTATTCATGAATACCTCATTGCTGAAGCAAAAAAATACCTTTTGAACACTCATTACTCTATTTCAGAAGTATCCTATTTTCTTAATTTCAAAGACCCAGCTTACTTTACACGCTTATTCAAAAAACAAACGGGCGTTTCGCCGAGTGAGTTTAAAAAGATATAAAAAATGGCAACCGAAGTCGCCATTTTCAATTAAGTAGAATTGTGTTTTAATGCTTACTCCATAAAACCAGCTTGGGTTTTCTGACCCGTTTTTACCCAATTGCGAAGAGCATCGAAGGCTTTGCCAGTTTGTTCATTCGTAAAATTACAATGTCCTTGTCCATTGGTATATTTTACACTAAAATATTGCTGTTTACCTTGCTTCTGAAGCAAGTTTTCGTAGCTAACAATCGCCAAATCGGCTGGAATTAATTGGTCATAAATCGTATGAAGAGCCAAAGCAGGTTTATCAATGATACCCGTACGGTCATATTTATCGAACAGCGTATTTTGACTTACTGTGGCAGCCAATCGCTCAGCCTTCTGATTAACCAAAAGACTATTCGGAAATCTACCGTAAACCGTATTGGTATTATCGTAAGGGTTTCCGCCCGCTTTTTGTGCAATATCTCTCAAAACACCTTCTCCAAATACAAGTGCAAAAGCCAAATCATCGGGTTTCATATCAAAGTGCTTGGCAAATTCTACAGCCAATAAAGAATCTTTCGCATAGATTGCTTTTTTCATCACAACTGCTTTACGAAAACCTGCTTGCATCGACATAGGCTCCTTAGGTGCTTTCGAACTATCAAAAATATCGTATAATGAGGTAGCAATTCCGGGGAAAAGCCCATTGAAAGTGGCAAACATATCAAATTCTTTGCGAGTCTGAAGATAAATTCGTCCAGCCAACGGACACATTGGTAAGCCTCCGTTATAGTTTTTTCCGAAATTTTCGAGTGTGGCTAACGTAATTCCTCCACCCATTGAGTGGCCAGTCATGAAAGTAGAATCGGGCTGACCATATTTTTTCACGAAGTATTGACGTAAAGACTCTGTATCATCAACACCACGTGCCAAAGCCAAACCTTGATTGCCATAATCAGAAGCCGCTACGGCAAAGCCTCTTTCCAAAAAAGGAGCCATTCGCTTCGGGAAATCTGGATTTTGACTTTGTGCTGGCTTCGAACCCATAAACTCGTATCCGTGAGCATACATCACCAATTTTCCTTTCCAATTTTCAGGAAAAAGGATTTTGTATTTTGCCCCATCAATACTTCCTGTATCGGTTTTGGCAATATTTTGAGCAAAAACTACCTGCGTGAATAATAACAGAGTTAGGATTTTTTTCATGGTACTTTTGGTCAGTGATTTTAGCTATTAGCTCAAGGTATTTCCAAAAACTAATCGCTTATTTTGAAAGTAAGTTTTATAATAATAGGTTAGTACGCAGGTCGAATCCCTAGAGATTCGACCTGCAAATTATGCTTCTCCCCAAACTTTTAGGGCTGTATTTACAACTAAATCTAGCTTACGCCATTGGTCGTCGTGGCTCATATCATTTCCGTGATGTGTTGAAGAAAAACCACACTGTGGACTCACACAAAGGTTTTCGAGTGGTGCATATTGTGCAGCTTCATCAATGCGTTTGCAGAGGTCGTCAATGTTTTCGAGCTCTCGTTTTTTCGATGAAACTATTCCCAAAACAACCTTTTTGTTTTTCGGCACAAAGCGAAGTGGTGCGAAATCGCCCGAACGCTCATCATCGTATTCCAATAAATAACGGTCAACATTGATTTCGTTGAAAAGAATTTCAGCAACTGGCTCATAACCACCTTCAGCAAACCAAGTGCTTCGGTAATTTCCACGGCAAAGGTGAATTCCAACTGTTAGATCAGCAGGGCGATTATCAATAACTGAATTGATAAGGGCAGCATACGTGCGTGGTAGTTCATTTGGGTCTTCACCACGTTCGGCAGCAGCAGCACGCATTTTAGGATCGCATAAGTAAGCTAAGTTTGTGTCATCTAATTGCAAATAACGCAAACCAGCCTCATATAAATGATTAATTTCTTCACGATAAGCGGCGGCTAAATCGGCAAAGAAAACGTCCATATCAGGATATGAGTTGATGTCAATTGATTTACGACCGCCACGAAAGTGAATCATTGTTGGCGAAGGAATGGTTACTTTTGGTGTTTGCGTAACAATTGATTTCAAGTAGTTAAAATCAGCCACCTGAATATCTTTTACGTGCTTCAATTTGCCTGTTACACTCAATACAGGTGGTTTAAAACCATCTTCTGCTACTTTTGCATTAGGGTTTGCTTCGATTCCACCAGTAACCGTCACTCCTGCCAATTCTTTCAAGAAATCGAGGTGGAAATAATCACGACGAAACTCGCCATCTGTAATGGCTTTCATGCCCGTTGCTTCCAGTTTCTTTACGGTTTCTGCAATGGCAGCATCTTCAATCACCCTTAGTTCTTCGGCCGAAATTTGACCTAATTTCCATTTATTACGATTTTCTTTCACTTCTGGGCTTCTTAATAAACTACCCACGTGGTCGGCTCTGAAATTTGACATTTTCTTTGACTATTTTTATGAACTAAATACAATTATTTTTGACGATAAATTATGTCGTCCCTTCGGGATTCGGTTTGACATAATACTATTTTTATAATCCTATCATCCTTTCAGGATTATTAAAATGACTCAAATCTTGAAGAGATGATATGATTGTAGCTATTAAACGAGAAAATCACCTTGAATCCCGAAGGGATGCAATACGAATGTTTAAATCATCTTTCAGCTTATTTCCTTCGAGTCGATTCTTGAAGTAATAATACCCGCAAGAGCAGCTGGTAAGGCAAAAATTAAGAAATTGGTTGCAATTCCTAAACCCGCAGCAATCAACACACCTGCTAATGCTGGGCCAACGATTCCGCCTAGACGGCCTGCTCCCATTGCCCAGCCCACACCTGTAGTGCGGAATTCAGTTGGGTATAATCTTGCTGAAAGAGCATAGAGTCCAACAAAGCCACCTTGGATGCCAAAGCCTAAAAGTGCAAAAATCAGTAGGACTACATCAGAGCCAACAAATAATCCAAACGAGGCCATTAAGACTCCTGTAAGCACTAAAATCACACCTAATGTCTTTTTTAAACCATATTTGCTCGAAAAATAGCCTTGTGTAATTATTCCAAAAAAAGCTCCAACATTGAAAATTGTACCCGCATAAATAGCCAATTCCATCGAAAGGCCTGCATCTTTAGCTAATTTTGGAATCCAGCTTGTAAGGAAGTATAAGGCCGCAAATGCCATAAACAAAGCCGCCCAAAGCTGAATTGTTGGTTTTTTGAAATCAGATTTCAACAGTTGGTCAACTGGTAACCTTGATTTTATTTTTTCAACATTGGGTAAAGAATCTATTGTCGGAATATTCATTTTTGTTAAAATCTTATTCAATTTTTCAAGAGCATTTTTAGGTTGTGCTCGGAAGTAAAAATCAATTGATTCGGACAAAAACAATAAAATTAGAGGTACTGAAAACATGGAAGCTATGCCCGCAATGCGAAACATATACTGCCAACCATCGGTAGGAATAACTTTAGCAGCCACCAAACCCGAAGCAACTGCTCCAACTGGATAACCCGAAACCACAAAACTTACCCAAAAATCACGGGTTTTATTGGGTGTATATTCAGAAGCTAAAGAAGCAGTACTCGCCAACATACTACCAATACCAAGCCCACTAATAAAACGATAAATTAATAAATGACTAATTGAAGTAGCGTATGAGGTAAGAAAAATACATATACCCATGATAATACCGCTAATGAGAATGATATTTTTTCTACCAATTTTATCGGCAAATGGTGCTAAAAAGAGTGTACCAAGTGTCATTCCGAAAAGACCCGAACTGAAAACTGTTCCGAGTGCAGCGGGACTAATATCCCAATCTTTGGCAATGGCTGGTGCAGTGTAAGAAATAACCAATACATCCATACCATCAAGCATATTCATCAAAAAACAGATAATAATGGTAGAGTATTGAAGGGCAGTCATCGGGTTTTTATCGATAAAAGCCTTGGGGCTTAAATTCATGTGCTTATAATTGTTAAGGTTGAATATTTATTTCGAATAAATCATTATTTACTAATCTATCAATTCAATTTCCAAACTTGAATTGCCACATTATCAGGATTTCTAATGCCTTTACAAACAAAAATAGCATTGTTCATCCATTCGTATTTACCCTGTGGTGCTTCAAATTTGGGAATCGCACGGAAATAATACTCTGATGGAGACACCTGTTCGCCTCTACCTATGCGAGCTGCCACTTCGGGCGTTGCTACTCTCATCCCTGTATTTTTTATATAAATAATTACGCCATCATCGGTTTTGATTTGATAGTGAGCTTCTAATTCTGCTACACCATCTTTTCTTACAATTTGCCAATCGGCTCCACCATCAAGGATTTCTCCTTTTATCTTCGGCCCTTCAAAAGTTCCACCTACGATTGGAATGATTCTACGCATTCCGTGAGGAGTATCACCCACAACATAAGGCGGTTTTAATTTTACCTTTAATTCACAAACAAACTCAAGTGACGGTGCCTCTGGGGCATTTTGAGCGGAAATTTCCATTGAAATAAATAGAGAAAGGAAGAAAAATAAGCGTTTCATAGTTTAAATAGGGGAAAAATTATCAAGCCAAGTTAGCTATTTTTTTTGATTTAATGTTTGAATATCAAATCCAGCTACTTTTTTATAATTATCCATTACGGCTGCCAATTTATCGTGAGGTACTTCTTCGGGCAAAAATCCATTCGGAAACCAGTCTTCCATCATATCCATAATTTCATCGGGGCCTTTGGCTCTATTTTGCAGAACTACCTTCGCCGCTGCAGGTACTCTTTCCTTATCGTATTCGATTAATGCTTCTTCTATACTACTTGTATTTTTCAAACATTCTGTGAGGCAATCAGCATCTAAAATGGCTTGAGAAGCTCCGTTTGAACCAATTGGATACATTGGGTGAGCAGCATCGCCAAGGAGCGTAACCCGTCCGAACGTCCATTTATCTAAAGGATTTCGGTCCGACATCGGAAATTCATAGACTGCCTTTGCACCATCAATCATTTTTGGCACATCCAACCAATCGAAATTCCAAGTTTTGTAAATTTCAACTAATCGAGCCTTATCGGCCTCACGATTCCAATCACGAGCCGTAAGTTTAGATTTTCCTTCTTTCAGATTTCCAACCCAATTTACCAAGCAATTTCCATCGGCATCGGGTTTTCCAATCGGATAAACCACCATTTTCTGACGTAAGCTACCAATCATTGCCATAGAATTTCCATTCAAAAAAGGCTTCATGATGGTGGTGCCTCGGTAAAGCACATTTTCTGAATAGACAGGAGGACCTTCATTAGGATATAATTGCTGACGCACAACTGAATTAATACCATCAGCCCCAATCAAAATATCGCCTCTTTCTTCATGAATCTTCTCACCAGTTTCTTTATCAATAAAATGGGCAATTACTTCATGTTGGTTTTGCTCAAAATGACTTAAATGATGATTTTTAGTAATTGTTTCGACACCCATTCGCTCAACAACCTCATCAAAAAGAAGCATTTGCAACACCCCACGATGTACTGAGAATTGCGGCCATTTATAGCCAGCAAATCGACCACGAGGTTCTGTCCAGAATTGTTGGCCAAATCTATTAAAATAGACTAAATCGCTTGTTTCGATGGCATTTTGGGCAATTTTTTCTTGCAAACCCAGATTTGTAAGCACACGCACACAATGCGGGAGTATATTGATACCCACGCCAAGCGGTTTTATTTCTTTAACCGATTCAAAAACCTTTACTTCAAAACCTGCTTCATGCAAACTTAATGCAGTTGTTAAACCACCAATCCCTCCACCGATAATGATTACTTTCATATTAGTCTCTATTCTTTACAATAACTCGAATAGTAAATTGTAATTTTTCAACAAAAATCTATATTTTTCTTAGATAAAAATATGCAATTTTAGACTGAAAGTAAGCAAAATCAATCAATTTAAAGTTTGGAAATTAGAAAAAGGCTCAAAATATCCTTAAATCTCAATTATTATTTTACTTTCTGCCCCAATAGCTGCTTTTTCGAGGGCATTTTGCAGGTCATGAAATGGAGAAAAACTTGATATAATTCGATGAGGTTGAATTGTTTTATTACGAATTAGTTGAATTGCTCGCCTAAAATCGGTCGGATGATGATAAATGATTGATGGTAAAATAGATATACCCTCACGAGCAATCTTAAGCGGTGTAAAATTTGCTTGCTTTTCTGATAAGCCCACCAACACAATTTCCGAGCCACGGGGAGCTGCTGCGGCTACTAAAGATGCGGTTGCGGCCGAACCAGCACACTCAAAAACAGCCGAAACATCGTTTTCCTCCCAAAGTTTATTTAGCGTATCAGCATCGCCATTGGCGGCAATTGCACCTTCTTCAACGGCCATTTGTAGTTTTTGTTGATTGATTTCGCTTACAAAAACGTTGTATCCTAAACGTAAAGCCAAATGATTCAGCAACAAGCCAATGGCTCCTAAACCAATAATTGCGATGGTATCTCCAGGCTTAGCCGACGAAGTGAATAGAGCATGAACACCAACAGCCATTGGCTCGATACAAACCGCATCAAGTTCGTCCATTTCCGCAGGGACTACCCAACAATAATCGGCTGGTACACAAACATATTCAGCAAAACAGCCATTTTCAAGTAAACCAATGACACGTTTGTTGGAGCAAATATACCCTTTGCCATTTAGGCAATGTTTACAATGATTACAGGCAATATTGGGTTCAATAACCACTTTTTCGCCCACTTTTCTATTGTTTACTCCTTCCCCTAATTTGTCAATGATACCTAAACCTTCATGCCCGATAACCGTAGGTTTGTTGAGTAAACGGTGCCCCAAAAACAAATGTACATCCGAACCACAAATGCCAACTTTTGATAGTTTCACGCGTACTTCGCCTCGCTTGGGTTCTGGAATTGCAATTTCTTTGAATACAATTTTTTGGGGTTCTTCTAAAAATGCTGCTTTCATTTATAGTAATCATTAGAATAATTTGAATTTTCCGAATGACGAATGAATCGAATTTAAATTTCTTGAAATATAGAATTAACGTAAGAGCTAAATTATTTAAAACACAAGAAATTCGGATTATTCGAAAAACTCTACTCTCGAAATATTCAAAAATTTATAATTTATCTGATCTAATAGCCCAAATACACACGCCCATCATGAGTAGAGGTATTGAAAAGGCAATAAATAATGCTTGAATACTTAAACCTAAGTCTGAAAAATAGCCAAAAACCAAAGGACCTAAAATTGCACCAACTCGGCCAATTCCTACTGTATATCCAACACCAGTTGTTCTGATTTTTGCTTCATAAATACGTGAAAGTGTAGGCCAAATACCATTGAAGCCTCCTTGTACAAAGAAGCCAATTAACAAAACTAAAATAAAAATTAGGGTTGTTGTAAGGGTAGAAAAAGCGTAGGTTTGCATGACTACAAATGCTACCAACATAAAGGTAAAAATGGTTTGGCGAAGGCCAAATTTACTACCAATTGCTCCAACCGATGCCGAACCAATAGCCGCACCAATATTGAGCATAATACCAACCCACGTAGCTAATTCAAACGGAAGGCCAGAGTCTTTAGCAATCGTTGGCACCCAACTCATAAGCGTGTAGAGTGTCATAAAACCAAAGAATGCCGCTACCCAAACTTTTATAGTAGAATTTTTATAAGTATTTGTAAATAAAGCACTTACACCAACCTTTTCTATAGTATTTTCTATTTTCGGAAGTGATTCTAAACTTGGCTGATTAAGTTTTATGAGTAGTTTATTAGCTGCTTCAAGGGTATGAGCATTTGGATTATTGAACATAAACTCAAGCGAATCGGTCATGAAAAAGTAAACCATCAACCACATAAGCAACGAAACACAGCCCGCTCCGAGAAACATGGTATGCCAACCAAATATAGGGATAAATTTAGCACAAAGTAAGCCCGTAAGTATTGCTCCAATCGGCCAACCTGCTTGAACTAATCCAACATTAAAATCACGGTATTTTTGATTGGAAAACTCTGCGGCCGTAGCTGCCATCGTTGGTAAAATTCCACCAATGCCAAGTCCTGTAATAAATCTCAACAGGAGCATTAGACTATATTGCTGACAAATGCCCACACTCAACATTCCAAGAGCAATCATTCCAACAGAAATCAAGAAAATTCTTCTTCTCCCAAATTTGTCAGCTTGAGGAGCAATTAAAAAAGCACCGAAGGTCATTCCTGCCAATCCAGCACTAAAAATATAGCCCATTTCGGTTTTCGATAGTCCCCAATCTTTGATGATTTCGGTACTTGAAAACGATACTATGAGTACATCAATGCCATCATTGAAATTTAGAATAAAACAAATAGCTACCATGAGCCACTGAAAGGAGGTCATGGGGCGGTTTGAGAGTTCGGTTAGGTTGTTTTTCATTATTTAGAGGAAGGGTATAAAAAAATAGAACTTACTGAAGTGTAAATTCTATTGGAGGTGTAAAGCTATAAATTTATTTCAACCCAAGCATTCTGATTGCGTTTTCTTTTAAAATCAAGGGCTTTACTTCTTCTTTGAAACCTGCGTCTGCAAAATCCTTCATCCATCTTTCGGGCGTGATTAATGGAAAGTCTGTTCCGAAAAGCATACGATCTTTTAGCAAAGTATTGGCGTATTGCACCAATTGTTTCGGAAAATATTTCGGCGACCAGCCGCTCAAATCAATATAAACATTGGGTTTGTGCATGGCCACACTTAAAGCTTCATCTTGCCAAGGCCAACTTGGGTGAGCAATAATTATCGGACAATCAGGAAAATCAATGGCTACATCATCGAGGTGCATCGGATTGGAATATTCTAAACGCAAACCACCTCCTCCACGCACGCCTGAACCAAAACCCGAATGTCCCGAATGAAACAACATAGGCAATTTATACTCGGCAATTACTTCATAAAGATGATAGGCCATTTTATCTTGTGGATAAAACCCTTGCACAGTTGGATGAAATTTGAAGCCTTTAACACCGTAATTTTCAATCAAATTACGGGCTTCTCTTGCTCCCATTCGTCCTTTGTGGGGGTCTATACTCGCAAAGGCAATCATCACATCATCGTTTTTGAGAGCAGCCTCTGCTACTTCAATGTTTGGGATTCGGCGTTTACCCACATTATGCTCAGAGTCAACCGTAAACATGACAAAAGCTAAGTTATTATCTCGATAAAAATCAGCCGTTTCTTGAATAGTTGGGCGTTTATCTGATTTGAAGTATTTGGCAAATGCTTCATCTAATTCAGGACGAAAATCATCATGTGGTTGGCAGCACGAAACCTCTGCGTGGGTATGTACATCTATGGCGATTACTTTGTTAATATCAATCATTTTGTATTCGGAATTATATAGGGTCAATTTCTAATGTAAGATAATATTCAAACTATATTCTGCTAAGTCTGCGGTAAGATTTTCAAACGACTTAATACATTTCATTTACCAAATCAGCTCTATGCTTTAAAACTGCTCGTTGATTCAATGAACCTTTATCAGTTATTTCTCCTAAATCTATTGATGGTGGGTCGAAGGCTATCACATACTTTCTAATGGCCGTCGAACTCCCTGTTGAGGTTTTATTAAACTCCTCGAGCCAATTATTAATAAATGCCTTGACCGAATCGTGTTGAAAAGCTTCTTTATTTGATATTTCGGATTCCAAATTAGCTAATTTTCTACAAGCATCAGCATTTAAAAATAAAATTGCACCAATATACTCTTTATCTAAACCAGCCAAAACAACATCTTGAATAATAGGTGAACCCGTAGAAATAACTTTTGCTTTCAGCACCCCAACATTCACCCAAGTACCCGTAGAAAGTTTGAAATCTTCAGCTATTCGCCCATCAAAAACCAAACCTTTATCAGGGTTATTTTCATCTAAAAACTTCACCGCATCTCCCGTTTTATAATAGCCATCTTCATCGAATGCGGCTGCCGTTGCTTCGGGGTTTCGCCAATAACCTTTGGTTACATTCGAAGCTCTATAACGGGCTTCCACTTTATCGCCATCGGGTACAAGTTTTACGTCCATTCCCGCCACAGGTACACCTAAAAGTCCAGAAAATGCACCTCCCCAATTCGCAAACATCGCGGAAGGTCCAGACTCCGTACAACCTAAACCCGTAATTATTGGAATTTTCACGCCGATGGTTTCAAGGGCTAATTCTTCTAATCGGTTCCAAACGGGTTGAGCCAAGCTCGCTCCAGCATAAAACAATATATTTAGATTTCGAAAGAAGTTTTCTCGCAAAGTTGGTTCATTTTCAAGATACGGAATGAGCATTTCAAAACCTTTGGGCACATTAAAATAAGCCGTTGGAGAAATTTCTCTTAAATTCTGTACAGTTTCTTCGATACCTTTGGGCGTTGGTTTACCATCATCAATCAGAATTGTTCCACCATTATAAAGTGCCAAACCAAAATTATGGTTACTTCCAAAAGTATGATTCCACGGTAACCAATCAATAAAAATGGGCGGCTGCTCCTGCATAAACGGCAGCACTTGCGTAATTTGTTGTAGATTCGCACACCACATTCCTTGATGATTCATCACACCTTTTGGTAAACCCGTTGAGCCAGAAGTAAACAAAACTTTAGCAATCGTATCGGCATTTACTTTAGAAGCAGCTTCTTCTACATCTGCTGTTGCTTTTACTTGAAGCATTTCTTCAAAATGAGTACCGATTATCCCATCAGCCGTAATAATTACAGCATCTGGGAAAAGTGACTTTGATAACTCAATGGCTTTATGATATACCTTTCCACTTTGGGCAAAAATCACCTTCGGAGTCATGAGTTCGAGGCAATGTTTGAGCTTACCAAAATCATCAGAAACCAACGAATAAGGCGGCGAAATAGGCGTATAAGTAATACCTATATGCACCGAAGCCAACACCAAAAGTGCATGTTCGAGGCTATTTTCTGAAAGAATCACAACTGTTTCATCGGGCGAAAACTCAAGATTTAGCAAATATTGAGCAATATTTTTTACCTTTTCTAGGGTTTCGTGATAAGATAAATTAACCCAATCTCTCGTAAGTGGGTCTCTTCTACCAATAAAAGTATGGTTAGGTTTTATTTCAGCCCATTGCAGCAATTTATCAGTAATTTTTATTGGAAAATCCGCTAATGTCTGCTGATTTCCAAAATGAACAATGCCGTTTTCGAGCTGTTTTTTATAAGTTTTAGTAGGGCCGAATGAGGTATTTTTATACATTTTTATTCTAAAGTTTTATGCCAGAAATAAATCACTCTCCAACTTTCTTAGCTCTTCCTTCCAAGAAATCGGTCAATCTTTTCTTGGCTTCGGGGGCATCGGCCGAAATTGCTGCGATTAAACTTTCCATCATCAAACCTTCGCTCTGACCCGAATCTACAATTTTAGGCAAGACGTGCATCAATGCATAATTGGTCATGCCTGCATTACCCGAAATTTTCTTGGCTAATTCAATACCTTTTTCGAGTCCTTGCCCTTCTTCTACCAAATATTGAGCAAGACCAATGCGTTCGCCTTCTTCGGCTTTATATACTCTTCCCGTAAACATCATATCCATCATGCGAGCCATTCCAATCAATTTTGGTACACGAACCGAAGCTCCTCCGCCCACAAAAATTCCTCTTTGCCCTTCTGGTAAAGCATAAAACGTACTTGACTCTGAAACTCTAATATGGCAAGCTGAAGCTAACTCAAGTCCACCGCCCACAACAGCTCCGTGCAAAACAGCTACTACAGGAACAGGCCCAAACTGCACTTTATCTAAAGCACGGTGCCACATTCTTGAATGATAAAGCCCTTGCACAGCATCTCGTTCACGAAGTTCTGAAAGGTCGAGACCAGACGAGAAATGCTGCCCTAAACCATAAATAATGGCACAACGAATATTGGAAGGAATATTTTCGAATACTTTTTCGATGCCTAAAACCAAATCATCATTGAAAGCATTACGCTTCTGCGGTCGATTGATGGCAATTAAAAGTATTTCATCACGAATTTCTAATTTGATTGATTCGGTTGGCGAAGTGAGTTCTTGCATTGATTTAGACAAAAATGAATTGTTTTATTTCAATACAAAATTGAACAATAAAAAGAAATCAAAATAGGTAAAAGGCTATTAATTATATGCAATTTCAATCAAGATTGTAGATTTCGATATTCTTTTGGCGAAATTCCTGTCTTAGATTTGAAGAATCTCGAAAAATCGCTTGGTTCGAAGCCTCCAATTTTAAAAGCAATGTCGGCGATTCGTAAAGGGGTTTGTTTGAGTAATACTTTTGCTTCCAAAATCCGCATTTCTTCGAGCAATTCATGAGCCGATTTCCCTGTGGTTGTCTTTACACATTTATGTAAATGATTGGGTGAAACTGCCAACATTTCGGCAAACTCAGTTACAGTCTTTTTATCGTAGATATTTTCTGAAAGTAAACTTTTATAGCGTTGGGTCAGATTCGAAGCGGCATTATTGAGCGATTTTCGAGTTTGTGAATAAAATTCTTTTATTTCTTTCAAAAATGCTGTTAAGTACAAAGCAATTATTTCAGCACGATTGGCTTCATTACGTAGTTTTTCGGAAATCAGGATTTCTAATAAATCAATAATCCTCTGATTATCAATTAATTGAATTAGTGGCTCGGAAGTAATTTGAAAAAAAGGAAAATCATTTTCGAGGTCGATATTGAGCAGCGATTGATTAAAAAACTCTGGCTGAAAATGACAATAGAAACCCTCAACATCATCAGAAATGGCTTCGAGCGATGTAATTTGGTCTGAAGATAAACCAAAAAAAGTATTAGCTTCTACTTTATATTCGGTCAATCCTTTGCTTCTGATAGCAAAACCTTTGGTTACAAAAAGGAAAAAATACACCGAACGTCGGTGCGGTAAAACAGGGAGTTTTAGGAAAGATTTATAATTTTCAATTCGCTCAATATGAAATTGCTCGTACAAATCAGAGACTTTAGGTTTCCAACTTCCAAATAAATAATTATCAAACTGTGAAGGATTGAGTTTTGGTATTTCTTTCGAGCGATTCATTTTCCCTGATAATTCATTATTAACGCAATTTCAATTAATGTGATTGAGCAAAATCTTAGCAAAACTACCCAAAGCCATCTATTCTAATAGGAAAACAAGGTATTTTTACCGAACTTTGCAAAAAAAATTACGTAAAACAATCGGGCGGCATGCTGCTCTCCAGAATTGTTTGGAAAGAAAATGAAAACAAAAGGAACAGTAAAAAATAAAATCAATATCGTTACGCTTGGTTGTTCGAAAAACCTTGTTGACTCAGAAGTGCTTTATACCCAACTCAAAGGCAATGGGATGAAGGTAGAGCATGAATCAAAAAAGGACGATGCCAATATAGTTATCATTAATACTTGTGGTTTTATTGATAATGCTAAGCAAGAATCTATTGATACGATTCTTCGATACGTTGATGCCAAAGATGCTGGAATTGTAGATAAAGTTTATGTAACAGGCTGTTTATCACATCGTTATAAAGATGAACTTTCAGTTGAAATTCCAACGGTTGACGCGTGGTTTGGCACAAATGAGCTGCCAAGAATGCTTAAAACACTAAAAGCAGATTATAAGCAAGAATTAGTCGGAGAACGCCTACTTACCACGCCTGCACATTTTGCTTACTTAAAAATTGCCGAAGGTTGCGACCGTCCTTGTAGTTTCTGTGCGATTCCGCTTATGCGTGGAGGGCACGTAAGTCGCCCAATGGATGAGCTAGTTTTACAAGCTCAAAATTTGGCTAAAAAAGGCACTAAAGAGCTAATTTTGATTGCCCAAGACCTTACTTACTACGGTTTAGATATTTACAAAAAACGTAATTTAGCAGAGCTTCTTGATAAACTTTCTGATGTAGAAGGAATTGATTGGATTCGCCTACAATATGCTTATCCTTCAGGTTTTCCGATGGATGTGCTTGATGTGATGAAGAATCGTTCGAATATCTGTAAATACCTCGATATGCCGCTTCAACATGGCTCTTCAGAAATGCTTAAGATTATGCGTCGTGGCATCGACCGTCCAAAAACTGAAGCTTTAATTAATTCTATTCGCGAGAAAATTCCAGATATTGCTATTCGTACAACTCTCATTGCTGGTCATCCCGGAGAAACAGAAGAACATTTTGAAGAAATGTATCATTTCGTAGAGAAAATGCGTTTCGAGCGTTTGGGTGTTTTTCAGTATTCACATGAAGAAGATACCCATTCATTCTCAATGCCTGATGATATTCCATCCGAAGTAAAACAAGAGCGAACTGATATTATCATGGAGCTCCAACAAGGGATTTCGGCTGAATTAAATCAAGCTAAAATTGGAAATACTTATAAAGTTTTATTTGATAGAAAAGAAGGAGGATATTTTATTGGAAGAACAGAGTTCGATTCTCCAGAAGTTGATAACGAAGTGTTGATTCCTGCTTCACAATATGTGCGAATGGGAGATTTTGCCAATGTAAAAATCAACAATGCCGAAGAGTTTGATTTATACGGTGATTTGGTTTAATAAAATATACCGTAGAGACGTTTCATGAAACGTCTCTACGATTTAGTTTATAGAATTTAAAACCATCACTTCACTGCTGCTACAACACCTTTCACTAAAGCAGAAAGATTAAAATTATCTTTCGGTGTGCATCCCAAACGCACAATTACTAAATTCTTCGACGGCACAACTGTTACCGACTGCCCTTCAAATCCTAAAGCCATAAAAGCATCTTGTGGGAAAGTTATATCTTGATGGTCAAGCCAGAAATGTGCTGCGTATTTACCATCTGAATGTGCAGTTTCGGTAGAGGAATATTTCACCCAACCTTCTGGCAAGAGGCGTTCGCCATTCCAAATACCATCTTGAAGATATAATTGACCAAATTTTGCCCAATCACGAGCAGTGGCGTACATAAACGAAGAACCGACAAAAGTTCCTATAGCATCTGGTTCCAAAACGGCACTTTTCATTCCAATTTTATGAAATAATCGTTGATATGGGAAAGCCAAATAATTGGCGTGAGAAGCAAACTGGCGTCGAATAATTTCTTGCAAAATATTACTTGTTCCACTTGAATACGACCATATTTTATCGGGTTCGGCAGCGGCTTTACTTTGCAAAGCGTAAGCACCTGCTCCTTTTTTACGAAATAACATTCGGGTAGCATCGCTTGGTGCGGCATAGTTTTCTTCAAAACCAAGTCCACTACTCATACGAAGAAGGTGGTCGATGGTAATTTTCTTTCGCTCATCGTTTTGCCATTCCGATATTGGAGCTGGCTTTTTGATATCCAATTTTCCATCTTTTACCAAAAGTCCAATCATGGCACTAGTTACACTTTTGGTCATCGACCAACCCAAAAGCGGTGTTTCGGGCTTAATATTGGTGGCATATCTTTCTGCTAAAATTTGTCCATTATGCAGTACAACCACTGCTCGTGTACGAATAATATTCTGAGGGTCTTTTTCTTGAAAAGCATCATTGATAGTTTTATCTAAAGATACTTTATCTATTCCTGCAAAATCTGATATTGTTGTTAGTTTCTCGGTAAGTGTATCGGCTAAAGGAACTGATGGTTGTTTTTTGATTTCTTCTTCGGTTAGTTCATTCACAAGTGTACATCCAAGCCCTTTTCTGTAAATGGCCTTGGTTTGAGCCAAGCCATAAATATTAGCGGTTACGGCTTTATTTACTTCATCAACTTCTACTGTGGCAAATGGCACAGCATAGAGTTCTTCTGCTTTGATATTTTCTAAATCACGCCCAGAAACAAACATACAAGAACATACTGTTTTGGCATTATAAGAAGAACCTATGTAGGCATATTGAATGGCATAATTTCCAGCATAAATAAGCCCAATTGCCACAATTAGCAACGTAGCATAAATGATTTTTCGTTTGTTAGACATGGTTTTGATGAATTAGATGGATATGGATACATTTCTTATTGAAAGAAAAAACTTTACAAGAGATAGCATTTAAAGTTGAATTCTTCGAATCAATCTTCCAAAATATTGCCAATGAATGTGTTTTTAAAGAAAAAAGCAGTCAGTAGAAAAACAACCGCCCAGTTGAGATAGATATAGTAAAAATCTTCTACATCACGATAAACATTATCTTTGATTTTTACTTTTTCGAGGCTATTAATTTGCTCAAAAATCTGCTTAAGTGTCTGATTATCAGTAGCTCTAAAAAATTTTCCATTACCTTCTCTGGCGATTTCACGAAGTGTATTTTCATCAACTTTAACTTCGCCATCATTACCTCCAACGGCAATAGTGTACACCTTTATACCAAAAGATTTTGCTAAATCAGTAGCGGTAAGTGGGTCGAGCGTACCAGCGGTATTATCTCCATCGCTCAACAAAATAGCTACTTTACTTTTACTTGGCACTTCTCTGAGTCGATTGATACAAGTAGCCAATGCACTACCAATGGCGGTTCCAGTAGTTTTAATAAGATTGCTATTTATTTCTTCTAAATATTCGTTGAGCATTTCATAATCAGTTGTGAGTGGAGACATCGAAAAAGCCTCTCCTGCAAAAACAACCAATCCGATACGGTCTTGAAAACGACCTTTAATAAATTCGTGGGCAACATTTTTGGCTGCTTCCAGTCGATTAGGTTTTAAATCATTCGCCAACATCGACTCTGAAATATCCATGGCCAGCATGATATCAATTCCTTCAGAAAATTGTTCTTTACTCTCACGCACGCGTTGCGGGCGAGCCAGAGAAAGCAAGACACAAACTACACCAAGCGAGAAAAAAACAGGTGGAATGAAACGAAGATAACTAATCCAATTTGTACGAAGTTGATAACTGGTAAGCGAAAGTCCCAGTTTTTGTTGGCCTCGTGTATAAAAAAGCCAACGAAATAAGAAGAGGAATGGAACACCGATAGTACTATAAAGATAAAGTTTTTCAGCCCAAACGAACGAACGCAGGGTTTGCCAGCTTAACCAATCTATCGAAAACCAATCCCACATGAAATAATGAAGAATGTAAATGAAGAATATAGATTTTTCTACTTATCTTCTTTTCTAAAATATCGTTCTGAACTATTTTCTATAATTATCAACGGCATTTCTTACGCTGCCATAAGTATGAAGGAGGTCACTTGCTTCTTCGTAGGGAATATTTAATTCATTCATGACCATTCGGATACCACGCTCAACTAATTTATGATTGGTTAGCTGCATATCAACCATTTTATTCCCTTTTACTCGCCCTAATTGAATCATTACGGAGGTAGAAATCATATTTAAGACCAATTTCTGGGCCGTTCCAGACTTCATTCTCGTACTGCCCGTTACGAATTCAGGCCCCACTACTGCTTCTACTGGGTATTCTGCCTCAGCCGCAACTGCACTTCCTGCATTACAAACAACACAACCAGTAAGAATTCCGTTTTGGCGAGCGGTGCGTACCCCCCCTACTACATAAGGTGTGCGACCCGACGCAGCAATGCCTACTAAACAATCGTTGGTATTGATTTCGTATTCTTCTAAATCTTTCCAAGCTTGTTCTATATCATCCTCCGCATTTTCAACGGCTTTTCTGATTGCTTTATCTCCACCGGCCATTATTCCGACCACCATTCCAAAAGGAACTCCGAAGGTCGGCGGGCATTCTGAAGCATCTACCACACCCAAACGGCCACTTGTACCCGCACCAATATAAAACAAACGTCCTCCAGCCTTCATTCGAGGTACAATCTGATTCACCAATGCCTCAATCTGAGGAATGCACTTTTCTACTGCATAAGGCACGGTTTTATCTTCATTATTGATTCCTTCGAGTAATTCTCGAACCGACATTTTCTCAAGGTTATCATAATGAGATGAAGATTCGGTTGCTAATTTTTCTAAGCCAAGTGACATAGTTTTGTTCGCTTCTAATTTTAGATTTTATAAAATAGTGGATGAATTTGTTCAAAAGTAAAGAATTATCCTTTTTCAAAAAACATAATTGATGAAACTCCTTATTTATGCTACCTCTAATGATTTATTTTGGGTAATAATTTGCCAGGATTCATGATATTTTGAGGGTCTATTGCTTTCTTAATCGTCCACATAAGGTTAAGTGCTTCACCATGTTCGGCTTTCATGTAATGAAGTTTCCCAACGCCAATCCCATGTTCGCCTGTGCATGTTCCACCCATTTCAAGAGCTCTCGTTACCAATCGTTCGTTTAGGGCTTTTGCTCTTTCAAATTCATCAGCATCATCTGCTGAAACAACAATCGTTAGATGAAAATTACCATCACCAACGTGCCCTAAAATTGGAGCTAAAATATTACTTTCTTTTATATCTATTTGTGTATCAACAATACACTTTGCTAATTTAGAAATCGGCACGCAAACATCGGTCGACATCAATTTCCCTCCTTCACGGAGTGCAACTGAAGCAGGTGCAGCATCAGTTCGAGCTCGCCAAAGTTTCTTTCGATTTTCTTCGCTGGTTTCCCACAAAAACTCCAATACTTCGTGCTGCTGTGTGATTTCCTCAACTTTCTTTATTTGTTCTTTTAATTCTATTTCTGAACCCGCAAATTCTAAAAAAAGTGTTGGTTTTTCGGCATAACCTAAGGCTGAATAAAGATTAATTGCCCGCATCATTGCATCGTCAAGCAATTCTATTTTAGAGATAGGAATACCCCTTTGAATAGTTTTGATGGCGGTATTAACGGCCAATTCAACACTTGGAAATGAACAAACTGCGGCATAAATCGCCTCTGGGTAGCTATGCAATTTAAGGGTAAGCTCTGTGATAATTCCTAAAGTACCTTCTGCTCCAATTAATAGTCGAGTGAGGTCATAACCCGCCGACGATTTTTTTGCTTTACTGCCCGTTTGTATAATTTCGCCATTGGGCAAAACAGCCTTGAGCGTCAGTACATTATCTTTCATGGTGCCATATCGTACGGCATTCGTACCCGATGCCCTTGTACTGGCCATACCACCTAAAGTAGCATTTACGCCTGGTCCTATCGGAAAGCAGAATCCACTTCCTTCGAGAGCCTCATCAATCTGATTACGTGTGACGCCTGACTCAACCGTCACGTACATATCATCTGCACTGATTTCGATGATTTGATTCATCTTGCTTAAATCAATACAAACACCTCCTTCAAGGGCAAGTATGTGCCCTTCAACCGAAGTACCTGCTCCAAAAGGTATGATTGGTGTGCTATATCTTGCACAAATTTTTACAATTTCAGAAACCTCTTGTGTATTTAAAGGAAAAACGACACAATCAGGTGGCGTACAAGCATGATAACTAAATCCGACACCGTGTTCGTTTCGGATGTTTGTTTCGCTCGTTACACGGTCTTGCAAAAGGCTTTTTAGTTCTTCAAAAACCGACTGATTGAATCGTTTTTCCATATTGTGTTAATATAATTATATAGAACCAAGAGACTTTATAAGAGTCTTTGCAAACATATCTATCTTTGAGCGAAAAGCTTGTGTCTATGTCTGTCTATTCTTTAAAACACCTAATTTTTTTCCTTATGAAAAAAGAAAAAAAGCACCAATATAACCATTCCAAGCTAATTAAAATCTGTTTTAATATTTACTTTTAATTATACTAAAAACGGGTTTGTCATTTATGAATTTGGGGTCGATGTTTATCACTAAAACTATCTCCTTTTTTTATATTTTCTTTCTAAATTCAAAAACAATAAAATCTTCTTTTTTAAGATATGGCTGGTATTTTTTAAAAAGTATAAGGTTATGTTTGGTAAATAAATTTATTAACTCTGGCTCTAAAAACATTGGTTTTCCACACCCTTTATGCCTTTTGTTAGGTTTGCTCGAAATATACTCAGAAACAAATAGGCTCCCATTATTTGAAAGTTTTTGTTCAATATCACACAACATTTCATAGGAGTTCGAGAATTCATGTAAAGAGTTTTCAATCAAAATTTTATCAAATAATATTTTAGGTAGCTTGGTTGAAATGCTATCTCCTATATAAATCCTAAACTCTGATTTTGTTTGTTTTCCGTAGCTATTCTGAAGCAAGAAAATTTCTTTTTCTAATAAGCTGACGTTCAAAAACTGAGCATTGATATCTTCAAGGTAAAAGTAAAGTTTGGGAGACTCTAATGAATATATAATTTCATTTATACCCCAACCAGCTCCAATGCTTGCAACTTTTTCGTTTTCTTTAAATTTATAAATTGGTTGATAGCATTCATTTTCAAAAGCAATATGCTTTTTTTTAGTCACACTACTGGGAATATTATAATTTTGACCATCTATCTTAAATTCATATTGTCCAAACATTTGAGCAGGAATCAATAAGATTAAAAGTAATTGGATTTTAAACATACTTTTCTCCTTTTTACTTCATCAATTCGGCATAATGCTTGAAAAACAACGGAATGGTTTCGATTCCTTTAAAGAAATTAAACAATCCATAATGTTCGTTAGGCGAGTGGAGAGCATCTGAATCTAAACCAAAACCAAATAGTATTGATTTCAAGCCTAATTCTTGCTCAAATAATGCCACGATTGGAATACTTCCTCCACCTCTTGTTGGTACGGGCTTTTTACCAAAAGCTTCTTCCATCGCCAACATTGCAGCCTTATAACCCGCCGAATCAGTTGGCGTTACATAGGGCTGTCCTCCATGATGACGGGCGACTGAAACCTTTACTGTTGGCGGAGCAATCGCCTTGAAATGAGCTTCGAATAATTCTGCTATTTCCTCCCAATCTTGATCTGGTACAAGTCGCATCGAGATTTTAGCAAATGCTTTCGATGGAAGTACCGTTTTCGAGCCTTCGCCTATATAGCCACCCCAAATGCCGTTTACATCAAGTGTTGGTCGAATACTGGCACGCTCACGAGTAGTATAGCCTTTTTCGCCAGAAACTTCGGCAATTTCAAGGTCTTTTTTATATTCTTCCAAATCAAAAGGTGCAGCCTCTAAATCATCACGCTCAGCTTGGCTCAGCTCTGCTACTTTATCATAGAATCCTTTAATCGTAATTTTGCCATCGGCATCGTGCATGGAAGCAATCATCTGGCAAAGAACATTAACAGGATTGGCCACAGCTCCACCATATACACCCGAGTGTAAATCTCGATTTGGACCGGTTACGGCAACTTCCATATAAGTAAGTCCACGCAAACCAGTTTCTACCGAAGGAATATCATTGGCAATGATAGAAGTATCAGAAATCAGGATTAAATCGGCCTTAAGTTTTTCTTTATTTTCTTTCACGAAAATACCCAAATTCTCTGAGCCAACTTCTTCTTCTCCTTCAAACATAATCTTTACATTACAAGGCAAACCACCTTGAGCCAACATCATTTCGATAGCTTTTACGTGCATATAGATTTGTCCTTTATCATCACAAGAACCACGAGCAAAAATAGCTCCGTCTGGGTGATTTTTAGTTACCTTGATTGTTGGTTCAAATGGAGGCGAATCCCATAGTTCGTAAGGGTCAGCAGGTTGAACGTCGTAATGTCCGTAAATTAAAATTGTTGGCAAAGATGCATCTACCATTTTTTCAGCATATACAATCGGATGCCCCGCTGTCGGACAAATCTCTGCCTTATCAAGGCCTGCAGCTAATAATTTTTCTTGAATATATTCAGCCGCACGAAGCATATCGGGCTGAAACTTTGAGTCGGCACTAACCGAAGGAATACGTAAGAAATCAAAAAGTTCGTTTAAGAACCTGTCTTTATTTTGTTCGATGTAAGTGTTCATTGATTTATTTTGTCCAGTGGACTTTTACTACATATACAAAGTTATGGCTTTATTTTTTCGCCCCAAACTTATTTTCAGTACCGTTTATTAGGCGACTGATATTTTGGCGATGCATGATAGTTAAGATTAAGAAAACCACCCAAGCAAAGCCAATGGCGTAATTATCGGCATTATCATTCCATAAATTGAACATCAATTGAATAGGGAAAGCTAATCCGCCTAAAATTGAACCTAAGGATACATATTTTGTAGCAAGTACTATTACTAAAAATACTAAAAAGCAACCTAAAGCAGCCCAAGGAAAAGTAGCAACCAAAACCCCCATTGAAGTAGCCACGCCTTTTCCACCTTTAAATTGGGCAAAAATTGGGAAAATATGCCCCATAATCACGGCTAAGCCCATAAGTAAATATAGATACTGAGTGATATCTGACATAAACAAACCAGCAGCTTTTACAGCTAAAAAACCTTTGAGGAAATCGACAATCAGAACAATGATACCTGCTTTTTTGCCAAGTGTACGAAGAGAGTTGGTTGCCCCAGCATTTCCACTTCCATGTTCGCGAACATCAATACCGTGAAAAATCCTACCATACCAAACTGCTGTGGGAATCGAGCCCATTAAATAGGCTAAAATAATACTTAGAATCATTAAGGTTATAGAAAACTTTTAAGGTGAGTTGGCAAAATTAATCAAAATTGTGCTATTTCATGATAGTCACCCATAAAAAAACACATAAGATATTGATATACAAAATCTTATGTGTTTAAAAGTATCGTCAATAATTGTATATTTTGAAAACTATATACGTGTTATACCCTTACGTTTCAGGGCTAAATCGTGAGCAGTATCGTAGTACGAACGTAGATTTGTCCAATCAAATACTTCTGAGATATTCTCTACTCTATTACGCTGCATGATGCGGTCACGTCGGTTCATTGTTACGAACTTAAAGAGAATTTCGGCTAGTTGGTCGGCGGCTTTATCAAAGTTTTTACGCTTACGATTAACCACATATACCCCTACGTTTTCGAAATCTTTCATGAGTTGCATAATGAAATCACCAAAGCCTGATAAATCACTCGTTACAGTAGGAATTCCTCTTACAACACACTCTAGCGGCGTATATCCCCAAGGTTCATAATAACTCGGGAAAATGCCCAAATGGCATCCACGCACAAACTGGCTGTATTCCATTCCAAAAAGTGGGTTGGTAGGAGAAATAAAATCTGGGTGATACACAAATTTTACGCGGTCTTGTTCGTGGTTAAGTAAATTGGTTTCCTTCAAATAATTGGTAATATCATCGGGTTGCTTCAAAAGGTGCGTCACCGTATGAGGAAGTTTTTTGGTCTTCCAAGTTTGAATTGTGCGGCGTAAACGTAATCTCCAATATTCATCAACAAACTGATTTAAGTCAGGAAGATTTGGGTCATCGTTTGATGCCGAGGCATGGAATAGATGTTCTCCAATTTGTTTTTCCATAGCCTCACAGGTTTGTCGAATCTCTTCCATTACAGCCCTCGACTGTAGCACCTCTGGGTCTATCGAATGAACAGGGTTTTTAGTAATGATAAACATCACGATTGTCGTATCAATACCTGCCTGAACAAGTTTGAAGTTCAAACGTTTGAGAGCTTCAAGTGTAAGGTCATATCCTTTGTTTCTAAATTCGTAGCGGCCTGAAGTAAAGAAGTAGAGTGTATTATCTAAATCCCAAGAATAACTTTGGAAGAAGTGCCCCATCACAAATTGATGGATTTTTTCTTTATATTTCAAGTGAAGATTCTGGAATTCATGAATAGCTGCAAAACGTGTAACATTCAGACCATTCGGTAGAATCAAATCACAAGTTCGACCGAAAAACACCTCACATTCTTTAGCTGTCACATCACTTACTGTAGTGAGTACATGCGATTTTTGGGCAGCTAAACGTTCAATTTTCGCTTGTGCTTCTATTCCATAATGGCGTGCTTCCTGTTCCCAATCATATCCTGATAGTTTTTCGTAAAAATCAGGCTCATTTCCAGCGATATAACGCCCCAACATGGTGGCATGTGTAGTAAATACGGTCGAAATTGGCACATTATCAGTGCGAATATCTATCAAAGCAGTGGCAACCATCCACTCATGAAAATGAGCCACAACCTCGTTTTTGCTCCCAAAAGCTTCACCAAATTCGGTCAAGAAAACCCTAATCATCTCACCTAGAGCAATCACTTGGTCAACCAATGGCTCAGCATTTAAAGTTGAAATTTGGTGTCTTTCCCAAAGTTTAAACTTTAAATCGTTGGTATCATTCAAAATTGACTTGAAATCGAGCAAAACAATTTTGGGTTTGCCCGTAACCAGCCAACGGCCATAATGGGCATCAAAGCCCATTTCTTTCATTTTTTTTACAACTTTCCCAAAAGGCGATTCATCGAGGTCTGCAATTGGTTCAAACTCAATCATTGCCGTATTAGGGAAGTACGGGCCAACGAGACAGTAATTTTCGCCCCACTCCTCAACCATTGAAGGTACTTTCGAGCGAATTACTGTATAAATTCCACCAACTTGGTTACATACCTCCCAAGCAATCTCCATCAACATTGGCTTCTTTTGTTCACGCGGCTTAATACTAATAGTTTCTTCTGATTCTTTCTTTAATTTTGCTTTGGTTGTTGCCATGTTGAATATCTAATTTATTAAAACACAAGGTTGAATTAGCTTAAAATTTTTAATAATAACAATAAAAAATTTAACTTTTCTAACAGAATTTATGCAAATTTATTGATTTTAAAGAATATCCTTTTTTTTCACCGTACTTTGTATTAGCAAATCTATCATATTCATTCTTTTTTCTGGTTGAGATTCCGTTATTTTTTATGCCCAAACGCTCAAATTATTGGTTAGGAGCTTTATTGGTTTTTGGAGCTGCGTTTGGTTTTGCTTTAAAAGGTATTTTCATCAAATCGGCCTACCAATATGGGGTAGGAACCATCTCCCTACTTTCCCTCCGATTTATATTTGCTGCTCCTTTCTATATTTTTACTATCTTAAGAAAACGCTTCAAAGAAGAGGCACACCCAAAAGTATCTACCAGCACTTGGCTTAAGTTATTTGGGGTTGGGTTTATTGGATACTATATTTCGGCTTACTTTAACCTTTTAGGTCTGAATTATATTACTGCGAGTTTAGAGCGAATCTTGCTTTTTGTCTATCCTACTTTTGTCTTAATCTTGAGTGCTATCATTTTCAAAAAGAAGATTTCTCCTTTGCAATGGTTGGCTTTGGGTATTACTTATTTCGGTATCTTCATTGCTTTTTTAAAGAACTTCGATGCTCACCAACAAAAAGATATTTGGCTAGGAGCCTTTTGGGTAGTTTTAAGTGGTTTTACTTATGCGTTTTATTTAATCAGTAGCGATGGGCTTATCGCTAAACTTGGTACAACTCGTTTTACCTCTTGGGTTATTTTATCAGCTTTTGTTCCTACCCTTATTCACTGCTATACCGTTAATCAATTAAATATTTTAAATTTTCCTATTCCTGTTTATACCATTTCGTTGTCAATTGCCGTTTTCTCAACGGTTTTACCAACTTTTATGTTATCGGAAGGAATCAAAAGAGTTGGCTCAGGAAACGCTTCCATCATTGCTAGCATCGGACCAATTTTTACGATTGTGCTAGCCACAACGTTTTTAGGCGAAACGATTTGGCTTGAACAAATTATAGGAACTGTTTTTGTACTTATCGGCGTATTTTTGATTAGTTGGAAAGGGAAAAAATAAACAAGAAATGAACAAAACTTGTACCTATATATCTAAATGAAGCCATAACGAATCATTAACACTATAACACTATAAAATTACCACACAATTTCACTAATTTTGAATGATTATTTGAATCAAAAACCAAAAAATGAAATACCTCATCACTGCTATTTGCCTATTATTTACGCTCACTTCATGCCAAAACAAAAACGAACAGAAAAACCTTCAGCTCTCTGATACTCAAGAGTTCAGAAAATACTGGTTTAATAATCAAGCCGAAATAAGTAGCTACGATTTACAACAGGCTCGCTACGGAAAAAAACATGTGGGCGAAGCTGTAATGGTTTTTGTAACTGAAGATTTTAGACTAGATAAACAAGTAAAGCTCGAATCAGATGCTCGTGAAAAAGCAACCCCAGTTTTGAAGCTAAATTTTCTAAAAAAGTTCATTACAGGTATCTATGATTACTCCATGTATTCATCAATCTTTACCCCTGTACAAACCAACACCTACCCTGCTACTTTAAAAGTGACAAACACGAATCAAGAATGGTGTGGACAAACATTTACCCAATTAAACTATCATCAAAATGGCTATCAAGTTCTAGGAAAATCTTATTTTGAAGAAGAAGTTTCGGATGATTTTCATGTTGATTATGCATTGCTTGAAGATGAATTATGGAGTAAAATTAGACTTTCTCAAACCGAGCAACTGCCCATTGGCAATGTAATGATGATTCCGAGTATGACTTCTTTACGCCTTCGCCACAAGCGTGTATTGCCCGAAATGAGCAAGATTAAACTTGAAGCTTATAAAGGAGATTCAACGTTTAAAGGTACAGAACTGATGGACTACAATATTCATTATCCAGAGAGTAAACGTGACCTCAGAATTATTTTCGAAAAAAACTTTCCGCATCAAATTATCGGCTGGGAAGAATCTTATGAAGAAAACAAAAAGCGGCTAACTACCAGAGGAGTTTTGAAAGCGACCATTCGCAATGATTATTGGAAGAAAAATATGCCTGCTGATACCATTTATAGAAAACTATTGAAGTTGAAATACTGATTTTTTTATTTTTGTAAAAAGTTGCCCCAAAAAGGCTGACTTACAAATACTTAAATGATTTCCCTCAATGAAAAAGCCAGCTAATTTTTTCCTAATTGCTTTAATTATCGTCTTTTTAGCTTCTTGCGGCGAAAAGAAAACTCAAAAAACCGAAAATACTGCCAACAGTCCGGCTATTCATACATTGGTATTTATTGATAAAACTGCCAGTGTTGATGTGTCGAAGCCTTTTGTAGCACAAAAATATCAGCAAGCCCTCAATAGCATCATTGAGGAAAATGTGAGGAAATCGGGTGATAAATTTGAAATTTATTATATCCACGAAAATACCGCTAAAGGACGTTGTTTATCGCTTACTTGTCGAACCGAAATGGAAGATACAGAGGGAGTCAATGCAACCGATTTAGAGGCTATCAAAACTAACTATGACCTCTCCATTCGAAAAGAACGTTCTTTTGTCTCAAAACAAGCATTAGCACGCCTCAATGCTGAAAATACAAGCGAATCGAACCGCGAAACCAATATTTTAGCAAGTCTACCAGTCATTGCGAAAGCATCAGAGTCGGGAGCGATTGTGAAGGTATATTACCTAAGTGATATGGTTGAAAGTGTGAAAAGTGGGCGTGATTTTCAGATTAAACCACCAAAAGATAATTCAGAAGCAGAAAGCTGGGCTAAAGCTGATGCCGATAAATACAAAGACTTAGCCTTGAATGGTCCAGATATTTCGATGATTTTACCTTTTGAAGCAACCAGTTCTATCAAAGAAAATAACCCAACAATTACTTATTATTGGACTAAATTATTTGAGAACTTAGGTGTGATGAGTGTTCAAGAAATGTAACACAATTCTCCGAATTGTGCTGTAGGAAAAGAAAAACGGCGATATATCTTTCGATGTATCGCCGTTTCTGATATATAAGAACTAATAATTAGTTTCCTTTCAAAGCTTCTGCACCACCCACAATTTCCAAAATTTCTTTTGTAATGGCAGCTTGGCGACTACGGTTATATTCGATTTTCAAATTACGTAATAACTCGTTGGCGTTATCAGTTGCTTTATCCATAGCAGTCATACGAGCACCGTGTTCAGAAGCATTTGATTCTAAAACGGCTTTGAATAACTGCATTTTGATAGCCTTTGGCATTAATTCTAATACAATTTCTTCTTCCGATGGTTCGAAAATATAATCTGTATTAGCAGCTTTAGCGTTATCATCTTTTTTCTCAACTAAAGGAAGCATTTGCTCTACACGAATAATCTGCGTAGCTACGTTTTTGAATTCGTTGAACACAATTTCAACTACATCATATTTTCCATTTGCAAAAGCTGCCATTGCTTGCTCTGCAGCTTGGCGGGCAGTAGCAAAACTCAAGCGTTGGAAAATATCCATAAACTCGGTATTTGTCTTGAAGCCACGCTTTTGTAATGTTTCACCACCTTTTTTACCCAAAGCCATGATTTCAACATTACCTTTAGCTAATTGAGCAGGGTAGTTTTCGTTAATATGAGCCACAGTGGCCTTTACAACGTTTGCATTAAATGCACCGCAAAGTCCTCTATCAGAAGTAACAACGATTACTAAAACCTTCTCAACAGAGCGAACTTGAGTATATGGACTCGCTGTTCCTACCTCAGTATTAGCCGATACCGCAGAAATCAACTCATTGAGTTTCGTTGCATACGGACGCATCTGAGTAATGGCATCTTGTGCACGACGAAGCTTCGCCGCTGATACCATTTTCATTGCCTTGGTAATCTGTGTTGTAGAGTTTACCGAGGTAATTCTATTTCTAACTTCTTTTAATGAAGGCATCTTTTTATTAAATTAAGAATGTAGAATGTAGAATTAAGAATTAATTATGCTAAAAAACATTCCTAATTCTTAATTCTCAATTCTTAATTGTATTAAGCGTATTTCTCTGCTAATTCTTTACCTACTTTCTTGATAGTGTCAGTAGTAGCATCATCTAACTTACCAGCCGCAAGGTTTGTAATAACCTCTGGGTTTTGGCTCTTCAATAATAAAGCGAATTCGTTTTCGAATTCTTTTACTCTTGCAACAGGTACTTTGTCTAATACACCGTTGATTGAAGCATAGATAATAGCAACTTGCTCTCCTACTGATACTGGCGAGAATTGAGCTTGCTTTAAGATTTCTTGGTTACGACGTCCACGCTCGATAGTCAAACGAGTAGCAGCATCTAGGTCTGAACCAAACTTCGCAAAAGCTTCCAATTCACGGAACTGTGCTTGGTCAAGTTTCAATGTACCAGCTACTTTCTTCATTGATTTAATCTGAGCATTACCACCTACGCGTGATACCGAGATACCTACGTTAATCGCTGGACGAATACCTGCATTGAACAAGTTAGACTCCAAGAAGATTTGTCCGTCAGTAATCGAGATTACGTTTGTAGGGATATAAGCAGAAACGTCACCTGCTTGTGTTTCGATGATTGGAAGGGCTGTTAATGAACCACCACCTTTCACTTTAGATTTCAATGATGGCGGTAAATCGTTCATTTCACTTGCAATAGCATCATCAGCGATAACTTTTGCAGCACGCTCCAATAAACGGCTATGTAAGTAGAATACGTCACCTGGATAAGCTTCACGGCCTGGTGGACGACGAAGCAATAATGATACTTCACGGTAAGCTACGGCTTGCTTAGAAAGGTCATCGTAGATAACCAATGCTGGACGGCCTGTATCACGGAAGTATTCACCGATAGCAGCACCCGTAAACGGAGCAAAGAACTGCATCGGAGATGGGTCAGAAGCACCCGCTGCTACGATTACTGTGTAATCCATAGCACCATATTTACGTAATGTCTGCTCAACAGCCTTAATTGTAGAAGCTTTTTGACCACAAGCTACGTAGATACAATATACAGGTTCGCCTTTGTCGTAGAATTCTTTTTGGTTAATGATGGTGTCAATACAAACGGCAGTCTTACCAGTTTGACGGTCACCGATAACCAACTCACGTTGGCCACGGCCAATCGGAATCATCGCGTCAATAGCTTTGATACCTGTTTGTAAAGGCTCAGTTACTGGCTGACGATAAATAACGCCTGGTGCTTTACGCTCCAAAGGCATTTCAAAAGTTTCTCCTTGAATAGGGCCATTGCCATCGATAGGCTCAGCCAAAGTATTTACAACACGGCCTACGATGCCATCACCTACTTTTACAGAGGCGATTTCACCTGTACGTTTTACTGTTGCACCTTCTTTGATACCTGCCGAGTCACCTAACAATACCGCTCCTACGTTGTCTTCTTCGAGGTTAAGTGCTAAGGCTTTTAAGCCATTTTCAAATGCCAGCAATTCACCGGCTTGAACTTTTGATAAACCGTATATACGTGCTACACCGTCACCGATTTGTAGCACTGTACCAACTTCTTCGAGTTCGGCTTCGGTTCTTGCACCTGCCAATTGCTCACGCAGGATAGCCGAAACTTCGTCTGGTCTAACTGATGCCATATAATTCTTTATGATGAGTTTTGAATGTAATTTTTTAAGAAACGTGTGCTGTACTCTTAATTTTCGGCTGCAAAATTACGATACGATTTTCACAATTCCGATATTTTGCTTAAAAAAAGATTAAAAATGTAGGATTTTTTTTAGAATTTGGAACTTAATTGAAGAAGTTTTGAACAAAAAATTGACAACTTTGCAAAACTTGTCAATTTTAAACACTTTTTTTGGCATCTTTGCCAAAAAATCTCATAATTCGAAACGACACCGTTTTATATTGCATTACGATGAAAAATATTGATGTTTGTTTAACTCCCGATTTACTTCACCTACATAAAATTGATAATACGATTGTTATTGTTGCTGATATTTTTCGTGCAACTTCTTGTATGGTTACAGGCTTTGCTTATGGTGTAAAAGCCATTATTCCAGTTGAAACCGTAGAAGAATGTCAAGAATTACAGGCCAAAGGTTTTATTGCCGCGGCGGAACGAAACGCCCAAAAAGTGGAGGGATTCGAACTTGATAATTCTCCTTTTAGCTACATGGATGAAAAGCTAATCGGTGAAAAAATTGCCATGACAACCACCAATGGCACCTATTCGATTTCAAAAGCTAAAACATCTGCTGTAAAGGTTTTAGTTGGAGCTTTTCTAAATCTCAATGCAATCGTAGAATACCTAAAAACACAGCCTTACGATGTATTGGTGCTTTGTGCAGGCTGGAAAGGGCGAACCAATTTAGAGGATACACTCTTTGCAGGAGCAGTAGTAGATGCCGTACAAGATGAGTTTTTTGTGGCCGAAGATAGTGCTATTATGTCTATGAGACTCTATCAACAAGCCAAAGACGATATGCTTGGATACTTGGCAAATTCATCGCATATTCGCCGTTTGCAACGCTTAGGTATCAACAAAGATATTAGCTATTGCTTACAACGTGATTTGTATGATGTTGTGCCTGTACTACGTGGAAATGAGTTGGTGAATATGTGATATTTTATCTTTGAGGATAATGAGAGATAAATTGAAAGGTAAAAAATACGAGAACAAAATTTCCCCTCCTTTTTTCAAGGAGGGGTGGCAAAATTTTGACGAAGTCGAATTTTGACGGGGTGGTTGAACATTGGAGTAATTTTTTAGAAAAAAACTATGCAACTCAATAATCTAAAGTCCTTAAAACCACAAAGAAAACATTTACGAAACCACTCCACATCGGCTGAGGCAACTTTATGGAGTTACTAAAAGAATAGTCAATTAGAAGGACGAAAGTTTAGAAGACAACACAGTATTGAATTTTACATTCTTGACTTTTTTTGCCCATCAGAAAAAATAAACATAGAATTAGATGGACAAGAACACTTTGAAGGCTACGGACTCGTGCACGATGAAAAACGTGATGAGTTTTTAAAATCACTCAACATTAAAGTATTAAGATTTGAAAATATAGAATGGGTTTTGAATGAGATTAAAAGGCATTTTAAAACTTAAACAACCACCCCGTCAAAGTCCGATTCCATCAGGACTTTGACACCCCTCCTTTGAAAGGAGGAGAAACTTTATTACACGGTATAAACAAACGACCTTCATCAAAATGAAACTAAAATTCCATATTCTCACGCTGCAAATGCGGCATACTTTTACCATTGCTCACGGCTCACGTGATGATATTGATGCCTTTATCGTTGAACTTCAAGACGGTGAACTCAGTGGTTATGGAGAAGCAACTCCAATACCTTATTATGGAGTTACGGCCGAAGGAATGAGAGACAAACTCTCTGAATATCAAGAAATTATCGAAAACTACGACCTTCAAAATCCAGAGGATTTTTGGGCATTTATGTACCCTCATCTAAAAAATGACCCTTTTGCACATTGTGCATTAGATATGGCAGCTTGGGATTTATGGGGCAAAAAACAAGGTAAACCCTTATACGAAATTTGGGGCCTTGACCCTTCAAAAGCCCCGAATTCTAATTATACCATCGGAATTGATACCATTGAAAAAATGGTTGAGAAAATGAAAGAGTTTGATTTCCCGATTTATAAAATCAAGTTGGGTACTAATCACGATGTTGAAATTGTTCGTGAACTAAGAAAACACACCGATGCTCTTTTTAGAGTTGATGCTAACTGTGCCTGGGGTATTGAAGAAACCATTGAAAACTCGAAAGCTTTTGCAGAGTTGGGCGTAGAATTTATCGAACAACCAATGCACAAAGATGCTTACGTAGAGATGGAAGAAGTAATGAAAGGTTCGGTTTTACCACTCATTGCCGATGAAAGCTGCATTGTGGAAGAAGACGTAAAAAAATGCGTAGGTAAATTTCATGGTGTAAACGTAAAATTGGCCAAGTGTGGTGGAATTACACCAGCATTACGCATGATTTCAGAAGCAAAAAGCTTGGGATTGAAAGTTATGTGTGGCTGTATGACGGAAACAAGTGTGGGTATTTCAGCAATCGGGCAGCTAGCACCTTTACTTGATTATGTAGATATGGATGGTTCGATTTTAATTGCCAATGACCCTGCAACGGGAGTATATCTTGACAAAGGCAAACCTGTTTTCCCGAAAGTAAACGGAACAGGTGCAACACTTTTATAAATTTTTGGGGTAGTTAGGAATAAATATCTTCCTATACTACCCCAATCTCTTTAAAATTCATTCAATACAATCACATCTGACTCTGCGGTATTACTCACATTCCCTGCTCTATCTTTAATGATTACTTGAAATTTTAGTGAATCTTTAGGAGGCGTAAATGGGTGAGGAAACTCCATTGAATAATCAAGTGTCCCTTCTATCGGACCAGTTTTGCCATCAGCTTTTAAGCGAGGAAAATAACCCGAATAGGGTACCGCTGGAATAAATTCGGTAAAAACACCTTTTTTCTTGCGAAATAGCCTAATGAGATAATTATAATTACTAGTTGTTTCGGCAGTAGTTCTTTCTTTTTCATTCAAACCTAAATCACCATCTCCATCTTGAAACTTAATCGTCAGAATAACAGAATCCTTTTTCGTACCAGCAAATTGGTCGATTCTAACCTCCTTTTTAATTGACTTAAAGCTAATGGCTGGCGTATTATCAAAAGTGGTTTCTTTATAACAACCTACCAATGCGACAATTATTGTTAATATTCCAAAAACTGAAACCTTTTTCATTCTAAAAATGTAATTTTAATTAGTCTGTTATGCAAAACAAGTGTGGCACATTTTAATTGAATAGAAAACCTTGAGAAAACGGTGTCGTCTGACGTGCTACACTTTGCAATATCAATAATTTTCTATATTTCGGCTAATTTAGTAAAAATCATAAAATTTTCAATGGGCATTCGTGACGAACTAAAATCGGCGGTTTTACAGTTGAACGACTCTTCCGTACGACCACACGATTTCGAAGAATTGGCTTTAGAAATATTTCGTTTTCAAGCTGCCACTAATTATACCTACAAAGAATATTTAGCGTATCTCCGAGTAAATCCTCAGCAAGTGAGTCGAATCGAAAAAATTCCTTTTTTACCGATTCAGTTTTTCAAGCACCATAAAATTGTTTCTGAGGGAGCTCCTACCCAAATAATTTTTGAAAGTAGCGGCACCACAGGCGATACCACCAGTAAACATTTAGTGAGCGATTTGCCTTTTTATGAATACATCAGTCAACGAATTTTTGAGCAGTTTTATGGCCCTTTGAATGAGTTTCACATTTTAGCTTTACTGCCTTCTTACCTTGAACGAAATAATTCTTCGTTGGTGTATATGGTACAGAGTTTTATTTATAGAACCTACTCAAGAGAATCTGGTTTTTATTTGAAAAATACCCAAGAATTGCTTCAGCAACTTCGACTGTTATCTAAACAACAATCTAAAAGAAAAGTTTTGTTGATTGGCGTCACATTTGCCTTGCTTGATTTAGCTGAATCTGGAGAAGATTTATCTTGCATGAAAGACCTAAAAAAACGCTTAATTGTCATGGAAACTGGGGGAATGAAAGGTAGAAGGAAAGAATTATTGCGGGAAGAAGTACATGAAATCTTAACCTCGGCGTTTGGAATCGAAAAAATTCACTCTGAATATGGCATGACAGAACTACTTTCGCAAGGATATTCGAAAGGCGATGGGATTTTTGAATTACCCAATACTATGAGAGTGCTACTTCGTGAAATAAACGACCCATTCAAGATTATCTCAACGGTAAACTATTCCCAAAAGAATGAGAAAACCTTGATTCGTGGCGGAATCAACGTAATTGATTTAGCTAATATTGATTCTTGTTGCTTCATAGAAACCCAAGATTTAGGAGCATACAACACTGAAAATCAATCATTTAGCATCATTGGTCGCTTTGATAACTCTGATATCAGAGGCTGCAATTTGATGTATCAAGGCTAAAATCTTATAGATATCTATTGAGAGTTCTGATGATTGGGGGTAAATAGCTCGTTCCAAAAATATTGGTATGCACAAGCAAGGGATAAATATTATAAATAGGCACTCGTTCATCGAATCTTGGTTGGAGAGGATAGGCTTCCTGATACGAGTCATAGAAACGCTTATCAAAACCGCCAAATAAGTTTGTGAAAGCTATTTCCATTTCTCGGCTTCCGTAATAAACCGATGGGTCGATGAGTGAGGGCTCACCTTTTTCATCAGTAATCACATTTCCCGACCACAAATCTCCATGTAAGAGAGAAGCTGGTTCGTTTGGAATAAGTTCGGGCAAAACCTTATAAAATTGCTGAAATTTATCGTATAAAGATTTAGAAATCAACTCATTATAATAGGCTAAACCTGCTTGAACATTCAAACGTTTTTCAATAAAAAAGCTCAGCCAATCAGATTTCTGCTCATTACTTTGACGAAGTGAACCAATATAATTATCGAACGAGAGGCCAAAAGAATCGGCTGTATTTCGATGCAGACTAGCTAATTTTTGACCCAAAGACTCCCAATAATCGAAATTAGGTTTAGAATATTCGATATTTTCGAGAACCAAATAATCTTGTCCATCACGACGCCCCCAATGAATCACCTCGGGCACACGAATCACGTTAGTTTCACGCAATAGGTCAAGGCCTTTTGCTTCTGTTTCAAACATTCCTTCGTAGTTCCGAGTATTATATTTAATAAAATATTTGCCTTCGTTGGTAAGTACTTGCACGGTCACATTGATACTTCCACCCTGTATTAGGCGATACTCGTTTACTTGTAGGTCACGTCCGAAGCTTTCAAAAAAAACGCCCTCAAAAAATTGGAATTGATCTTCAGCCGTTTGCATAGATGCCCTTAACCCCTGTGGGGAATAAATTTAAAAAGTATTTAAACTAAACTCTTGAATATATCTATAAAACGCTAATAACTAACTCATTAGACAAATAAACTCGAAAACCAAAATGCTTATTTCGTATTTCAAGTCTAATACAAACGTTAAAATAAAAACTTTATCATTAAATTTTCCGAACTTTGTAAAAAATTTCAATAGTTTATTTCATGCAGAAACGTCATCTTGCTATTCTTGGCTCAACTGGTTCTATCGGAACACAAGCCTTAGAAGTTGTTGAAGCCAATCCAGATATTTTTGAAGTAGAAGTACTGACCGCCCAAAACAACGCCGATTTGTTGATTGAACAAGCAGCTAAGTTTAAGCCAAACGTAGTGGTGATTTCTAACGAAAACCTTTATGACAAAGTCTTTGCCGCTCTCGACCCACTTGATATAAAAGTTTATTCTGGAGATAAATCTTTGGCATCGGTTGTAACCATGGAATCGGTGAATATGGTACTCACTGCTCTGGTGGGTTATGCAGGACTTATTCCGACGGTGGCGGCCATTAAAGCAGGTAAACACATTGCTTTAGCCAATAAAGAAACGCTCGTAGTAGCTGGCGAATTAGTGACGGAATTAGCTCAAAAGCATAGAGTTGATATATTACCTGTTGATTCTGAACATTCGGCTATTTTTCAGTGCTTGGTAGGTGAGTTTCATAATCCTATTGAAAAAATAATACTAACGGCTTCGGGTGGTCCATTTAGAGGGAAAGACCGTGAGTTTTTGAAAACAGTTACCAAAGCCCAAGCCCTCAAGCACCCTAATTGGAGCATGGGAGCAAAAATTACCATAGATTCTGCTTCTTTGATGAATAAGGGTTTAGAGGTAATTGAAGCAAAGTGGTTATTCGGACTCACACCAGAGCAAATTGAAGTGGTTGTACACCCACAAAGTATTATTCACTCAATGGTGCAGTTTGAAGATGGAAGTATGAAAGCCCAAATGGGTTTACCAGATATGCGAGTGCCGATTCAGTTTGCGATTGGCTATCCGAATCGTTTAAAATCAACTTTCCCACGTATGGATTTTGCCCAGTATCCATCGCTTACTTTTGAAAAACCTGATTATGAAACATTCAGAAATTTAGGTTTCGCATTTGAAGCCCTACGTACTGGCGGGAACATGGCGTGTATTGTTAATGCGGCCAACGAAATAGCCGTTGCAGCATTCTTACGTGATGAAATCGGATTCTTAGAAATGTCGGATTTGATTGAAGATTGTATGAAAAAAGTGACCTTCGTTCGCACACCAACGCTCGAAGATTATATAGAAACCGACAAAGAAACCAGGCGTCTGGCTTTAGAGTTTGTTTAAATTAAAAGTTTACATCCTCCTGCCCCCGCTTCGGCAGTCCGATTCAAAGAGGGCAGGGAGATGTCGTAAAAGAGTAATTATGTAAATAAATTATGGCAAAGCAACCATTTCAAGTAGTTTACGAAGATAATCACATCATTATCGTCAATAAAGCCCAAGGAATTTTAGTTCAGGGCGATAGCACTGGCGATAAAACGCTTTCTGACTACGTAAAAGAGTATATTAAAGAAAAATACAATAAACCAGGAGATGTTTTTCTTGGAACCGTACACCGCCTCGACCGCCCCGTGAGTGGCTTGGTGGTTTTTGCACGTACATCAAAAGCACTCGAACGCATGAACGAGATATTTAGAAAACGTGATGTTCAGAAAACTTATTGGGCAGTTGTGGGTAAAAAACCCGAGAAAAAATCGGCAAAATTGACCAACTGGCTCGTAAAAGATGAAACTAAGAATACCGTAAAAGCCTACGACGAAGAAGTACCTAACTCACAAAAAGCAGAGTTGACGTATCGTTATTTAGGCGAATTGAACCATTATCATTTACTCGAGATAAACCCGATTACTGGTCGCCCACACCAAATTCGTGTGCAATTGGCCAAAATGGGTTGCCCAATTAGAGGTGATGTGAAGTATGGATACCCACGCCCAAATATTGAAGGCAACATCAATCTTCATGCTCGCAGGTTGTATTTTATTCATCCAGTGAAAAAGGAGCCAATCATTTGCAAAGCGGCATTGCCCGAAAATGCCTTCTGGGAAGAGTTTTTAGAACTCGAACCGGAAGATATCAAAACAGAAAATCTTGATTTCTTATATTGAAAAAACAAAAAGCGATTGGGTTAGTCCAATCGCTTTTTTTATAATATATTTGAAGACCATTTATTCCAACAAAAAATTCAAAACTACCAAACCATTATTTTGGTATTCAACCTTCAATCTATAACAAAAAATGAATCGCAGAAACTTTTTATCAAAGAGTGTCTTGGCTGCCGGAGCTAGTACCCTTGGCACTTCAACCGCAGCTTTAGCTTCTACGCCGAGTCAAATCGAACAACCAAACATCATCGCTCCTAATAAATTCAAACTTCTCTATGCTCCGCATTTCGGAATGTTTGAAAATTCAGCTGGCAAAGACCTTTTCGACCAACTTAAATTCATGGCTGACAATGGCTTCATGGCTCTGGAGGATAACGGAATGTTAGGCCGCCCAGTAGAAATACAAACAAAAATTGGTGAAACAATGGCCAAATTAGGCATGAAAATGGGGGTTTTTGTGGTAGATGGTGGCGATAATTGGAAAGTTTCACTCACCACTGGTAAAAAAGATTTCCTCGAAAATTTCTTAAAAACTTGCCGTGCCTCGGTAGAAACAGCTAAACGTTGTAATGCTAAATACATGACGGTTGTACCTGGCTATTTTGAGCGAAATCTACCATTAGGTGTTCAGACAGCCAATGTCATTGATGCCTTACGCCGAGCTTGTGATATTTTCGAGCCTCATAACCTCACGATGGTACTTGAACCATTAAGCGATAATGCCGATTTATTCTTACGCTATTCTGACCAAACCTACATGATTTGTAAGGCGGTGAATAGCCCTTCATGTAAGATTTTATTTGATATGTGGCACATGCAAAGAAATGAAGGCCGCATGACTCAACACATGAATTGGTGCTGGGAAGAAATTGCCTATTTTCAGATTGGCGATGAGCCAGGCCGCAAGGAGCCAACTACTGGCGAAATAAATTACAAGAGCTTATTTAAGCATATTTACGAAAAATCGAAAGCCAATAATCAAGAGTTCATCATGGGAATGGAACATGGTAATTTTGCTAAAGGCAAAGAAGGAGAAGCAAAATTGATTGAAGCTTATCAATGGAGCGATAATTTCTAAGATTATTATACAAGCAGGGGTATAAAGCCCCTGCTTATTTATTTTTCATAGTTTCATTTAGTGAATCATCAGACTTTTACTATTTATCTACAATCAGTTTCTATTCTTCCTTATCAAAACTGCTCAAAAGTCCTACTAAAACCACTATTCAGACTACAATTCTGATTATTTCATATTTTTGAGTCTGTTTAAAATTAACTTATTTAAGATTTAAGTGTTTTAATAAAAACTAACAATCGTTTTGTTATTGATTTACTCGGTGGTTGAGTAATTTTGAAATCGAAATTTTATATAGATGCTTACATTTCCAAACGCTAAAATAAACATTGGCCTCAATATCGTAGAAAAACGCTCTGATGGCTTCCATAATATCGAATCTGTTTTTTACCCAGTCGAATGGTGCGATGCCCTCGAAATCTTACCAAATCAAGACCAAACTGCCAATGAAGCAATCTTCCAAAGTACGGGCTTGAGTATTCCGGGCAATGAAAGTTCAAATCTTTGTTTGAAGGCATGGCATTTATTGCAAGACCAAATCTCTACGCCACCGACTATTCATTTGCACAAAGTAATACCAATGGGTGCAGGCTTGGGTGGTGGTTCTGCCGATGGAGCTTTTACACTTCGCATGCTCAATGAGGTTTATCAACTAAATTTGAGCAACGACCAACTAAAAGATTTTGCCCGAAAATTAGGTTCGGACTGTGCTTTTTTCATCGAAAATAAACCTGTTTTTTGCTATAATAAAGGCGATGAATTTGAAGATTTTTCGCTTAATCTGAAAGGGAAATTTATAGTGTTAGTCAATCCAGATATTCATATTTCTACTGCTGAAGCTTATTCGGGGGTATCGCCACAAAAACCTGAAATATCATTAAAAACGGCTCTTTCGGAGCCAATATCTAATTGGAAAACAATTGTTAAAAACGATTTCGAAGAAAAACTGTTATTAAAGTATCCAACCATTGCCGAAGTAAAAGAATCACTTTATGTAGCTGGTGCTGTTTATGCTTCTATGACGGGCTCAGGCTCAACTGTATATGGAATTTTTGAAAACGAAATAGACTTAAAAAATCAATTTCCAAATTTCGCAATATGGCAAGGATTCTTTAAAGTATAATTTTATTTAAACCCTTGGGGGACGGGTGAAAAGATGAATCAATTAAGTAAACGCCGAGAACCATTTGCTTTCATGCTCTACCTTGCTATGATTAGTAGCGGGCTGCTTTTTTTCTTTTTATTGATTGTTTTTATTACGAAAGAAGCTAGAAATCAGGATATTCCTGTAAAGATTCCGGGTGTATTTTGGTTTAGTACTTTAGTTATTATAGCAAGTAGCCTTACGCTGCAAGGGGCAAATAAAGCTTTTAAGGAAGAGCGTTTTCGAACCTATCGTCTAAATATCAGTCTGACCTTACTGACGGGCATTTTGTTTATCGTTTTACAAGGTTTTGGATGGCGTAAATTATTGAATGCCGGCATCACAATGAGCAATAATACTGGAGGAATGTTTATTTATGTTCTTTCAGGACTACATATTTTGCACACACTGGGCGGAATTATAGCACTCATCTCAGCTAACAAAGATGCTTTTCAACGAATGGAATATATTGATTCTTATGTTTATAGTGTCAATCCACCTAATCAACTGAAAATCAAGCTCATAAGTATCTATTGGCATTTTGTAGATGTACTTTGGGTTATTCTGTTTCTATTCTTATTGTATCATGCTTCATAAAACTCGTGGGATAGTCATTAGCTATATTCGATACCGAGAAACCTCCATTATCGTAAAGATTTATACCGAAAAATTTGGTATTCAATCGTTTATTGAAAATGGCGTAAGAAGCAGTAAAGGAAAAAATAAGATTGCACTTTTTCAACCGCTTACACTACTCGATATGGTGGTATATCATGATGAAAAGAAAGACTTGCATCGTATCTCGGAGGCCAAATCAGGCTTTCCATTTCGAAGCCTTCCTTACGATATTCACAAGTCAAGTATCGCCATGTTTTTGGATGAAGTTTTGAACAAAACACTTCAAGAACATACTGAAAACGATGCTCTTTTCGATTTTCTTTATCATTCACTCATTTTTTTAGACGAAACCGACGAACATTTTGAAAATTTTCACCTAATCTTTCTGCTCAAATATGCTTTTTTCTTAGGCTTTTCTCCAGAAAATGCACAAGAAATCGTCTCTCAGTTTCGAGAATTAAATGTTCTTATTCCTTTTGAAAACGATTATCAGAAATTGATGAACCAGCTTATCATGGCTGATTACCAAACGCCATTATTCATGAATCGGGCGGTTAGAAATCATTTACTCGAAATCATCATCGCGTTCTACAAAATTCATGTTGAAGAATTTGGCGAAATAAAATCACTGCAAGTATTACGGGAAGTATTGAGTTGAGTACTAAGCCTTCAGTAGTTGAGCGAAGTCGAAACCACTCCCTGTAGCTTCGGCTTCGCTCAGCTTCCGATGTTTCTTGGTAGGTATCGGTGCAGAAACGCTTGTCAAAATCACTAAATTATAATTTTTGCCAATCGGTGGTTTCGGCTTCGCTCACCCACCGAAAGAAAAATTACACATCAATTATTTTCGCAAGAAGGTAGTTAATAAATTTACACCAAAAGCGGTAGCCGACTTCATTTTGGCAAATTCTGAATCGCCAAAAGCCATCCCAGCAATATCAAGGTGAGCCCAATTAGTGTGTCCATCAATGAAGAACTCCAAGAATTTTGCAGCCGTAATTGCCCCAGCCACTGGAGCAGAAGAAAGGTTCTTTATATCAGCCACATCAGAGTTCATCATATCTTTATAATCATCCCAAAGTGGCAAACGCCATAGTTTTTCTCCAGTTTCTTGCCCGATTTCAAGTAATTCATTTGCTAAGGCATCATTATTAGATAATAATCCTGCGGCAGCATAGCCCAATGCGGCAATGCAATTACCCGTGAGCGTTGCCAAATCAATAATTACATCAGGCTCAAAATTCTTTTTGATATACGAAAGGCCATCGGCCAAAATTAAGCGTCCTTCGGCATCAGTATCAATTACTTCAATTGTTTTGCCAGCATACGAAGGAATAACCTCACTTGGTTTAAGTGCATTGCCATCTACACAATTTTCGGTTGATGGAATAACGCCTATCAAATGCACGGGCAATTGCAGTTTAGCCGCTAATTCCATTGCTCCTAAAACTGCTCCTGCTCCTCCCATATCTGACTTCATATAACTCATACTTGCCGAACTTTTAATAGAAATTCCACCTGTATCAAAAGTTACACCCTTTCCTACTAAACCTACCCTTCGGCTACGCTCAGGGACCGGTTTGGAAGATACTTGTTCTCCGAGCATAGCCGAGGATTGGTTCCCGAGCGTAGCCGAGGGATATTCCATCACAATAAACCTTGCAGGGTTTTCAGTGCTACCACGTCCAACTGCCAAAAGAGCATGTAAGCCTAACTCAAGGCATTGTTTCTCATCATAAACTTTTACATCGAAACCGTATTTTTGCCCAGATTCTATGGCAAATTCTGCTAATTTCTGCGGATATTTATAATTAGCTGGTGCATCAACCAAAGTCATGATTCTACTTTGTGTTTCGGCAATTGCTTGTCCAACCGCCACTCCTTTTTCGCCTTTTTCGAGCCAATTTTCTGCAACTTGAATTTCTAAAAGCCCAGATTCACCAAAAATATCAGCGGTTTTCTTCTCATCACTTTTATAGATACCTACCTCATATTCAGCCAAACAAATACCATTCACAATTTGCTCAATATTGGCTTCTAAACCTGCCATTTTAAGCTTTAATCCAACATTGCTTGGCAGTTTTTTCTTGTTATTGTAGAAAAACGAGCGAAAAACCTTTACATAATCAATAGGTTTAGGAGATTTTCCTAAGCCTAAAAGATATACCTTTTCCAGCCCCTCAATAGCTCCATACAAAGCCAATGTTTCTTTTGTTCCTGCCTTGAAATCCTGTTGGAGTATTTCGGCACTTAGCCCAACGTGCTTCGCAATTTTTGAAAGATTTTCCGCCAATTTCTCATTATCTACCAGTGGGAAAATAATTGTCTTAGCAGCAGTATTGTTGGCTGTTATCTTGATTTTCATAAATTCTTTAATATTTGATTTGTAGATGGTTTTTTGTGGAATAAAATACTTTCCGTTAATTAAACAACCACTCTATTGCCTTCGGAAATTCTTGTCCCCAGCGTTTTTCGTTATGCTCTCCTTTAGGGTCGATTGAGAGTTTAATTTGTATTTTTTCAGTGTCCCAGCCCTGTCCCTCAATGGTCTCCTTCATTTTCTTAACGTTTGGAACCATCGCATTGCCTTCTTTTCCGCCACCATACAAATAGATTTTTGTAGCTAATGGATTAAAAAACTCTATTGCATCAAAGTATATTTTCCGAGAAACCCAAAGTGAAGGCGATAAAACCATTAATCTACCAATTGCTTCTGGATACATCAATCCTGCATAAATACTAATCAAACCACCCATCGAACTCCCACCAATTCCTGTAAATTGACGTTCGGTTTTAGTGCGATAATTAGCATCAATAAATGGTTTGAGCGTACGAACAATAAAATTTGCATATTTCATACCCAAACCTTTACCTTTTGATTCAACTGTGTAAGGGGAATATTCATTAAAACGGCCTTCTTCACCGTGTTCAATGGCTACTACAATTACATCGCCCATCTCTCGTTTAGCCAATAATGATAAACGTTTATCTATCTCCCAATTGCCGTAGTTTGAGCCTTTCCCAAATAGGTTTTGGGCATCTTGCATATACAAAACAGGATAACGCTTATCGGTATTTTGGGCGTAATCATGAGGGAGAAGAATATAAATTTTCCGAGTTTTGCCTAATTGTGGAATTTCAAATTTTTCAGAAATGACTTCTACTTTAGGCATTAACTTTTGAATATAAGCTGTAGCTCCTTCTTGACGCCAATAGGGAACAAAATCGGCGTACTGACCTGATAATTTTTCAATTACTCGGTTTTTTGGTGAATTTCCATAGGTATCTAATTCTACAAAATCCCAACCACCACGCGTATATTTATATTCTATTTTTTCTGGGAGGGTAATTTCGGGCGAGAATGTAAATTTGTATTTTCCCTTGCTCACTCTCTTCATTTCAAAATCCGACACATCGGGATGCCATTCGCAGAAGTTGCCCGATAAAAAAACAGGTCGTTCGTCATCAACAATAGTTGTCAATTCCAAACTCAACAAATTTCGATTACTCATTTTTACTTTTTCTAGTGGTCAGATAAGTGTTAAGTATGTTATAAAACACCTTACAGTTACGTATTGTTCCATAATTCAAGATAGTAGGCTAGCAACTTAGCTTTTCAAAGTCCTTATTATGAATGTTTTTGCTGTAATTTTAAGCAAAATATCTCTCTCGAATACTCAAAACTATATTTATTTAGCAAATATACTATTTTAAGTAATAAACACACAGATTCAATCTGAGGAAATAAAATTGGCGAAATTCTTTCAAAACTATGCTCGAAAGAATTTCGCCAAAATAACAAATTAAACAAATATTTCCCTTCAAGGAATCAATTTACTAAACTAAAGCTTGCCACAAAACCTCAACAGGATGCAAAGCAGTGCGACCAGTTCCATCATGGATTTGATGACGGCAGCTTGTACCTGGTGCTGCAATAATTACTTCTTCTGGTTGCTTTCTGACTGTTGGGAACAATACCAATTCACCAATTTGCATAGATAATTTGTAGTGTTCTTTCTCATACCCAAACGAACCTGCCATTCCGCAGCAACCTGAAGGAATCAGGTGTACTTCATAATTTTTAGGCAATGAAAGTATTTTTTTCGTTGGTGTAAGCGAAGCCACTGATTTTTGCTGACAATGTCCGTGTAACTTGATAAGACGTTTTTCAGTTGTAAAGTTTTCGGCCGTAATTCTCTTAGCATCTACTTCACGAGCTAAAAACTCATCAATCATTAAGGCATTTTTACCTAACTGTTTCGCTGCTTCAACTAAACTTTCTTCGACTAAATCGGGGTATTCATCTCTAAACGTAAGAATTGCCGAAGGTTCAATACCAACCATTGGTATCTCTTCATTGATAATATTTTTTAGTAAAGACACATTCTGGTTCGCTAATTTTTGAGCCTCTTTCAACATTCCTTTTGATAAGTATGCTCTACCCGAATCAACATGATTTGGAATAATTACTTCATATCCTAATTTATTCAATAAATCGAGGGCTTTTTTGCCAATTTCTACATCATTATAATTCGTAAACTCATCGCAGAATAAATAAACTTTTTTCGCTTTTGGGGCTATATTTTGCTCCGATTTTCTATACCATTGCTTAAGTGTGTGTTTGCTCAAAAGTGGCATCGTACGCTCAGGATGAAAACCTACCACCGAATTAGCAATTTTACGCAAAGGAGCATTATCGAAAATTAAGTTATAAGCCCAAGGCACATAAGATGCCAAATTGCTCATTTTCGAATAGTTGCCAATTAACCACGAACGTAGTGGAACCCCATTTTGCTCTTGATAGTGCTGTAAAAACTCCATTTTCAATTTGGCAACATCCACATTCGACGGACATTCTGATTTACAGCCTTTACAAGCCAAACACAAATCCATCACCTCTTTGATTTCTTTACTATCAAATCGGTTGAGTTTTTCAGAATTAGTCAGTACCTCTCGTAAGATATTCGCTCTAGCACGGGTTGTATCTTTTTCGTTGCGAGTGGCCATATAACTTGGGCACATTGTTCCGCCACTTAGTTCGGTCTTACGGCAATCGCCCGAACCATTACATTGCTCGGCGTGTTGGAGAATATTTTGATTATTAAATCGGAAAACAGTTTTAAACTCAGGTACTTGGTGATCAGCCTCATAACGCAAGAATTTATCCATCGGAGGCGTATCAACAATCTTGTTTGGATTGAAGATATTTTGTTCGTCCCACACTTTTTTCAAATCTTTAATCAAAGTGTAGTTTTTCTCTCCAATTTGTTGGCGAATAAATTCACCACGCAAACGTCCATCTCCATGTTCGCCCGAAAGAGAGCCTTTATATTTTTTTACCAAGGTTGAAATCTCTTCCGCAATTAATCTGAATTGTCGATGTCCTTCGGCAGTTTTAAGATTAATAATCGGTCGAAGATGTATTTCCCCCGAACCAGCATGAGCATAATGCACCGAAGACATACCATTTTTCGACAAGATTTCATTAAACTCTCTAATAAAATCAGGCAAGTCATTTACATCAACGGCCGTATCTTCGATAACAGCTACCGCTTTTTCATCGCCAGGCAAATTTGATAAAAGCCCTAATCCAGCTTTACGGAGAGTCCAAATCTTTTTGGTATCCTCGCCAAATAAAATCGGAAAATGATAGCCTAATCCTGCAGCACGCATCTCAGCTTCCATTTCGGCAGCACGTTGATGAATGTCATCTATATTATCATGTGAAAGTTCGACTACAAGAATGGCACCGGGGTCGCCTTGTACAAAGAATCGGTTTTGACGTTGTTCTTTGTTTTCTTTCGTACATTCTAAAATATAATGGTCTATTAACTCAACCGCTGTTGGTTTATATTTTAAAGCAATTAGGTTAGCTCTTAGAGACTCATCAACCGAATTAACGTGCACGCAAACCAAGCCTTGTACCTTCGGTGGTAGGTTATTTACATGAAGCTTTATTTCAGTAATAAACATCAATGTACCTTCAGAACCAGCAATAAGCTTACAGAAATTGAAAGCCCCCCCTGCCGCTACACCCGATAACGGAGGAGTCTTGATGGTTTCTCGATTATCTTGCGGTGTAAATATTTCCGTTTCTAGCAGTTCATCAATAGCGTACCCTGTATTTCTGCGTTCGATACTCATTTTTGGAAACTCCTTACGAATTTCTGCTTGATTATCAGAATTGCTCAATACTTCATAAATATGCTTATAAATACTACTCTCCAATGTGGTATCAGATGGGTCAAGCTTTTTCATGAACTCGTCTCTGCTCAAACTCTTGAACTCCACAAATGAACCATCGCTCAAGTAACCCTTCACTTCTAAAAGATGATTCCGGGTACTTCCATAAACCACTGAATTAGAGCCACAAGAATTATTACCAACCATTCCACCAATCATTGCACGATTGGCCGTTGAAGTTTCAGGCCCAAAAAACAATCCATGTTGTTTCAAGAAATAATTCAGTTCATCACGCACCACACCTGGCTGTACCCTCACCCATCTCTCTTCTTTATTGACTTCAAGAATTTTTGTAAACGTACGCGACACATCAACTACAATTCCTTTTCCAACCACTTGCCCAGCCAAAGAAGTACCAGCAGTACGAGGAATGAGGGAGGAATTATTTTTACGAGCAAAGGCTATCAGTTTTTCAATATCAGACTCGTCTTTGGGAATAGCTACTGCGAGCGGCATCTCACGATAAGCCGAGGCATCAGTGGCATACAAAGTACGCATGACATCATCCAGATAAAGTTCACCTGCCAAGTCTTTGGCCAGTTGCTGTAATTGTTGATTCATCATCAGATTCTTCAGTTTTTGAATTTTTCAAAGATAAACGCCTTTGAGTGACAATACTCGGGTTCGTTATCGATGATTTTTTTATCTAAAAAAAATACAAATTTGCTCTTTATAAATTTATATCATGGTAAATATTTTAGTTGTTGAGCGTGAAGCAATTCTTGAAGTATAATTATGGTTTGCAAAAATAAGATGAAAAACCTAAAGGCATATTGTTTTTGTACAATTTTTCAGAATTGAATTTTTTGAAGAACTTTTATTTTTTAGTATAATTTTTTGGACTTTAAGCATTTGTTTTTGTAATTTTGAGGGTTAATTAAAAAAATAGTTCAATGTTTTCTAAACAAACTTCTATAACAAGTTATTTTTTTGATAATTTTAGTCATTAGAAGCAGTTTAAATTATTTAGAAAATGGAAAATTATTTTTTATTTAAGTTAATCATTCATTAATCTTTCTTTAATTACAACCTATGATGAAGTCCTACCAAGTGGGTCGCTATATTGGGCGACTAACGGCTGGTGTGAAAACGTCTATTTTCACAATTGCAGCATTGCTGTTAACAACACTCACATTTACTGTGATGGCACAAGAAGTAACTGTATCAGGTACGGTAAAAGGAGCTGATGGCAGCGGTTTACCAGGTGTTACAGTACAAGTGAAAAGTACCAGTAAGGGTACTCAAACTGGCTTAGATGGTACTTACAAATTGGCTGGTGTTCCGAAAAACGGAGTATTAGTATTCAGTTTTGTTGGTATGGAAACTAAGGAAGTGGCTATCGGTAACAAAACTGTTGTTGATGTAACTTTAACAGACGACACTAAAGCTCTTGAAGAAGTTGTGGTAGTGGGTTATGGTACTCAAAAACGTAAAGAAATTTCTGGTACCGTAACAAGTTTAGGTAGCCGCGATTTCAACGCAGGTATCGTAACAAACCCATTAGCTGCAGCTCAAGGTAAAGTTGCTGGTTTAGTTATCACTCAAAGTAGTGGTGACCCTAACTCAACGCCAACTGTACGTTTAAGAGGTACTGGTTCATTGAACGCTGGTTCTGAACCACTTTACGTAATTGACGGTGTGATTGGTGCTCCTATCCAAAACATTGCTCCAGAAGATATCCAAACAATGGACATCTTGAGAGATGCTTCTTCAGCAGCAATTTATGGTTCAAGAGGTGCGAATGGTGTAATCTTAATTACTACTAAAAGAGGTAAATCTGGTGCTCCAAGTGTAGATTTCAATTCTTATCTAGGTACAGAGAGAATTTCTCAAAGACCTGATTTGATGAATGGTGCACAATTTAGAGAGGCTGCTAAGAAATACAACCAAAGTTTCACTGATAACGGTGCTAATACAGATTGGTTAGATGTAATTACTCGTACTGCTTATACTCAAAACTATCAATTGGGTGTTTCAGGTGGTTCAGAAAAAACATCATACCGTGCATCAGTAGGATATTTGGATCAAGTTGGTACTTTGATTGGTTCAGGAAAAGACCGTTTAAATGCTCGTTTGAACATTGATTCAAAAGCACTTAACGATAAATTAAACTTGAAGTTTAACTTCTCTGCTTCACAGACAAATGGTGATATTGCACAAAATATCGCTTTAGGTCTTGCTCAAAACATGCGTCCGACTGACCCTATTTATAATGCTGACGGTACTTACTATCAAATTCCAGGTACTTTTGCGAACTACAACCCATTAGCGATTGTAGAAAACAGAAAGCAATCTGAAAGATTAAGCGATTTATTAGGAAATGTACAGGCTGCCTACACTATTACTAATGGTTTAGTATTTAATGTAAGTGGTACATTACGTACACAAGCAAATAACATTAGTGCATTCCAAAACTCATTTGCTAATGTACCTATCAGAGGTTTCGCTGGTAACTCTGCATACCGTGGATTAAATGCAACAACTGACAAACAGTTGGAGACAACTTTGAACTACAACAAAGCTTTAACAGCAAACAGTAACTTAAACTTATTAGCAGGTTATACTTATCAAGATGTAGTTTATGATGGTTTCGGTGTTACTAACAATAACTTCTTAACTGACATCTTAGATGCTAATAACATTGGTTCAGGTCTTGGTATCAGAACAAACCCTGGTTTTATCGGTTCTTACAAAAACGAATACAAATTAGTATCGTTCTTGGGTCGTGCACAATATAGCTTAGCAAATAAATATTTTGCAACTGTTAACGTTCGTCGTGATGGTTCTACGAAATTCGGTGATAACAACAAGTGGGGTTTCTTCCCATCAGTTTCAGTGGGTTGGTCTCTTAGTGAAGAAGCTTTCTTGAAAGGAAATTCTACAATTGATAACTTAAAACTTCGTGTTAGCTGGGGTAGAACTGGTAACTCTGAAGGTATCAGACCATTACTTTCTAAATCTTTCTATGGCCCAAGTGGTTCATACTATGATGGTAACTCTGGTAGTTTCTTACCTGCTTACGCAATCCAGTCAAACGCTAACCCTAACTTGAAGTGGGAAGTTAACGAAAACTACGGTGCTGGTATCGACTTCTCATTATTGAAAGGAAAAATCTCTGGTAATTTAGACTGGTACACTCGTCAAACTAAAGACTTGTTATACACAGTAAACGCTCCGCAAGAAAAAGGATACGTTTATCCTACAATCTTAGCTAACATCGGAAGTATGCAAAACAGAGGGGTTGAGATTTCATTATCTTACCAATGGGTTGATAACAAAGACTTCTCATTTAGCTCTACTTTCGCTGGCTCATTCAACCAAAACAAAGTGTTGAGCTTGAAAAACAACGAATTTGCTGCTCCAGACCAAGTATTCTTAACAACAAGCTTGGGTAACTTTATTAGAGGTACATCTGCTGTAAACTTCTCTGTATTACAAGCTGGCCAACCAGTTGGTGTATTCTTCGGTGCTAAAGTTGCAAGCATCTCTGATAAAGGAACTTACGTATTCCAAGACTTAGATGGTAATGGTAAAATCGAGCCAAGTGCAGGTGACAGAACTTACCTTGGAAACCCGAACCCATTCTTCGTTGGTGGTTTAACTAATAACTTAAGATATAAAGCATTCGACTTACAACTTCAATTTACAAGCAATTTAGGTGCTAAAATCATGAACACCAATGCCTTGTTATTAGGAAGACAAGATGGTCGTATCGCAGAAAGTAACGCTCTTGCATCGGCATTGACTTCAAAAATCAATGATACACAGACAATCCCTATGGATTACTACGTTGAATCAGGCAACTACTTACGTTTGAACAACGCTTCATTCGGTTACAATATTCCAGTTGGAAAAGGTATCGTGAAGAGAGCACGTGTTTATGTTGCAGGAAACAACTTATTATTATTCACTAAATATTCAGGTGTTGACCCAGAAGTTAGCCAAGCGTTATCAATTGGTTCACAAGCACCAGGTATTGATGTTCGTGAAACTTACTACAAAACTCGTGGTTTAACTGCTGGTGTTAACTTAAGTTTCTAAACATTTTATCAAACAATCTGTTTACATCACAAAATATTACATTACTCATGAATAATATAAAGAAAAACATTTCAAAAGTACTCTCTGCTGCTGTTGTGGTGTCTGCTTTGGCACTACAATCATGTACAGATTTAACTGAGCCGGTTTACGATGCGATTCCTGCTGACCAATTTTTGAAAACTGACGCTCAGGTAGCTGCAGCTCTTGGACCTGCTTACTCTGGTATGAGAGGTATTACTTGGGACTGGTTTAACCCAAGTGAAGCAACTTCTGACGAATTAATAGTTCCTACTCGTGGTGGTGACTGGTTTGACAACGGTGACTGGTTGGCGTATTCTCGCCACACTTGGACTCCACAACATGGTCCAATCAATGGTATGTGGGGCTTTATCTTCGGAAATATCTCACAAGTAAACCAATTGCTTAATGTTGTTAAAACTAATAAAGCTGCAGTTGATGAACTTCGTGCTATCCGTGCGTTTTATTACTTCATGGCAGTTGATGCATTTGGTAATGTACCTATCGTAACTGATAATACATCTTCAGCTGCAACAAAATCTCGTGCTGAAGTTTATGCTTTTATTGAGAAAGAATTGACAGAAGCAATTCCTAGCCTTCCAGCAGGAAAAGCTTACAGCCGTATGACTCAAGATGCAGCTACAATGTTATTAGCTAAATTGTACTTAAATGCTGGTGTTTACAAAGGTTCTCCTGAGTGGCAAAAAGCTTATGATACAATTGATAAAGTAATCAAATCTAAAAATGGTTATAGCTTAGCTGCAACAACGCTTGCTAACTTTACTACTCAAAACCAAAGCTCACCAGAAGCCATCTTCAACATTCCGTTTGATAGCTTCTTGGCTGGTGGTTTGAACTTCCAAATGAGAACATTACACTATGCTAACCAACAAACTTATGGTTTAGGTAATGCTCCTTGGAATGGTTTCTGTACATTGGCAGATTTCTACAACTCATTTGATAAAGATGATGCTCGTAGCAAAATGTGGTTAGTTGGTCAACAATATTCAGCTTCTGGTGCTCCTTTGAAAGATGCAAAAGACCAACCATTAGCGTTTATTCCTGATTTCAACAAAGACCAAATGACTGATGCTGACCCTGAGTTCCAAGTAGCTGGTGTTCGTTCTCAAAAATATGAGATTCAAAGAAACAACCCGAACGGTGACCAAGATAACGATTACGTATTCTTCCGTTTGGCAGATGCTATCTTGATGAGAGCAGAAGCTGCTTTCAGACTTGGAAAAACTGCTGACGCTTTGGCTGATGTAAATACTATCAGAGCTCGTTCATTAGTTGCTCCATTAAAATCTGTTACTGCTGCCGACATTCTTGCAGAAAGAGGTCGTGAGTTAGCATGGGAAGGTTGGAGACGTAATGATATGATTCGTTTCGGTACTTTCAGCACTTCAAGAAAATTCATGAAAGTTGTTGATAAAACAAGAGAATTGTTCCCAATTCCTCAAGCTCGTATCGATGCTAACCCATTGTTGAAGCAAAATCCTGGATATTAATATTTCAATATCTTTCCCGAAAAGGCAGTTCCTAACGGTTCTGCCTTTTTATTTTACCAATATGCTGATAGTTAGAGGCGTATTTATTGCTAAATTTGCACTTCTCTGTCAGGAACTGACGAAAAAATACTTTTTAAACTTAAAAATCTAAATCAAAGTTTAGATTTTCTTTAACCTATAATTGATGAAAAAATCTCTTTGGGCTATCTCGTGTGCAGTGCTTCTGCTATCTTGTAGTAAGTCGGAAGATACGCTATTCGAGTCATTGCCATCATCAGCAACTGGAATAGATTTTGTCAACCGAAGTCTGGAGCGTAAAGACTTTAATATCTTCAACTACCGAAACTTCTATAACGGTGGTGGAGTGGCCATTGGTGATATTAACAATGATGGCCTTTCAGATATCTTCGTTACTTCAAATTTTGAAGATAATAAACTCTATTTAAATAAAGGGAAAATGACTTTTGAAGACATCACAGTAAAAGCTGGGATTGTTGGTAAGAAGTTTTGGTCAACAGGTGTAACCTTTGCCGATGTCAATGGCGATGGCTTAATGGATATTTATGTCTGTAATTCAGGAAGTCGCGACCAACGTGGCAACCAACTTTATATCAATCAAGGTATCAAAGGAGGTATTCCGAGTTTTGTGGAAAAGGCCGCTGAAGCAGGCTTAGAAGATGGAGGATTCTCTACTCACGCCGCATTCTTTGATTATGACCGTGACGGCGACCTCGATATGTATTTGCTCAATAACAGCTTCACTCCTATTGATAAGTTGGGCTACATGAATTTGCGTGAAGAACGTGATAAACTTGGTGGTGATAAACTTTTTAGGAATGATAGCCCTGCAACTCTTGTAAAGGGGGAAACACCTAAATTCACCGATGTTTCGGCTGAAGCAGGTATTTACGGAAGCCTTATTGGCTTTGGTTTGGGAATTACAATAGGTGATGTAAATAACGACAACTGGCCTGATATTTATATTTCTAACGATTTTTACGAAAGAGATTATCTATATATCAACCAAAAGAATGGTACATTTAAAGAAGACCTCGTCAATGAAATGCCTCATATTAGTCTCAGCTCAATGGGAGCAGATATTGCCGATATTAATAATGATGGGAACCTCGATATTTTTGTAACCGACATGCTTCCAGGTGATGACCGTCGCTTGAAAACTACCAGTGTTTTTGAAGGGTATAACCTCGTTGATTTGAAATTAAAGCGTGGTTTTTGGCACCAATATATGCGTAATAACTTACAGCTTAATAATGGCGATGGAACCTTTAGCGAAGTGGGGCAGTTGGCGGGCGTACACGCAACAGACTGGAGCTGGGGTGCTTTGATTTTCGATATGGACAATGATGGTCTGAAAGACCTTTTTGTTGCCAATGGTATTGCAAAAGACCTTACAGACCAAGATTTTGTTGAGTTTTTAGGTGACAGAAACACTATGCAACAAATGCTCGAAGGCAAGAAATTTAATGCCAAAGAGTTTATTGATAAGATTTCTTCGGTGCCAGTACCCAATTATGCCTTCAAAAATAATGGCAATCTAAACTTCACTAATAGTGCCCAATCATGGGGTTTAGAAGGCCCGGGCTTTTCAAATGGTTCGGCCTATGGAGATTTAGATAATGATGGAGACTTAGATTTAGTAGTAAATAATGTTAATGCCCCATTATCGGTCTTCAAAAATAAAACCAATGAGAAGACAAAAAACCACTTCCTTACTGTAAAACTAAAGGGTACAGCCAAAAACTTAAATGGCATTGGCTCTACCATTACAGTTTACCAACAAGGAACAAGTATTGTTTTACAACAAATGCCTAATCGTGGATTTCAATCTTCCTGCGACCACCAAATGGTATTTGGTTTAGGCGAAAAAGGGACGATTGATTCACTAAGAGTTGTTTGGCCTGACGATAAAATGCAGGTATTAAAAAATGTAAAAACCAACCAAACAATTTCACTTGATTACAAAGATGCCAATCAAGTGTTTAAGCAATTCTTTGCTCCAAAAAAACCTATTTTTACCGATATTACTGCCTCAACACTTGATTACACCCATGTAGAAAGTAATTTCCAAGACTATGACCGTGATGTGTTATTGAAGCAAAAATATTCTACACAAGGCCCGGCAATGGCTGTGGGTGATGTAAATGGTGATGGCCTTGACGACCTTTATCTAGGAGGTGCAACTGGACAAGAAAAACAGTTATTCATTCAGCAAAAAAACGGCAAATTCATCAAATCTACTCAGCCTGATTTTGGGATGGATTTAACCACCGAAAACACCGATGCCATTTTCTTCGATGCTGATAAAGACAATGACCTTGACTTATTTATAGTTACTGGTAGTAACGAATTTCCTGAAAATGCCCCTGAACTACATGATTTATTGTATTTGAATGATGGAAAAGGCAATTTCAAAAGAGATGTTCGTTTCCCTGCTATTTTTGAAAATGGTTCTTGCGTAACTGCCGCTGATTTCGATAAAGATGGCGATAACGACTTATTTGTTGGTTCTCGTATGATTTCTGGCAAGTATGGTTATAGCCCTGCCAGCAATCTTTATATCAATGATGGAACTGGTGAGTTTAAAAATCAGTCAAAACGATATATGCCTGAAATTACTTCACTTGGCATGATTACAGATGCCGAATGGAGCGATATTGATAAGGATGGCTTCGTTGATTTAATCATTACTCAAGATTGGGGCGAAATCGTTGTCTTCAAGAATGAGCGTGGTAAGAAAATGACACTTGCCAATAAAATAAAAGATTCGGAAGGTCTTTGGAATTGTATCAAGCCTGCTGACATCGACGGCGATGGAGATACCGACTTTATCGTGGGAAATATTGGAGATAATACAAAACTCAAAGTTTCGCCTGAAACTCCTGCATTCTTACACGCCAAAGACTTTGATAATAGTGGAACCATCGAGCAGATTATTTCTTGCCTTACAGAAGATGGCAAAACCTATCCGATGGTTTTGAAAGGTGAGCTTCAAAGAGCATTACCGATGATAAAACGTAAGTATGTAAAATATACAGATTACGCCAATCAGACAATTACCGATATGTTTACTGCCGAACAAATGAAAGATTGTGTAGAACGAAAAATCACTACTACCAAATCAATCATGCTCATTAATGACGGCAAAGGTAATTTTGAAGTCAAGGCTCTTCCAATCGAGGCACAATATTCTCGTATGGCGGCTATCGAAACAGGAGACTTTGATAATGATGGCATACTTGATATTCTTTTAGCTGGTAATTTCTATGATGTTTTACCAGAATGGGGGCGTTTCGATGCCAGCTACGGTGTATTCTTGAAAGGGAAAGGAAAAGGAGTTTTCCAATCTATAAAAACAAGTGACTCTGGTTTCAAGACAGTGGGTCAGGTAAGAAAAATGTATAAATTAAAAACGGGTGCCAATAAAGAAGTTTTGGTTTTGGCCAAAAACAACGATAAAGCACAAGTATTCGGTTTTAACAAGTAAAATGCTATGAAATCAATAGTTAAAATTTTAAGTACAATTACGGTTATTTCTTTAGTTTTTAGTTCTTGTAAATCTGGTAATAAAGAAAATGATGTTGCTTTATTCAAAAAGCTATCACCAACAGAAACAAAGGTTGATTTTACGAATCAAATTACCGAATCCAAAGATTTTAATATTCTCGATTATCTATATTTCTATAATGGTGGAGGGGTTTCTGCGGGCGATATCAATAATGATGGGCTTACAGATTTATTCTTTGTTTCGAATCAAGGCAAGAATAAACTTTATATCAATAAAGGAGTAAAAGATGGCGTGCCTCAATTTGAGGATATTTCTGAAAAGGCAGGTATTGGTGGTTTTTCTGATTGGAAAACAGGCTCAACTATGGTTGATATCAATGGTGATGGACTACTCGATATCTATGTGTGTGCAGTAAGTAATTACAAAGGTCTTGAGGGCTCAAATGAGCTTTATATCAACAACGGAGATTTAACATTTACCGAAAAAGCTGATGAATACGGCCTCGATTTTGCTGGTTTCTCTACACAAGCAGCTTTCTTCGATTACGATAAAGATGGCGACTTAGATATGTATCTCCTCAATCATGCCGTGCACAATACTCGTTCTTATGACCGCGTAAATACACGTATGCTCAAGGATAATGAAGCAGGCGACTATCTTTACCGAAACGATAATGGTAAATTTACTGATGTAAGTAAAGAAGCTGGCATTTATCAAGCGGCTATGGGCTATGGTTTGGGCATTTCGGTGGCGGATATCAATAATGATGGCTGGCTGGATATTTATGTAAGCAATGATTTTCATGAAGATGATTATTATTACATCAATCAAAAAAATGGCAAATTCAGCGAAGAAATGAAGCAACACTTCAAGCATTTGAGTCGCTTTTCGATGGGTTCAGATGTGGCTGATATTAATAATGATGGGTATCAAGACATCATGACGCTTGATATGTATCCAGAAGATGAAAAAGTAGAAAAATCTTCAGTTGGTGAAGACCCGCTCGAAATTTATCTCTATAAACTTCAATTTGGTTATTTCAATCAATATAGCCGTAACTGTTTGCAGTTGAGCATGGGTGGTAAAAAGTTTAGTGACATTGCTCCATCAGCTGGCGTAATGGCTACCGATTGGAGTTGGAGTACACTCATGGCCGACTACGATGGCGATGGTATCAAAGATATTTTCATTACGAATGGCATTCTTCGTCGCCCAAATGATTTAGATTACCTTAAGTTCATTGCCAGCGATTCGCTGCATTACAATGTGCCAACTTCTGAAAAACTCGACCAAGAAGCCATTGATAAAATGCCAAGCGGAAAATGGCATAACTATCTATATAAAGGCACGAAAGAGCTTCGTTTTCAGGATAAATCAATGGTTTGGGGCTTTGAAGAAGAGGGAATCTCAAATGGTGCAGCTTATGCTGACTTAGATAATGATGGAGACTTAGACCTTATTTCAAATAATCTCAACGAACCCGCAAGTATTTACCTCAATAACAGCCGTCAACTCTTGCAAAACAATTTTGTCAAAGTCAAATTTAAAGGCAATGACAAAAATAAATTTGGAGTTGGGGCAAAGGTTATCTTAAAGACTTCCGAAGGAGAGCAGCTTCAGCAGATGATGCCTACGCGTGGATTTATGAGCTCGGTTGAACCTTCTTTGATATTTGGTATTGGTAAACAAACCAAGGTCGATACGATGATTGTCATTTGGGAAAATCAAAAAATGGAAATCATTAAAAATCCAACTATCAATACAACGCTTACGGTTGAAGAAAGCAAAGCTCAAATAAACGTTTCGGATTTTCAGTTTTTTGTGCCTGCTAAACCAATTTTTGAGGAAGTAAGTACCGAAACTAATATTCCTTTTGTGCATCAAGAAAATGTTTATTTCGATTTTAACCGTGAATTCTTAATTCCATTTAAAGTTTCTGTTGATGGCCCAAAAATGGCAGTTGGCGATGCAAATGGCGATGGACTTGAAGATTTTTATGTAGGCGGAGCAAAATACCAAGCTGGAGCATTATACCTTCAAAAAGCTGGTGGTGGCTTTAGTCTTTCACCACAAGCAGTCTTCCAAGCAGATTCATTGCAGGAAGATGTTGATGCCCTCTTCTTTGATGCCGATGGCGATAAAGACCAAGACCTCTACGTAGTTTCGGGTGGAAACGAATTTTATGATAAAATGCCTCAACAATTCGACCGATTATATATCAACGATGGTAAAGGTAATTTCACGAAATCAACTACTGCCCTTCCCGAAATGTACGATAATAAATCATGTGTACGACCATGTGATTTTGACAAAGACGGAGACATTGACTTATTTGTTGGTGGACGAGTAGTAGGCTATAATTACGGAAAATCGCCACGTTCTTATCTTTTGGTTAATAATGGAAAGGGTAAATTTACAGATATAACAGTCAACAAAGCACCCGACCTACGAGAAGCAGGAATGATTACTGATGCTATTTGGGCAGATTTAGACAAAGATGGCGACCAAGATTTAACTGTAATTGGCGACTGGATGCCAATCAAGATGTTTGAAAATAATAAAGGTAAGTTTACTGAAATTGATAATAAACTATCTTCTTACACTGGTTTTTGGAACGGAATCACCGCCGCAGATTATGACAAAGATGGCGATATTGACTTAGTTATTGGTAATTTAGGTACCAATACGAAATTCAGAAAAGAAGAAGGTGGCCAACTAAAAATGCTTATTAAGGATATTGACGGCAATGATGCCAAAGATCACATCATCGCCTATAATCGAGGAAGCGATTGGTATCCTGTCAATAGCAAAGATGAAATGGGTAAGCAATTGCCAAGTATTATCAATAAAAAATATGTTGAGTATAAAAACTTTGCAGGAAAGACCATTGATGAACTCTTCACGAGTAAAGAACTAAAAGATGCAGAAGAAAAACTTGTGAATACCTTTGAGTCTGTTTACCTCGAAAACCAAGGAAATAACACTTTCAAAATGAGTTATCTGCCAAGTTTAGCTCAAGTATCAAAGGTGATGAGCCTCGTAACAGAAGATGTTGATAACGATGGAAACCTTGACGTAATCGTAGGTGGAAATTTCAGTGGAGCAAATATGTATCAGGCTCGTTATGATGCTTTCTTTGGTCTTATTTTAAAAGGCAATGGAAAAGGCCAATTCACGGCATCAGTTCCAACTGATAATGGTTTGTTGATGGAAGGAGATGTAAGAGATATTAAAACGCTTAATACACCAAAAGGCAAACTCTATTTCGTAACTCGCAATAATGACAAATTGCAAGTTTTCAGAAAAATACCAAATTAAAATGCTTTGGGGTTCATGAATTTGAACCCCAATTTTTATTAATAAAATGAAGCTAAAAAACATTAATTTATTCATCATAAGTACCTTTTTGGCAGTTGGTGTAGCGGCCATTTCTGTCAGTTGTGAAAACTCAAAAGTAGCAGAAGGTGAAAAACTGGCTCAACAATATTGTTCGAGTTGTCATCTCTTGCCAAGCCCAGATATGTTGCCAAAAAATGTGTGGCAATATAGTACATTGCCTTATATGGGTATCATGATGGGCGTTGAAACCGAAATCAATGGTTTAGAAAAACCATTATCCGACTACGCCATTTTACGTCCAGCTTCACAAATGATAAGTGATGAAGATTGGCTTAAAATCAAACGATATTATTTGGCCAAAGCACCAAAAACGCTTGAATTTCCAAAATATGAAGCTCTGGAAGAACTCAAAGACATGTTTTTGGTTCAGCAAACTACTTTAGCAATTAAAGGGGCAACTATTCCAAATTTTACAGCTGTTTGCTTCGATACGCTCAATAGAAAAATCATTGCGGGTGACCAGTCGAACCATGTGATTTGGGTACTCGACCAAAATGGAGAAACCAAACAATCTATTCTCAATCAACATGCCCTCACAAACGTTGACCTCGCACATGCCGATAAACAAGATTATTTATTTACCTATATCGGTACAACCACGCAGGCAAATCCAGATGTGAATGGTTCGGCTGAGCAAGTTTCGTTGGCTAATAATACCTTCAAATTTCAACAAAAACTTTTACCAAATCTGAATCGTCCGATAGAGGTTTTGTCCAAAAACTTAGATGATTCTCCCGAAGATGAACTCATAAGCAATGAGTTTGGATTTAAAGCTGGTGGACTTTCTATTTGGAAAAAAGACGCAAAAAATCAATATCAGCGTAAACAATTAAGCACACAAACTGGAGCTACCAAAACCATTATTATGGACTTTAATGGTGATAAACGCAACGATATTTTAGCTCTTTTTGCCCAAGGTGACGAACAAATAATTCTGTATCTCAATAAAGGAAACCTAAACTTTGAGGCGAAACAATTATTACGTTTCCCATCGATTTACGGAACAAGCTCATTTGACATTGCCGACATCAATAAAGATGGAAAGTTTGATATTGTATGTACGGCCGGCGACAATGCTGATTTTTCTACCATTCTAAAGCCTTATCACGGGGTTTATGTATATACCAATACTGGTAATTTTACATTCAAACAAAGTCATTTTTTCCAACAAAACGGAGCAACCAAAGTCATTCCAAGAGACTTTGACAACGATGGAGATATTGACATGGCTTCGATTGCACTTTTCCCAGATACCGATCACCGTCCGCTTGAAGGATTTATGTATTTTGAAAACACAGGCGATCATTTCAAACAAAAAACACTTCCCATTAATCACTTAGGTCGATGGAGTGTGATGGATGCCGCTGATATTGACCACGATGGCGACATTGATATGGTTCTGGGCAGCCATCCAGTTGCGAAGTTTCCTGCGGGTTTCGACCAAGCTTGGAAACAAGGAAGTGGTTTAATTATTTTACGAAACAAAACATATTAATCAATTCGCCAAAGCTTTATCTACGAATTGAAAAAAGTCTCGGTTATCAAAATAACCCGTTCCGGCATAATAAATGGCCGTTTTTCTGCTAACTGTTAATTCTCGCATGAGTAAAACTTCAGCACCAGCAGAGAAATGGCCATTTTTAAATATAAAAAGCAGATATTCTAATTATCGCCATTCTGGTTCCATCTGTCGTCGATTATTTACCATTCTTCTATTTTAATTTACCCTGCCCATCAAAATTTATTATCTTTGATAATTAGTTATATTTAACCTATAGATGAAAAAACTATTACTTTGGGCATTTTTATGCCTTGCCACTACTTTGCTATGCTATGAAGCCCGAGCTCAGAAAAAGAGTTTTGTGCTTTCTGGTTTGGTAAAAGATGCTGAAACAGGTGCTCCACTCGAAAATGCCAATATCTTATTTTCAGGCCTTACGCTCGGAACATCTACCGATTCCTCGGGTAAGTTTGCTATTTACTTACCTGCTACTTCTTACCAGATTGTGGTAAGAATGTTGGGCTATAAAATCAAAATTGAGCGATTTACTTTAAATAAAAACCTCGAATTTGAATTCTTACTTGATAAAACCCCTAAGATTTTAGATGAGGTAGTTATTACGGCCGAAAAATCAGATGCCAATGTCAATCGGGCGATCATGGGCGTGGAGAAAATTTCAGGAAAAACACTCAAAAAACTCCCGACACTTATGGGTGAAGCCGATGTGATTAGAAGTATAATGCTCTTACCGGGCGTAACTACCGTCGGAGAGGGTGCATCGGGGTTTAATGTACGTGGGGGTAATGTTGACCAAAACTTAGTACTTTTAGATGGGATTCCGCTTTTCAATACTTCTCACCTTTTTGGCTTTTTTACTGGTTTTAATGCTGATATGGTGCAAGATGTGAGCCTTTTCAAAGGCGGCATTCCTTCTATGTATGGCGGAAGAGCTTCTTCTGTGCTTGATGTACGGCTTAAAGAAGGCAATTTTGATAAGTGGAGTTTACAGGGCGGTTTAGGACCAATTTCGAGCCGATTACTTTTAGAAGGACCCATTTTTAAAGGAAAAACTTCCATAATTGTTGGGGCAAGGGCTTCATTATCAGATTTTTACTTACGCTATTTCAATAATCCATCGCTCAAAAATAGTAATGCAAATTTCTACGATATAAACGCAAAAATTACCCACCGATTCAACAATAACCAACGAGTCTCATTAGCGGTCTATTCGAGTGATGATGCCTTCAAATTCGCCCAAGATACTTCTTACTACTGGAGCACCCAAAACCTTAGTCTTAAACACAATGCACTTATTGGCACTAAGCTATCACATAATTTTACTGCCTTTGTCAGCAAATACCGCTACGGCATAAAAGGACTAAAACCACAGTATGAATATAATTGGCAGCCTTCAATCACGCAGCAATCTATTAGAGAAGATTTAAGCTACGAGTATTCTAACAAAAGTAAGTTTGATTTTGGCGGAGATTTCAGTGTCTATCGAAATGATGCTGGTAGTTTATTACCCAATTCTGCTGAATCAATCATTGACCCATTCCGAATGCCTGTGCAGCATTCACGAGAAATGTCGATTTATGGTGGGCATAGCCTCAGCTTGAACTCACGAATGAGCTTAGATTATGGTTTACGCTATGCTTATTATCAACTCATTGGGCCAGATAATATTTATACATACAAAGCCAATCAACCGCGTGAAGTAGAGACCATTACCGATACTCTGACATTCAAGAAAGGTTCGGTCATTCAATCTTATGGGGGTTTCGAACCTCGTTTTTCGTTTGCATTTAAAGTTGATTCAAGTTTATCTATCAAAATTGGGTTCAATCGAATGCAGCAGTTTATGCACTTACTATCGAATACAATGGCTATCTCCCCTGCTGATATTTGGAAAAATAGCAATGCCCAATTGCCTCAACAAATTGCCGACCAATTTTCGATTGGTGTTTTCAAGAACTTCACCAATTCTCAAAATAATATTTTCGAAACTTCGGCTGAGTTCTATTACAAAAACCTTAAAAACGTTATCGACTATGTAGATGGGGCATCTTTATACTTAAATCCAACCGTTGAAACCCAACTTTTGGTTGGAAAAGGATACGCTTATGGGGCCGAATTTTTTATAAAAAAAGCACGTGGTAAAAAACTAACTGGCTGGCTATCATATACTTACTCAAGAACTTTTCGCCAAATCGAGGCAAATGCTAACCAAATTGGAGCCAATTTTGGTTTAAGATTTCCTGCTAATTTCGATTCACCACATAATATAAAGTTTGTATTGAATAATCGCTGGACCAAACGCCTAACTTTCAATGCCAATTTTACTTATAATACTGGTCGCCCGATTACATATCCAAACGGCCGCTACAAAATATATGCATTCAGCGATGTTTATGATTATATGGTAAAAAATGGGCTGAACCCAAGAAATGGCCTCGATAAGAAATCTTATGTTTATAATGGACAAGTTTTTGTTTTTTTAGACAATGCCACCATCCAAGAAATATTAGATGGATATGCTTCGCCAAGCTTTACGCTTCGAAATGCCGAACGAATTCCTGACTATATCAGGTTAGATTTAGGCTTAACACTAGACCCTAAAGAAAATAGTAAATGGAATAGTAGTTGGAATTTTTCGATTTATAATATCCTAAATCGCCAGAATGTATATTCTATCTATTTTAGATCATCGACTGGCTTACGTAATTTGGCTCGTACCTACAAACTTTCTGTTTTGGGGGCTGCCATTCCATCACTAACTTATAATTTTAAATTCTGATGAAAAAAATAACATTTTTCCTTTTGCTCTGTTCGTTATTTTTTTCCTGCGAAACAGAAATTACCGACTTCAAAACTCAAAATTTAAGTAACGCATACGTGGTCTATGGAGAATTGACCAATCTGGTAGGGCCCTATAGCGTGCGAATCAATCGAACGAGTTCGTATTCACCTTATGATATTACGGCTTTTCAGGGAGATGCCGTAAAAAAAGCTCAAGTACAGATTCTTGATGATTTGGGCAATGCAACACCACTAAGCGAAATCCGTGATGGGCTTTATCAAACTCCTGCTCAATTCGTTGCGGTTATTGGTAAGAAGTATCAGTTAAAAATCAAAACCAATGACGGCATAGAAATCGAATCGAGCTTAGAAACGCTCAAAGCCCCGACCCCACTCAACGATTTTTCATACAAATTCATTGATGCTGAAAAAGTAGAAAATATGCGTTTTGATGTCTCAGCCTCTATTAAAGATTCGAAAGAAAATGAAGACTATTATTTTATCAAACGACAGGATTTTATACAATTTCTAACCACTTGTCCTGAGCCACCGCCACCACCAGCACCCGTACCGCCTTGTTTTTCGAAATGCTGGCGTGCACCGCTTAATACACAACCGATTCTGATTAACGATTTCTTAGTTAATGGAAAAAATCTACCTATTACTTTAGGAAGTGTTGATGTAAAGGATTTTCCGGATTGGATAATACAATTGGATGTCTATTCAATTTCGAAAGAAACCTACAATTATTGGAAACGCCAAGAAGACCAACGAGTAATTGGGGGTGGATTATTTGATAAAATTCCTGCTCAAATTGTGGGAAATTTAAAATGTACGAATCGAACTGGACAAGAAGTTTTAGGTATTTTTCAAGTAGGAGGCGTAGTAAAACAACGCCTTAAAGTTGACCGCTTAGGAGCACTTTCAAGCGAAAACTTACAAAAAGTACAGTTTTATGCCGATTTTAATAATATTCGCTACAAAGACCTTAAGCTTTGGGATTGTAAAAATGCTGGTTTTGTAGATTATAATATAGGTTACACGATACCCAACTTATTTTAAAACATTGAACCAATAGCCCAACAATATTACTTGAAAAGCATGAAATAAAGCTAATCATTTGCAAATCACTCGACAAGTGTGGAAATTGCAGACAATTTCCTGTAAAAACCATAAAACTTCGACTGCTACCCAACTAATGGCAGATTAAAATATGAGTGTAGTAAAAAAATTAGCAAGCGACACCGCCCTTTATGGCCTAAGTAGTATTGTTGGGCGTTTTTTAAATTGGCTTTTAGTGGCCGTGCATACCCGCGTTTTCCACCAACCAAAACTCCTTGCCGATAATAATCAGCTTTATATTTATGTCATTCTCCTTAACATCATTTATACGTATGGTATGGAGACTGCATTTTTCCGCTACGCTAATAAGAAAGAAAACCGACAAGAATATTACAATCTTATCTTATCGTATATTATTCTTACGAGTATTATTTTTTCTGTCATTATCTTTTTCTGTGCAACGCCACTCATCAACTGGATGGGCTTTCCGGGCAAAGAACGCTTAATTGTTTGGTTTGCCATTATTTTAGCTACCGATGCTATTGCAGCCATTGCTTTTGTAAAACTAAGAGCAGAAGGAAGATCGAAACGATTTGTGTTTATCAGAATGACCAATATCTTCATCAATATCGGTCTCAATGCCTTTTATTTGATGTTTTGTAAGTATATTCATGAAGGCCTTTTCTTGCAATCATGGAAACCCTTTGCCGATTTTTTCTATAATCCTGCCATTGGACCAGATTATATTGTTTGGGCAAATTTTATCGCCAGTTTATTGACAATTCTTCTTTTATGGAGAGAATTTCTTGATTTTAGGTTTAATTTCAACTTCGAAAAATTCAAACCTATTTTCGTTTATGCTTATCCATTGCTAATCATGGGTTTGGCTGGGGCAATCAACCAAACAGCCGACCGCGTAATGTTTCGAGAAATTCTACCTGAAGGATTCTATCAAGGTTTATCGACCGACGACGCCTTTAGTATTTACGCCAATGTTTATAAGCTTTCGATTTTCATGTTGCTTGTTGTGCAGGCATATCGCTACGCAGCAGACCCATTCTTTTTCTCGAAAGCTGAAGATAAAAACTCACCAGCCATGATAGCACTTGCCACGAAATGGTTTACGATTTCTTGTATTCTGATTTGGGTGGGTGTAAGTGTAAATATCGACCTAATTAGCTTAATTTTGGGTAAAACCTACCGTTCGGGCATCATTGTAGTACCTATTTTACTTTTGGCCAACCTCTTCATTGGCGTTTATCAAAATACGGCTATTTGGTTTAAGTTGAGCGATAAAACTCAATATGGCACCTATTTTACCATTGCAGGAATGGTGCTGACTATCATCTTAAATATTATACTTATTCCACGAATGGGTTATGTAGGGTGTGCCATCACCTTTGCCATTTCGTCGTTTGTAATGATGGTTCTTTGCTACTATTATGGTCAAAAACACTACCCAATACCGTACGAACTAAAGTCAGTTTCAACTTATTTAATTATTGCGGCTATCTTAATTTATGTTTCGATGCAAGTAAAAATCGAAAACACCATTTTGTCGATTTCACTTCGTATTTTATTATCGCTTTTGTTTTTAGTTGGAATCGTATTTTTGGAGCGAACAAGTCTTGGCTTACGCTTTGGTAAATCAAAAAAGAAAAGCTTAGAATAATTTTACATCCTACCGATGAATACCGAATTTTCGTTTATTATATTATCGTTCAACGAAGAACAACATTTACCCCGATTGCTGGAGTCAATCAAAGAACTCAATGCCGAGACTTTTATTTTAGATTCGGGTAGTACTGACCGTACGCTCGAAATTGCTGAGCAATATGGGGCGAAGGTTTTATATAATAAATTTGAGAATCACCCTAAACAATGGGATTTTGCTTTGAAAAACTTTCCAATTAAAACCCCTTGGACAATCGGGCTAGATTCTGACCATATTGTTTTACCCGAATTATTTGAGCTACTGAAAAACTTCAAAAACACAGAAATTCCTTCCGACGTAAATGGCATTTTCTTCAATCGAAAAAACTATTTTAAAGGTCGTTGGCTTAAGCATGGTGGCTATTTCCCACGATACCTAATGAAAATGTTTCGTACTGGTGTGGGTTTCTCCGACCTCAACGAAAACATGGACCACCGCTTTGTGGCAGAAGGCAAAAATATTGTTTGGGATAAAGGGTATTTAAAAGAAGAAAACCTCAAAGAAAATAGGATTAGTTTTTGGATCGAAAAACATAATCGTTACAGCGACCAAGTGGCACGTGAAGAAATCGAACGAAAAAAGCAATTACGTAGCCAAACAATTCAGCCCAAATTCTTTGGAAATCCAGACCAACGAATTGCATTTTTGAAGAAAATTTGGTGGGATATGCCGTTATTTGTGCGTCCGTTTATTTATTTTTTTCACCGTTATTTTATCCAACTGGGTATTCTTGACGGAAAAGAAGGTATGATTTTCCACTTCTTACAAGCCTTATGGTTTAGGTTTGTGGTTGATGTAAAGATTTTTGAATTAGAAAGTGAAGAAAAGCTGAAAAACGAAACAAATAAATGAGTAAATCACTAAGTATTTTGGGGTGTGGATGGTTGGGATTACCACTCGGAAAATATTTTTCTGAAAATGGATATATAGTAAAAGGTAGCACAACCAACGAAGAAAAACTATCTATTTTAGCTGAAAATGGCATTGAAGCTTTTCGCATTCAACTTAATCCACATATTGTTGGCGAAAATGTGGATAACTTTCTAAGTTCAGAAACACTGCTTATAAATATTCCACCACGCATTAGCCTTCAAAAAGTAGATGCTCACGTAGAGCAAATTTCCAATTTGCTTAATTTTATAAAAACATCATCTATAAAGAATATCATTTACATTAGTTCAACATCTGTTTACCCCGAGTTAAATAGAGAGGTGCTCGAAGAGGATGTCATAACACCCGAACAATCAGCTAGTCCAACTATGGTAAAAGCAGAGAAACTACTACTAAATTTTTGGAAAGAATCTTCAGTGAATTTAACTATTCTGCGTTGCGGTGGACTCATGGGCTACGACCGAATTCCGGCGAAATATTTTTCAGGTTGGAAGGGACTCACAACGGGAGATATCCGAGTAAACTACGTTCACCGAGATGACGTAATCAAGATTATCGAAAAGATTATCGAAAACCAGATTTGGAACCAAGTTTTCAATATTGTTTCGCCGATTCACCCGACAAGAAAACAAATTTACGCAAAAAACTGCGAAGAATTAGGCTTTGAAATGCCCGAATTTGTAAAACCTGCTGAGCCTCAACCATTTAAAATCATTAGTGTAGCAAAATGGCTCAAACATTCAAATTATAAGTTTATTTACGAAAATCCATTAGATTATTACTACCAAAAGAAAAGCTAAAATTAGTGAGTATGACTATGGCAAGCACGGCGGTGAGAAGTCCAGTTTATCCAATAGGCTAGAGCCATAATAAGAGCACCAGAAACATTGAAGAGCATTTCGAGTGAACCTTTTGCCCAAAATAGGCCAGTAATATTGAAACAAAGTGCTAAAACCAATAAAAATAATGGCTGCGGGTTATGATGATTTCTGTAATCTTTGATTAATAAGAAAACAGCTAATACTGCACTTGACCCAATAAGATAGAATTCAGATTTTTCGGTTAAGAAACTTTCTCCTAAAATCGGTAAAGCGGTCATGAGGAAAGGCATAGCCAAGCAGTGAATTGTACAAATCACCGAGAGCCACAAGCCAACTTTGTTAAGTGTATGGTAATGAGTGAATATTTTTCGCATAAAAATCTTAAACCGTGTAATTGATACAGCATAATATTTACAACAGTGATGCAAATATACAGTATTTATGCAACACCATTGCAAATATTTTAGTTCACGGATGAAAAAATAATCTTAATATGATTCTTTTTCGTTCGGGAAGTCAGATGCTTTTACATCTTTAGTATAATTAATTACGGCTTCGGTCATGATGCTGTGTAAATCGGCATAACGACGAAGGAAACGTGGAGAGAAATCTTTATTAATACCCAGCATATCGTGCACCACTAAAATCTGACCATCACAGCCATTACCCGCACCTATACCAATAGTAGGAATATGAACAGAATCTGTCACTTTTTTGGCCAAAGTCGCAGGGATTTTCTCTAAAACCATTCCGAAACACCCTACTTCATTGAGCATTTTAGCATTTGCCATGAGCTGCTCAGCTTCTTCTTCTTCTTTGGCACGCACAGTATAAGTACCAAACTTATAGATTGATTGTGGCGTGAGTCCTAAGTGCCCCATTACTGGAATACCCGCACTCAAAATGCGTTCAATCGACTCTCTGATTTCGATTCCACCTTCTAATTTAACCGCATGTCCACCCGATTCTTTCATAATTCTAATGGCCGAACGAAGAGCTTCTTCCGAATTTCCTTGATACGAACCAAAAGGTAAATCTACCACTACTAATGCTCTCTTTACGGCCTTTACTACTGCCTGAGCATGATAAATCATGTTATCGAGTGTAATTGGGAGGGTTGTTTCATGCCCAGCCATTACATTGGATGCCGAATCTCCTACTAAAATCAGCTCCACGCCTGCGGCATCTACTATTTTTGCCATCGAATAATCGTAGGCTGTTAAGCATGCTATTTTCTCGCCTTTTCGTTTGAGTTCTTGAAGGGTATGCGTAGTAACACGCTTGATTTCGTTATGTACAGACATAGTTTAATGTAGAATGTAGAATGAAAAATGTAAAATGGCTTTTCAAGAAAACATAACAAAAGCAGCTTCTTGTAAATTTTACATTCTTAATTCTCTATGAATAATTATCTCGGACTAAGCCAACCTTCTGGATTTAAGTGCTCGCTATTATGCCAAATCTGGAAGTTAATTTCAGGAGCTCCGCCAGACTCACCTGCTGTTCCAATAGTTTCTTTAGCACTCACTTTTTGGCCTATTGATAAGAAAATTTGTTTCAAATTAGCATAAACCGTAAAATACTCGCCGTGCTGAATCAAAACCACTTTGCCTAAACCCGGAATTTCAGTTACATCTTTTACCTCACCCGCATAAACCGACCTTACGGTTGCATTGGTCGATGTTTGAATATCAATCCCATTATTGTTTATCAAAACCCCATTTAGAACTGGGTGTTCTTTAACACCAAATCTATCTGAAATAAAGCCACGTTGTACGGGCCAAGGCAAACGAGACTTTGAAGCGGCAAACGAACGCCCAAGTGCCGAATCTTCATCGTTTGATACTTTAACTACTTTCTTAGAAGTATTTTGTTTAGCCTTATTTTTGGCTAGTTTAGCTGCTTGGTCTTGCTTCAATTCTAACTCGCGATTTTTACGAGCCATTTCGCGAGATACTACCGCTTCAATTGATGCTTCTAATTTACTAACCGACTTCTTAGTTGCTTCTATTTCTTTTCTTAGATCTTTTTCCTTTTGCGAAAGTTCAGTTACCATTTCGGTCTGGCGACTTTTTAATTGCTCTAAATACTGAGCTTCGGTAAGTTTAGCCGAAATAATGCGTTTTTTATCTGAACGTTTTCCCTGTAAATTTGATTGTCGTTCACGTAGGAGTGCTACTACTTTAATGATTTGTGCTACCTGAGATTTACGATTATCTGTATATTGTTGCAGGTATTTATACCTCATAATAAGCTCATTAAACGAAGAAGAAGAAAATAAAAAGCTAAGTTTATTTATCTTTCCACTTATTTTAGAGGCACTATAAAGCATAGCAGCATACTCCCTCTGAAGTGTATCGAGTTTACGTTCGAGGACTTCTTTGGCACCTATAATATCTTGCATCTCCATATCAATCAGCTCTAAATCTTGCTCCATTAAACCTATTTGTTCTTCTTGCGAAGAAATTTGTTCTTTAATGGCTTTGATTTTGCCAACGGTTGCTTCTTTTTTCTCTTGCGTATTTTCTAAAGCTAGCTTAGTTTCGGCAATTTTTTCAAGATTTCTTCGCTTTTCACGTTCGAGTTGAGCTCGGCTTTTTTTCTTACGCTGAGCCATCAAATCGGCGTTAGGCCAAATACTTAGAATTGATAAAAAGGCTATAAAGTATGTAATTTTTTTAAAGGTCATTTTCAAAAGAGTAAGCAGGTTTCGCAGTATTCGTTTTCAACTTCCTACTTAGGCGTGTAAGATTTAGGAATACTGAATGAAAAACCCGGACTTTGGTCTAACACTTCAATTTTATTATGTTGCAAATTTACCGAAGTTTGTAGAACCTTTCCATCCTTTTTAGCATCAATCTTTGCTTTTACTTCTTGTGGTATCAATAAATCTGTAATAGGCAAGAAGTTAGTATAGTCTATTTCCATTTTGCTATCACCAGTTTCATCGCTTGCATTTACTTTTTGGAGTTTTAGATTTGCTTCAGAAACAAGATTGTCGATCAGTACAAACCCTTCTTTTTGCTTTATTAAAAAACCGTTTTCTTGCTTCAAAACTTCATCACTCTCACGCTTTCGAATCGGCATATTTCCAATTAAAATTGATTGAACAAGATCATAGTTCAGATTGAAGTTGAATTGCTTGCTTAAACTTGCGAAATCATATTTATAATAAGTCCGATGCAATCGGTCGAGGAAAATCACTGAATCCTTCGTAATAATTCCACGTCCACCTTCCAAACCTACCACAATAGAAAGCCAAATAATACTATCTTTTTTGATATGTATATTTACAGGAAAACTTTGTTCTTCTCCACCTCCTGAAAAATTTACTTTTGATTTGATATTCAAGTATTTAAAATCAATTTCAGCGGGCTTGACCTCAATTTTTTGTACAACTGGTATTTCTACTTTTGCAGGTTCTTCTACCGTTAAGACTGGTTTTTCAGCTTTCACTGTTTCAGACTGGAGCGTATCGGCGGCCAATGCAACCTCTTTTTTATGCATTCTATGACGCTTACAAGAAGAGGTCGAAAGAATGACAAAGAAACTAAGAATTATAAAGGTATATTTTAACATTTTATGGTTAGTTTATATTTCCACTTCAAACTCGTGGACAGCAGAAAATGGCTTATTTATTTATTCAACCAAAGTTCCTGATTGAATCTTCTTATCAATATTTGTACTATTTTCACCCATTTGACGAGCCTTTTTCCATTGTTCTAAGGCTTTTTCTTTCTCACCAAGTCGATAAAGGACATCACCATAATGCTCAACGATTGTACCACTCACACCTTTATCTTGTTTGATAGCTCGTTCTAAAAACTCACGTGCTTTTTGATACTCTTTCATCATATAAAGCACCCAAGCATGCGTATCAAGATAAGTAGCATTATCACCAAATTTGTCAGTTAAACGAGAAGATAGTTGTATTGCACGGCTAAGTTTGTCTTTGCGAATTGATAAATAATAGCTGTAATTATTTAATACATATTCATAGTCAGGATCAACTTTTAATACAGCCTCGTAGGCATCATCTGATTTGGTATATTTTTTAAGTTCATTGTAAGTATCGCCTAAAAGAGCATTCACGTGCTTCGCTAACTCAAGATTATCTACCGCTAAGTTTTTAGCCTCTTCGAGTGAAGAGCTTGCTTTTTCATAATCTTTCTTTGCAAAATTGGCAAAACCATTATGATACCAAAAAAATGATTGATTCGGGAAATACTCAATCGCTTCTTCTGAATGTTTAGCTAAGCTATCAATCTGATTCAATTTAGCATCTAACTCAACGATTGCTAACCAAACCTCAAAAACTGATTTATCGTAAGTCGTAGATTTTACGTAATTATCACGAGCACTTGCCGTTTCGCCCTTTTTCATCAATAAATCACCTAAAATAACATACCCTTTGGCTTCTTTAGGCGATTGCTTAACTAACGCTTGTGTGAGTGTAAGAAGATTATCTAAAGTCTTATTACTACTGTCGTCTTTGAGCATGAGCATATAGCTATTCAAAATCTTAAACTTTACATCGACAGACAAGTTTTTATTAGCGAAAGCCTCTTGAAGTTCTTCATTACATTTTTCGAGTTCATTTTGTTTTCTATAAATTTCGGCCAAAAGTACGTGTGCTTCCGCAAAATCTGGATTCTTTTTCAGCGAATTTCTGAGCATCGTAATTGCTTGCTCGTAGCGTTCGTTAGAAATCAATATTTGGGCTTGCTGAACTACATATTCTGGTTCGGAAGGTTCGGAAGCAATGAGGCGGTCGCCTTCTTCGATGGCTTTTTCGAGCTTATTTTGTTTGAGATAAATTAATTGTTTTTGGCGAGTAATTTCTTCGCTTACTCCAATTGTTCGCTCAATTTTATTGTAGATTTCGATAGCATCAGAAAATTTCTCTTGCAGAATATAGATATTAGATAAATCGAGGTAATTATCAACATCCTGCGGAAATCTACTTGCTAATTTTTCATACATTTCAGCTGCATCTTTATAACGTTTTTGCTTGGTGTAGATTTCGCCTAAAAACTTGCGATAAAACTTATTTTCATCATCAAGTTTAAGTGCTTTCTCACTGTAAACAGTTGCGGTGGCAATATCATTACTAGCCAAATACGCCTTAGCCAACATGTAGTTGATACCCGCACTAGTTGGTTCGCCTTCGGTGGCTTTCTTAAATAATGGAATGGCTTTGTCGTAGGATTCGGCAATGTAGTATTTCATGCCTTCTACGAAGTATGCTTCTGACTTTAACTCTTTCTCCGAAATATCCTTGCTCTCAGTTTTTTTGTTTTTCTGAGCTACCGAAAGTATCGGTAAGGCAACAAATACTAAATATATAATTGGTCTGAACTTCATTGTTAATCTTTGTAGTAGCTTTTCAACGCTAAAAAACACCAAATATTGCAAGTACTAGCGGGGCAAGTTCCTTGCCAAATTATAATCAAAGTTCTTAATTTTTCTTGATAAAATAGCAATTTACAAGGCTTTCTTTTAAGATTTTGAACAAATGAATCACTTGAAGAATCCTTATACTTAAATGGAGATGATTAGTGAGCCTATTTGGGAGTTTACGTATCTGGTAGGTAAAAAGTTATTCTTGATTGCCGATTCAAGTTTTTTTCATTTTCAGTAGAAAATTTGATAGCAACTAGCCTGCATCATTTTAGCTACTGTTTTTATTTACTTATCGTTAAATCAATTATACCGAAAATAGTGAAGCAGTTTTAGCTATTGGTTGGAATCGTTAGACCCAGTTTGTGTGAAAGAAAAATACCTAATTGAAAGATGGTTGGCGAGAGTTCTTACAAACCAATAAAAAGTGATTAATATTAAGTGCTGTATTCTGAGTCAAAAACCCAGAATACAGCACTCGCATTCGCTTATGCAACTCGATTAAATGTATTGATTAATAATCATTTCAAATAATTCTTGCTTGCCGCTAATTTGTTGTGGTTCGCCATTGGCTAATGCAATACGGTGTAAATCAGCTAAACCTAATTTGCCTGATTCAAACGCAGCACCATCTCCACTATTGAATGATGCATAACGATTCGCACGGAGTTTCTTATAATCAGATTTGTCAAGGATATCAGTTGCAATCAACAATGCACGAGCAAAAGCATCCATACCTGCAATATGTGCAATGAAAATATCTTCTAAATCAGTTGAATTACGACGAGTCTTAGCATCGAAGTTGATACCTCCAGTAGAGAAACCACCCGCTTCAAGAATCACCAACATTGATTCTGTTAACTCATATAAATCAATTGGGAATTGGTCAGTATCCCAGCCATTTTGATAATCTCCACGGTTTGCATCAATACTTCCCAACATACCAGCATCTGCTGCCATTTGTAGTTCATGAGCAAAAGTATGGCCAGCCAAAGTAGCGTGGTTTACTTCTAAATTCAATTGGAAATCTTTATCTAAACCATACTGACGCAAGAAACCAATCACAGTTTGTGCATCATAATCATATTGGTGTTTCGATGGCTCACATGGTTTTGGCTCAATGTAGAATTTACCAGTAAATCCTTGTGAACGGGCATAATCACGTGAGATAGAAAGGAACTGGCCAAGGTGGTCAATTTCTTTCTTTGTATTTGTATTCAACAACGACATATAACCTTCACGTCCACCCCAGAATACATATCCTTCACCTCCTAAAGTAATTGTAGCATCAATAGCATTTTTTACTTGGAAACCAGCATGAGCGACAACCGCAAAATCAGGGTTTGTAGAAGCTCCATTCATGAAACGCTTATGAGAGAATAAGTTAGCCGTTCCCCAAAGTAATTTCACACCACTTTCTTGTTGTTTTTGTTTAGCTAAAGCCACAATCTCTTGCAGGTTTTTCTCGAATTCAGCTTGAGAATCTCCTTCTGGAGCAATATCAATATCGTGGAAGCAGTAGAAAGGCGTGCCTAATTTTGTCATAAACTCAAACGCAGCATCAAGTTTTTGTTTCGCTGCATCCATTGGGCTTGTAGCAACATCCCAAGGGAAGATTTTAGTTCCTGGACCAAATGGGTCACCACCATTACCACAGAATGTGTGCCAATAGGCAGTGGCGAAACGTAAGTGTTCAGCCATTGTCTTGCCAGCCACCACACGATTAGCATCGTAGTATTTGAATGCTAAGTAGTTGTTTGACTCTCTACCTTCGTATGCAATTGCATCTTTGATAAACGGAAAATACTCTTTTTGACCAAGAGTAACCTTAAGATTTGACATGTTAATGATATTTTGGTTTGAATTTGATTCGAAAAGTGATGCGAAGTAAATTATTAAGTGTCAATTTTACAATTAATTTTGAATAATTATTTTTAGTTGTGATATAATATAACGAAGACTTCGCTTAAAGCGAAGTCTTCGTTTTTATACAAGGACTATTTAAGTGTTTTTAAAATATCGTATCAAACAGCAAATAACTATTCAAAGCAATAATAATAACTGTTACAGCCCAAGCAGTATATTTTACATAAGCGGGATTCACGAATTCTCCCATTTTGAGTTTATCAGAAGTAAACATTACTAATGGTACCACCGCAAAACTTAATTGCAGTGAGAGAATTACTTGACTCAAAACCAACAAATCGGACGTTCCTTGTTCTCCATACAAAATAGCTACAATCAGTGCTGGAACAATGGCTAAAAGTCGAGTAATGAGTCTTCTCAACCACGGTTTTAGCTGAATATTTAAAAAACCTTCCATCACGATTTGTCCAGCCAATGTACCTGTTAGTGTAGAATTTTGTCCAGCGGCTAAAAGAGCCACTGCAAAGAAAAGTCCTGCTAATTTCACACCTAAAATTGGGTCAAGTAAATGATACGCATCTGTAATATCAGCCACTTCCTTATTTCCTGTAAAATGAAAAGTTGCAGCCGCCATAATCAAAATAGCAGCATTGATAAAAAAGGCAATGAAAAGGGAGGCTGTTGAGTCGATTGTGGCGTATTTAATGGCACTACGCTTGGCAGCCTGTGTATCTTCGATTTTACGTGTTTGTACAATACTCGAATGTAAATACAAATTATGAGGCATAACTGTTGCTCCCAAGATTCCGATGGCGATATAGAGCATTTCAGGGTTTGAAACAATCTGCGTACTTGGTACTAAACCTTTCGATACTGCAACAATATCGGGTTGTGAAACAATAATTTCGTACCCAAAACAAAGTAGAATAAGTAAAATAAGCCCCCCGACAATCACTTCGATTAAACGAAAACCTTTGTTCTGAAGAAATAAGATAAAGATTACATCAATGGATGTAATCAAAATTCCGTAAGTAAGTGGAATATGAAAAAGTAAATTCAATGCTACGGCTGCTCCAATTACCTCAGCTAAATCGCAGGCTGCGATGGCAATTTCTGCCAATATCCACAACATAATCGAAACTGGCTTCGAGTAAGCATCACGGCAGGCCTGAGCTAAATCTCGCCCAGTTGCAATACCCAATTTGAGCGAAAGATGCTGCAAAAGCATCGCAAAAAGGTTCGAAATCAGAATAACCGACAAGAGCGTATATCCAAATTTCGCACCGCCAGCAATATCGGTTGCCCAGTTACCGGGGTCCATGTATCCTACTGCAACCATCAATCCCGGCCCTACAAAAGCAGCCATTCGTTTCCAAGAACTACCTGTTTTCGGAACGTTGATGGTGCCGTGTACTTCTGGTAAAGATTGTGTCGAGCCATTCGAACGCCAACCCTTTACCTGATTTATATCTAAATTTTTTTCCATTTGTTGTAATTCTCCATTTTCAATACAAACATAAAACAAAAAATTTGCTAATCAAAATAAATTTTTAGACTTACCTAAAATTTTGTTTGATTAGACTAAAAATGTAATTTTGTGGAAGCAGTTGGCTATTATGCCTATTTTTCATACTATCGTCTATCTACTGTGGACAATCAACTAATCACCTCTTTCACCGAAGAAAATTATCTCAAAATCATATATCTGCTTACCGAACGCCACAATGGCAACGAGGTAAGCACAAATCAACTAGCCGAACATACGCAAACCAAAGCCGCCTCGGTTTCGGATATGTTACGTAAATTGGCTGAAAAAAACTTTATCAATTACCGAAAATATCAAGGCGTTACACTCACCGAAGCAGGTGAGCAAATTGCTTTGGGTGTCATTAGGAAGCATAGACTTTGGGAAGTTTTTTTGGTAGAAAAACTTGGCTTTGGCTGGGATGAGATTCATGATATTGCTGAGCAACTCGAACATATCGACTCGAAAGAATTAACCAAACGCCTTGATGATTTCTTGGATAACCCTAAATTTGACCCTCATGGCGACCCAATTCCAGATGCAAAAGGTAAGATGCCATCGGTGAGTTATCAAAAACTATCAGAAATTCCGCTTAATCAATCAGTCATCATGATGGGAGTTTCAGTACATTCGCCTGCATTTCTCCAACATCTTGATAAACAACAAATTACACTTGGTTGTAACCTTAAAGTATTGGAAATAAGTGAATTTGATAAATCTTACAGCTTATTATTGAACGACCAACTAAAGCTCTTCGTTAGTCATGAAGTAGCCAGAAACTTATTGGTACAAACACAAGAAGCGTAATTTTCAGAAAACAACTTTGTTAATACTTCTTAATAAAACCAATGAGCATCTAAGATTACTTATCTTTGCACCAAATTTCCAAATCATAAACCTTTAGTTTCCCTCAAATGGGGCTTTATGAATATTCTCGATAAATATCTAATCAAGCGATTTCTGAAGACATACTTTTTTGCGGTATTGGTCATTGTGCTCATTATCATGGTGATTGATTTCGTGGAAAAAAACGATGATTTCATTCAGAAAAACGCACCAATGCGTGCCATTTTACTTTCTTACTACGCTAATCTTGCTCCATATTGGGCCAATTATATTAGTCCGTTGATGATTTTTATTTCTACGGTTTTTTTTACTGCCCAAATGGCAGCTCACACCGAAATTGTAGCTATTCTAAGTAGTGGAACCAGTTTCCCTCGCCTGATGCTACCTTATTTTATAGCCTCTTCAATGGTGGCGGTTTTATCTTTCGTGATGGTCGGCTGGATTCTCCCAAAAGCTAATAAAGTTCGCTTAGGTTTTGAAGCTGTTTATGTCAATGATAAATTTTATTTCTCCGACCGAGATTTTCATACTGCAGTAGCTCCCAATACCTACGCGTATATGTCGAGCTATAACAACGAAACAAAAATGGGCTATGATTTTACGCTCGAAAAGATTGTTGATAATAAACTCATTGAGAAGCTATCGGCCAAAAGAATCGAATGGAATGATAGTACAAAACGTTGGAAAATTACAGATTATAAGATTCGAACCTTGGGTATTATGAAAGATAAAATCATCTATAATGTGGCTTCTAAAGATACTTTGATTAATCTTTCTCCGAGTGATTTTGAAAGTGACCGTAATATTTATGAAACCTTTACGATACCCGAATTAAGGAAGCGAATCGAATTAATTCGCAGTCGTGGAGCTGAAGGTATTGAGTCTTTTCAGATTGAACTTTACCAAAGAATTGTTACGCCTTTTGCCGTAATCATTTTATCGTTGATGGGCCTAATTGTATCGGCTCGGAAAGCACGTGGAGGCGTTGGTTTTCAGATTGCTATTGGCTTCGTTTTGGCCTTTGTGTATATCTTATTCTTCATTATGTCGAAAGGTATTGCCGAATCGGGTAGTATGCCTCCGATGCTGGCAGTTTGGCTACCTAACATTGTTTTTTCGTGCATCGGCACAATCATGTATTTCACTGTACCAAGGTAATTATTATTTTCTCTAATAATACATCCCCCTACCCCCTTCAAAGGGGGATTTTTGTTCTCGGGAAAATATTCCCCCTTTCAGGGGGGGCAGGGGGATGTTAATTATATCTCGAGATTATACGAAAAATGCAATAATTTTAAATAAAATTCGAGATTTCACATTAATAAGTCCTATTTTTGTGGGAAATTTTGTTGAACTCTAAAAAATACGCTCATTTTGGGGCGGGTTTTGGCTTATGAAAGTTGTTTTGGCTTACAGCGGAGGCTTAGATACTTCGTTTTGTGTAAAATATTTGACCGAAGAGTTGGGTCATGAAGTTCATTCTGTATTAGTTGATACGGGCGGTTTTTCGGAAGCAGAAATGAAGGACATCGAAACCAAGGCTTATGAGTTGGGCGTAAAACACCACTACACAGCTCGCATGGTTGATGAGTATTATCAGAAATGTATTCGTTTTTTGGTTTATGGAAATATCCTGAAAAACAATACGTATCCACTTTCGGTAAGTGCTGAGCGTATGTTTCAAGCAGTAGCGGTAGCCGAATATGCTAAGCAAATTGGTGCTGAGGCGGTTGCTCACGGAAGTACAGGTGCAGGCAATGACCAAGTGCGTTTTGATATGGTTTTCAGAATTGTATTACCCAATGCACAAATAATCACACCAATCAGAGATTTAAGATTATCTCGCGAAGCTGAAATCGAGTTTTTAATTTCGAAAGGCGTTGTTCGTGAATGGCATAAAGCAGCTTATTCAATCAATAAAGGTTTGTGGGGAACTTCAGTAGGTGGCCGTGAGACTCTAAATTCTCATGATTTCCTTCCAGAAAGTGCCTTCCCGACTCAAGTAACAAAAACGGGTACCGAGGAAGTAGTTCTTCAATTCGTTAATGGTGAATTGAAAGGCGTTGCTGGAGAAAGTTTCGAAAACCCAGTTTCTGCCATTCGTCGTTTGACTGAAATTGCAGCTCCTTATGGAATTGGTCGTGATATTCACGTAGGCGATACCATTATTGGTATCAAAGGCCGCGTGGGTTTCGAGGCTGCTGCTCCATTGATAATTATCAAAGCTCACCATTTATTAGAGAAACACGTGTTATCTAAATGGCAACAATACTGGAAGCAAAATTTGGCCGAATGGTACGGAATGATGCTCCACGAAGGCCAATTCTTAGAGCCTTTGATGCGTGATATTGAAAAATTCTTGGAAAGCATGCAGTCGCACGTAACAGGTGAAGTTCGTGTGCATTTAGCTCCATATAACTTCCAATTATTGGGTATTAAATCTAACTACGATTTGATGTCACCGGTATTTGGTAGCTACGGCGAAATGAACAATGCTTGGAGTGGCGATGATGTAAGAGGTTTCTCTAAAATCATGTCAAATCAAGTAATGATTCACCAAAAAATCGCAGAATTAGCAGAGAAGAAATAAAAAATATCAGATTTTTTCGGCGTCGGCAAGGTTTAGAACCCAAAGGGAGCTACTTGCCGACGTTTTATTTTGTCCTAATCAACAAAAGATTTGGGTAAGATAAAAATCAACGCTGGTTTGCCTCAAAAGAATTCTAACTTGTTCGTATTCAAAGCTTTGTCGCTTTTTTTTGTCATTTGGACTTATTTACAAGGGAATCGTGTAGAAAAAACATAATTTTGTTATAAACAAAACTACAATCTAATCATATAAAATGTACAAGTACCTACTAGCTCCTTTTTTCCTACTAACCCTCCTAAACACTTTTGCTCAGAAAAAAAATGAAAAGATGGAGTATCACATCCATCGAGCAACTTCAGCCGTAAAAGTTGATGGAATTGTTGATGAAAAAGCCTGGGCAGATGCTCAATTGGCCACCAACTTCTACCAAGTTTTACCAATGGATACTTCCTACGCCAAAGTACGTACGGATGTAAAAATGACCTACGACGATAAAAATCTATACGTGGTTTTTATCAATTATGATAAACTACCTGGTCCGTATATGGTAGAATCGTTGAAACGCGATTTTGCTTTCGGAAAAAACGATAACGACTTACTATTTATTGATACATTCGATGACCAAACCAATGGCTTTTCGTTTGGGGCGAATGCCATGGGAGCTCAGTGGGACGGGCTCATGTATAATGGTAGCAGCATTAGTCTTACTTGGGAAAATAAGTGGACTTCAGAAGTAAAATACGATGATGAAAAATGGGTTTGGGAATGTGCCATTCCCTTTAAAACACTTCGATATAAAAAAGGAATTAAGCGTTGGGGGGTAAATTTTAGCCGTTTAGACCTAAAAACTACCGAAAAGTCTTCTTGGGCACCTGTACCACGCCAATTTCCGACGGCATCATTGGCATACGCAGCCTCATTGATTTGGGATGAAGAACCACCAACGGCTTCTTCAAATATTTCATTAATTCCTTATATTTTAGGTGGTGTAAGTAAAAATCACGAGAAAAAACTTCCTGCCGATTACCGTGGAGATGTTGGTTTTGATGCCAAAGTGGGTCTTACTTCTTCACTAAATCTCGATTTAACCGTTAATCCCGACTTCTCACAAGTAGAAGTTGACCAACAGCAAACTAATCTTGACCGATTTGAACTCCTTTTTCCCGAAAGACGGCAGTTTTTCTTAGAGAATGGTGATTTGTTCTCAAATTTTGGTTATCAAACCATTCGTCCATTTTTTTCTCGCCGCATTGGTTTAAATACGCCCATTAAGTTTGGGGCAAGGGTAAGCGGAAAACTTAATAAAGATTGGAGAATTGGCCTCATGGATATGCAAACTGGTAAAAATGATATTGTTCCAGCAGCTCAGAATTTTGGCGTTATTGCACTCCAACGCCGTGTTTTTGCCCGTTCAAATGTGGCGGTTATGTTTGTCAATAAACAAACTATCGGGTACGAATCATTAAATGACACAAAAAATGTTAGTGAGTTTAATAGAAACTTAGGCATTGAGTATAATATTCTTTCAAAAAATAATGCTTGGACTGGTAAACTGCTCTACTTAAAGTCGTTTACCCCGACCTCTAAGCCTAATGATGGCGTTTTAGCAGGAAATATTCTTTATACAAATAAACGCTGGACAGCGGGCGTACAACTCGAACAAGTAGGCACTAACTACACCGCTGAAGTAGGCTACGTACCACGCTTAGATTACGGAAAACTAAACCCGCAAGTGGGATATTTGTTTTTCCCAAAACCATCAAGCAAAGTATTAAGCCATGGTCCTCTGACAATGTTTACGCATTATTTTAATAGAGATTTTTCGAAGGAAGTTGAAAACGAAAAATTCTTATCTTACCGTATAAATTTCCGAAAAACAAGCACATTAATGGCTTGGGTAGCTCATAACTACGTATATTTATTAAACCAATTTGACCCTACCAATTATGCGGGCGTTTTCTTACCAAAAGGCAGTGAACATAAATGGAACTCATTTGGTGTAGATTATACTTCAAAACCCCAAGCTTTATTCACTTATTTGGTTTCGAGTAGATACGGTGGCTATTACGCCAATGGTACTCGCCTACGCTTGAATGGCGAAGTAGGTTATCGTTTCCAACCTTATGTAGCTCTCACGGTGGCTGCAAATTATAATCGTCTAGATTTCAAAGACGATAAAATATTACCTAAAGAATTAATAAATACACAATATAATTTTTGGTTGATAGGCCCTAAAATTGATGTAACTTTCACGAATAAATTATTCTTTACAAACTTTTTACAGTATAATAACCAAACTAAAAACATGAACCTAAATACGCGTTTGCAGTGGAGATATAGCCCCGCTTCCGACCTATTTTTGGTTTATACCGATAATTATTATTCTGATACTTTTCAAGTACGTAACCGTGCTTTAGTATTGAAGTTTACTTATTGGTGGAATGTTTAGTAAAAGAAACTCATGAAAACTATACTTTTTATTATTTTCCCAATATTAACCTTTGCCCAAAGCATGAATTTTGAAATTCAAGGCCACCGTGGTTCTCGAGGACTAATGCCAGAAAATACAATTCCGGCATTCAAGAAAGCCATTGATTTGGGAGTACATACATTAGAGTTAGATGTGGTTATCTCGAAAGATAAAAAAGTGGTAGTTTCTCATGACCCTTTCTTTAATCCAAATTGTACAACCGGCCCTTCTGGAAATTTTATTACGAAAGAAACTCAGGGTAATTTATATCAGCTTACTTACGAAGAAATCGAAAAATATGATGTAGGTCTTCGTGGTAATAAAGATTATCCTGAGCAATTTAAAATGGCGGTGTATAAACCCCTACTCGAAGATATGATTCATGAAAGTGAAAAATACGCACGAGAAAAAGGGGTAAAACCTTTGAAATATAACATAGAAATAAAAAGTGAGGAGAAAGAATACGGCATTTCTCAGCCATCAGTTGAAGAATTTTCCGACTTGGTTTATAAAGTAATCATCAAGCAAATTCCACCCGAGAGAGTTACTTTACAAAGTTTTGATTTCAATGTATTGAAATTTTGGCACAAACAAATTGAGGAAAAAAAATATAAAGCCATCGCCCTTTCCGCATTAATCGAACCTTTTGATAACAACGATATTCAATTTAATCTGAATAAATTAGGTTTTAAACCCGAAATTTGGAGCCCCTATTTTGCACAAGCAACTGAAAAAAGAGTAAAAGAACTCCACGAATTAGGCATAAAAGTAATTCCTTGGACGGTAAACCGCCGTGAAGACATGGAAAAGGTAAAAGCTGTTGGCTGCGACGGCCTCATTACAGATTATCCCGACCGCACCAAAGGTTTGTGAGATTCAGAAAAAAAGCCTAATTTTCCCGAATAATTTTGGAGTCACAAACTTCTGAGCTACAAACCCTAACTTGTGGCGTTAAAGAGTTTGGTGCTTTCAAACCACCAAATGAGCATGCTTAACGACATACTTAGTTTTTTTCTTAAACGTCGCATTACACGAATTGAGGAGTTTTTGCGTAATCCAATAGACACGCAAAACCGTGTTTTTCACGACCTCATCGAAAACGCCCGATACACTGAATGGGGTATAAAATACGACTATAGTAGCATTGATTCGATTAAAAAGTTTCAAGAGCGAGTACCTATTTCCACCTACGAAGAACTTTATCCTTACATTGAAAGAGTTTTGAAAGGAGAGCAAAATGTTCTTTGGGCTTCAGAAATAAAGTGGTTTTCGAAATCTTCTGGTACAACTAATTCTCGTAGTAAATTTATTCCTGTTTCGGAAGAATCGCTCGAAGATTGCCACTATCGTGGAGGGAAAGACATGATGACCCTCTATCTAAATAACCGCCCAGAAGCCAAGCTCTACGAAGGTAAAGGGCTCTCGATTGGTGGTACACTTCACCCAAATCCGTTTAATGCCAATACACAAGCTGGAGATATTTCTGCGGTAATTACTAAAAATCTTCCTGCTTGGGCAGATTTCATTCGAACCCCTCCAAGCGAGGTGGCTTTACTCGATAATTGGGAGCAAAAAATGGAGCAAATGATTCAGATTTGTACCCAAGAAAATGTAACAAGTATTTTGGGCGTTCCAACCTGGACAGTAGTTTTGTTAGAAAATATTCTCGAACGAACTGGCAAGAAAAACATGCTTGAAGTTTGGCCTAATTTCGAAGTTTTTGTACACGGAGCGGTAGCTTTCCAGCCTTATAGAGACCTATTCCGTACGAAGCTATTCCCTTCTGAACAAGTAACTTATCTTGAAACCTACAATGCTTCGGAAGGATTTTTTGCCATACAAGATGAACTCAGTAGAGTTGGCGAGATGTTGCTAATGCTCGATTATGGCGTTTTTTATGAGTTTATTCCAATGGAAGAATGGGAAAAGGAGCACCCTAAAACCTTAACTCTCGAAGAAGTTGAGCTCGATAAAAATTATGCTTTGGTGATTTCAACCAATGCTGGTTTATGGCGATATAAAATTGGCGATACAGTTAAATTTACTTCGATTAGCCCTTACAGAATCAAAGTTAGTGGGCGAACCAAACACTTTATCAATGCTTTCGGTGAAGAAGTAGTGATTGAAAATGCTGATATAGCCATCACCGAAGCTTGTGCAATTGCCAATGCCGCCATTGCTGATTATACAGCGGGGCCTGTTTATATGGGCGATGGTAGTAAAGGTTGCCACGAATGGATTATTGAATGTTCGAAAAAGCCCGATAATGAGGCTCTTTTCATTGAAACACTCGATAGTTCATTAAGAAAAGTAAACTCCGATTATGACGCCAAACGCTACAAAGATATGGCCTTACTACAGCCAAAAGTACATTTTGTAGAAAACGGCACTTTCTACCAATGGATGTCGAAACGAGGTAAACTTGGGGGACAAAATAAGGTACCTCGCCTGAGTAATTCCCGTGAATACCTTGACGATATTTTACTGATGATTAGAGAGTTAGCTTAAGAAAATTAGTATAAATCAATATAAAAATCCCCTTTTAGGGGTTTGGGCTTATGAAACTATTCCGCTTTGGCGACCAAACCAACGAAAAACCTGGCGTAATTCTCGCCAATGATAAAAAAATTGATGTTTCGACTTTTGGCGAAGACTACAATGAGCAATTTTTTGCAACAGATGGCATCAACCGACTTGAAAACTGGCTAAGGACTAATGCGGCTAATTGCCCAACAGTAGCTGATGATGTAAGATTAGCTTCATGTGTGGCTCGTCCATCAAAAATTATTTGTATTGGCTTAAATTATGCCAAACATGCTGCAGAATCCAATATGGCTCTTCCTACCGAACCAGTGGTATTTTTCAAAGCTACTACTGCTCTTTGTGGGCCAAATGACGATGTAGTGATTCCGAAAAACTCAGTTAAAACTGACTGGGAAGTTGAGTTAGCTTTTGTTATTGGCAAAAAAGCAAGTTATGTAGAAAAAGAAGATGCCATGAGCTACATTGCTGGTTATTGCTTGCACAATGATTATAGCGAACGTGAGTTTCAGTTGGAGCGTGGCGGACAATGGGTAAAAGGTAAAAGCTGTGATACATTCGCTCCACTAGGGCCGTTTATGGCTACTGCCGATGAAATTTCGAATCCGCATGATTTGCGTTTGTGGTTATCGCTCAATGGCGAAATGCTTCAAGATTCGAATACAGACGATATGATTTTTGATATTCCTACCATTCTAAGTTATTTAAGCCAATTCATGACACTCCTTCCAGGTGATGTTATCTCGACTGGTACTCCTGCGGGTGTTGGCTTAGGTCTTAAGCCACAACGCTATTTGGTTGCGGGCGATGTAGTAGAATTGGGTATTGATAACCTTGGCACACAAAAACAAACAGCAGTAGCTTATCACGCATAAACTACTTTTGTCTAATGAATTAACGACAGCAATTAAAATAATTCAGACCTTGTTCAAACAAAAAAGCTCAATGAAAGTCATTGAGCTTTTTTGTTTAAGATATTTATTTTTTCATCTGAAGCTTCATCATAATATCTGTTTGTTCGTCATCGCCTAATCTAAAAATATGCTTATCGAACTCAACAAATCCATTCTTTTTGTAAAAACTGATAGCTCTCAGATTTTCTTCCCATACTCCTAACCATACGTAGTCTACATTTATTTCTTGAGCTACCTCTATGGCTTTCTGATAAAGTAATTGCCCTACATTTTTACCGTGATACGCTTTTAATACATAGATTCTTTCAATTTCGAGCGATTTTGTATTTTTCAGCTCTGTTTGAGACTCGCCAGTATTAATTTTCAGATAACCAATAATATCCTCTTCATACTTTGCAAAATAAAATATTGAATTCGGATTTTTTAACTCGGTCAATAACTTTTGGTTAGCAAAACTTTCTTCTAAATATGCTTTCATATTTTCTTCAGAATTCATTGAAGCGAATGTCTCTGAGAAAGTTTCTATCCCAATTTTTTTTAATGGCTCGACGTCGTCGCTTGTTGCCTTTATGACCTTAATTTTATCCATTCAAATATCTAATGCATCAGTTATTTTCTGTTGGTACTTCGGTTGGGATACTCGATGGCTTACCGTTCATATCAAAAATCAAAGTAATTCTCCAAGTATTTGCAAGTGGACTTCCTTGTGAAGTAGGCACTAAATACGCCAAATCAAGTTGATAATTGCTTATTTTTAAACCTAAACCAGTAGTTACGTATTTACTCCCCCCTTTCATACTGCTCTCCATAAAATACCCCCCACGAAGTGCAAAGAAATTATTATACCAATATTCTACACCCGTAGAAAGCGTAACTTCACGAAGCTCTTCTTTTAAACCATCTGGGGCATCAGAAAATGAGCCAAAAATTCCAGCAATTGCACTGGTAGTTTCAGGGTCACGGCCTTTCACAATATTTCCGTTGTTATCACGCAATGGTGGAGTAGGAATCAATAATTTATTGGCATCAAGCAAGAAGTTAAATCTATTATGAGCATCTAGTTTAAAGCCAACGGCACCACCAACTTTCAAATTAGTAGGAATATAGAAAGCACTTCTTCCGTAATTAATTTTACCACCAATGTTTGAAATAACGGCTCCTGCAGAATAGGTCATTCCACGGTCTTTATCTTTTGCACTTGGGCGGTCGGTAGTATAGAAGAACGAAACGTCGCCAGCTACCGTACTTGCTGGCTTACTTGCTACACCATTTACTACTTGGCTACCAATAAGATTTGAGTGAATAAACTTACCATTGATACCCATTGAAAAATCTCTACCGATTTTACGAGTATAACCAGCCGTAAAATTCAAATCTCTCGATTGGAAAGTTCCATTTGGTTGTCCAGTAGCAGTTGTAAATTGTATCTCACCTTGATTAAAGTAAGTCATTGATGCTCCAAACGCCGAATTTTTATCGAGTTTTTTGAATAAGCCAACATTGAGTAGCCCCATATCATCAACTAAATCACGTAACCAAGGTGTATATGATACAGTTGAACCAATATTTTTATCTATAAAGGCTAATTTGGCGGTATTCCAATAAATTGAATTAGCGTCTGGTGTAGATGCTACCCCAGCATCACCCAAAGCGGCTCCTCTTGAATCTGGTGAGATTGTAAGAAAAGGTACTGACGGCGAAAGGGTTCTACTAACTTGTGCTTGAGTAGTGAAAGCATTGATAAAAGCTACACTTGCCAAAGCTGCTACAATTTTACGTTTCATGTGAGATTTTTTAATATCCTACCCTTAGAAAGGGTGTTTATCGTTTCAGAATATATTTTTGTCTTTAGTTTTACAAGTTCAAATATAACTTATTTTCTTGATTACTTCCAAAAAAGCATTTTGCCAGCAAACGACGAAGTTTTATTTTCAGAAGAAGAACTAACAGAAATTCGATATATGTATGTGCCTGCTTTCCACTTTTTAGGTTCAACTTCCATGCCAACATTCAGGGTTTTATCGCATACATAGCAATTCTCAGAGTGCTCAAATATCTGCTTCCCACTGGCATCAAAAATACTCAATTTAATAGTTAAATCTTGGTTTTCGGCGTTGTGTTCAATATAAAAACTTGTAGTGTTTTCAACTGGATTTGGATAATTGTAGGCTCTCAAAATTTTTAAATCAACGCGTTCAACTACAAATTCTAACGCTCTTTCAGCTGAATTATTATAGGTATCCCAAACTTTTAATCTAATGGTATGACGACCGGCAGGTAGTTCTCCTAAATTATATTTCAAGACTCCTTTTGTCAACTCATTTTCATTCACAAAATACTGATTTACAACAACTTGCAGCGTATCATTTAAAACTAAAAGCATTTCGTGCCCTACACCAGCTTGCGAAATATTTATTCCATTTTCATCACTTATCTCAGCACTAAGCACATTATTTTTATCAACGCTTAACTTAATTTCTGGTGGTTTTGTATCATTCAAGATATTAGTTTCGCTACCACCTACCATCAATTCATTAAAACTACCTGTGGCATCCGTTAAACTATCTGACGAAATCGCATAAAAACTTACTCTTCCTAGTCCAAGTTGATAATTAATATCCTTAGGAACAATAAAGCTTAGCTTAAAGCC